>CAYUZB010000152.1:0-7362 GCA_964449565.1 uncultured Granulosicoccaceae bacterium | reverse complement strand
AGAAAAATTCAATAGCCATAGTATTTCCATCGTGACAAAAGAAAATGGCGCCTCCCAAAGGAGGCGCCATTACTTTACGTCACATCGAGTCGTTCAGCAAAACTAGGGTGCCAGATTAAAAGCTCCTAGCGTATTGCCAGTGAGATCGACATTCGCACCCACATTTACAATACAACCATTTGTTGAGGTAAACACTCCGAAGCCAGCACCGTTAGTGATGGTCGAATTGGAGATGTTGACCTGAGCAGGAAACGTCCCATTACATGACAATGAGATATTGCCAGCATTTGAAGGGGCAGATCCACTTCCAGCATCGCTCACAACTACATTATCCAATACATTCAGAACTTGGTTCGAAAACGCAAACTCTATACCATTCCAGGAACCCGGCACCGCTTGCTCGCCGATGAAACTGATCGGTGCCAATGCAGTTCCGACTGCGTTCAGAGAACCATCATCCTCAACACGAATGTCACCTCCAATATCAGCTACCAGCGTCGTGCCTGGAGACAAAGACCATGCAGTCTCTATATCCAGGTCGTCAAAAAAGTATGGCACGTCCAATGTTTGCCAGGTTTGAGCGGTTTCGATATCACCGTTGAGAAGTTCGACGAAATCTCTCGTATTGCCCTGCAAGACGAGACCCGTACCCAGATTACCAACCTCATCAGGATGCATGATCCCGGAAACATCGTTTCCGACACTGGTGACGTTTGAAAACCCGTCAACAATTGTCCCGTTATCAAAAGCGAAACCTGCACCTGTGGAGTTTCGTAAAATCGTATTACTGACGACAAGTCTTGATGGAAATGTCGGATTGGCCGTTGAGTCCAGTGCCCCATTCGTATTCGATCCCCCTCCAGCATATTCAACAACGACGTGATCGAGCACATTGTTGATACTTGGACTGAAAGCTAATTCCAGCCCTTCCCAGAAACCGGGTGTCATCTGACTACCCGTAAAGGTAATAGGTGCCAATGCAGTTCCGACAGCTCGCAAAGATCCAGAATCATTTACTCGTACACGACCGAGAGAATCAAAGATCAAGGTATTGCCAGCCGCGATCTCGAAGGGCGCGTCCAATTCTAAATCGTCAACCAACCAAGGCACTCCAAGGTTCGGCAAGATCGAAGCTTCACTAACGTCGACATTAAGCAGGCTGATAGCATCAATCTCATTGCCGGTAAATTCGACTGATGCTGCAATGGACCCGGCAAGCTCAGGCGTAAGCCTACCCACACGATTGTTACTCGTGGAGACAATATTGCTGAAGCTACCAAGAATGGAACCATTATCAAAATTAAACCCATCAGAGTCAGAATTGCGCAATAGTAGATTGTTCGCAGAAAATCGCGAGATACTAGAGCTGTTGGCTTGCAGATCTAATGCACCGTCGACATTGGCTCCAGTGCCAGCATATTCGAGTACGACATTTTCAAAACTATTGTTCAAGTCATTTGAAAAACTGAACCGTACGCCTTGCCAGAAACCAGGTGTTTGTTGCAAGCCACTCAAGATAATCGGATTAGCCACCGTACCATTGGCCGTTAAAGAGGCTCCTGAATTAACCGTGAGCCGAGTCCCGGCTGCAAATTTCAGGATCACCCCGGGTGATAGTGTCAGTAAATCTCCTTCACCGAGCGTCAAGCTACTGGGTACCTCATAGCAACCCGCTGGCAGGTTGACTGAGCCGTCTACATCGCTACCCGTCAATTCGAGAGTACAACTGATGCCACCGACATCGACAGATGTCAAATGATCCAGCCCGAGTCCAGTTGTTGGAGTGGGTGTGGGTGTCGGCGTCGTAGGTGTAGTGGGCGAAGTGACTGACGAGCCCAAAGTAGTCGTACAAACAACGTCACTCGCGGATGATGCGTTCTCACTCGCATCATTAGCTATCACCTGATAGCAGTACTGAGTTCCACTATTGAGACCCACATCGTCGAACGCAGTTGACGTCACCCTGACCAAGGTATCGATCATGGCGCCCCCTTCTGCTCGCAACAAGGTAAAACTGGCCACGTCAGCGATATTGCCCTGAGTCCAGCGAATACTGACACTCGCAGTATCTGGAATCAGTTCTACAGCAGTCGGGCTCGGTGGCGGAGTGACATCTGGTGCTGCGAGTGTCGCGCTACTGGCAGTAGATGAAACCAAAGACCGATTGCCCGCAGCATCAAGAGCGACAACAACATAGTCGAAAACAATGCCCGCTTGCAAACCGGTATCAATGTATACCGGGAATGGTGTTTCAGCGACTACTGCACCATCACGAAGTACCTCATAACTGACGACAGCCACGTTATCCGACGAACTCTCCCAGGCGACAACGATCTCATTGGATGCTGACGCCAGGGCACGCACACCGCTTGGCGCTTCAGGTGGCTGCGTATCGGTCGCAGAAAAATCAGTCCCTACGGGTAGATTACTGGCAACGGTACTTGCGGTGCTTACGTCAGGATCGGTGACGATGATAGTGATCGTACCGTTATTAACAATGACCGGGTTTAGATCAAGGAAACGATCCACACCGGTATCGTCCGCTGAAAACGTAACATTTTGCAGGTTCACATTACCCAGCCCGTATGCATCAAGCGTCGGAGCAACAAGCGCATTGACATCGTTATTGATCGCCGCGATTTCCGTTTCTGATGGCAAGGCATTTACCGGACCTGCGCTATCAAACGTTGAATCAATGTCAAGCCCGTTTGTGGCGAACCAGTTACGGATGACGACATCTGAATAAGCATGCACATTCTGAGTCGTACTGGCTGAATCTATCGCGTGACTGATGCCATACAAGAAAATCCCATTACCAAGATTCACACGCAACAAGAACGGCCCACTACCCTGGACTTCATCCGCTGAGAATTGTCCATTACTGGCAATGACGGCTGTGGTTCTTTCGCCGGACTGCGACTTTATTTCAATCGTTGATTCCGCGAATGCTCGATTGGTCGGCACAGTACCTCTGAGCTCAATCCCGGTACCAATGATACCGCCGTCACCACTTCCTCCGCCACCGCAACTGATCACGAAGGCACTTGTCAACGTAAGAGCCACAGCTAAACGAATACGCTTCCAGGGTGGAACAATATTCTTGCTCGTTTTCATTTTATATTTACTCATCGTCCTTATCCTCTGTGGTATCACTGTTTTCAAAATAATAAATGCCCAATCCAACGCGTCTGGAACCTTTATTTTCGGGGTCACTTTGTTTAATGGACGCCAGGAGTTTATTGAGCTCTTGCAAAAAAACGTTGGCGCGCTGTTCACTGATCTGCTTGAATTCTTCGACAGCTTTTGCTGGAACATTGCGATAGACAATCTGGCGTTGAAAGCGCGGATCAGTATCACCGTGTTCAATGTTATGTACCGCACTGCCGAGAAGATCTGCCGTACAAGTCGCTAACACATTGACCTTTTCCAGCTCATCTTTCTCGGGAATGTATCCTTGACTGTCAAGCTGGACAAAATCCTTGTCGACTCGACTGGCAACACCTATGCGTTCAAGCTCATCGATAACCGCGCCCAGTGTGATATCACCACTGTAGCGCGCAACCAGAGCCCTGAAACTTCCGACATCACCTTGTAGTGGCAACAATGCGGGCTTTCCGTCCTCGTCCAAAAATTCTGAATCACTCATCCAGCCATTAATAACTCGCATGGCTCGGTTTGGCGTGCTCTGGATTGATACGCCTTCGGCGCCGCGCAACTTGCTCAGGCGCACAACTTCCTTGCGACTAAGCCCGGTAAGTACGGCGACACGGGCGTACGTCATTTTCTTGGAAGGAATAGCGAAATGATCGTAAGCGACATCGACGTAAGCCTGTCGCGACAACTCCGCGAATTCCGCATGTGAAATCTCGTTTCGGATCAACACACGCAGCAGCGGCTTCAGAACCGTCAGTACGGCTTTTGCCAGGTGAGATTTAGGCGTAGAAGTCATAACGGGATTATTATCCCGTTTTAGCTTTTATGCAACAGAAATCACAATTAAATATTTATATTCAATTAAATCAATCAGTTATCGATAGAAAAAATCAAGAAAATCGAAAATCGCCCGAGAAACTTCCGCAGAAACCGAAAAAAAGACGTTTCAAGAGAATCAAGAAGCGTCCTGACAACCGCGCTGGAGTGGTTGCTTTCTCGCGCAGCTAGCCACTAGCAAATGTCGACTTGAAGAATTGAGATCAGGCGAAGGCCGCACTCTCCGCTCGAAAAACTTGTCCGTTAGTGCTGCGACGTTGATCGCGAGCAAGAAGTCGACAGGATTTCAATGCACGGAACAAAACTCTTGAGAAACACTATGAAGCTGGAGGTAGCGGCCACCCTAGCGATCTATTACTAATTAGTGGAGCGTCTCTGACTTGCTACGATCGCATATCAAGCCGTAGCGAATCGATATCACGTCTTAAATTACGCAACTCGGTCAGAATTTTTTCATTGTCAGTGATCATTTGACCTCGTTCCTCACTGGCAGTGGATTCATGCTCTGATTGCATGGCATCAACAATAACCCCGATGAACAGGTTCAAAACGGTAAATGCCGTCAGGATTATGAAAGGAACAAAAAGAATCCACGCATACGGAAACACCTCCATAACCGGGCGCACTATTCCCATCGACCAACTCTCTAGTGTCATTATTTGAAACAAGGTGTAGGCAGAAGCGCTTAGCGTGCCAAACCATTCGGGAAAGGCGGCGCCAAACAACTTGGTAGAAATGACTGAAAACACAAAGAAGATCAAACCGATCAGAAACAGTATTGACCCCATACCTGGCATGGCGCCCAACAAACCTGCGACCACTCGGCGCATGGCAGGCACTGCCGAGATCAACCGAAGCACTCTTAGTATCCGCAATGCCCGTAATATGGATAGAGGTCCGGCCGTTGGTAACAGCGCGATAACAATCACGAAAAAATCGAATAGCCGCCACGGGTCACGCCAAAAACCTTTGAAATCGACTGCCAATCGCAACAGCAACTCGATAACAAAGATGGTCAGAAGAATATTGTCGATAGCCAGCAGCCAATTCCCCGATGCTTGTACAATGCCAGGACTTGTCTCAAGCGCCAGAATGATGGAGTTGAAAATGATGAGACCAAGGATCGTGGCTTCAAAGTAACGCCATTCCAATAGCGACCGGAGTTGTTCTTTTACACGTGGGAACAATTTCTTATCTCTTACAGTAATTTTTCAGCTTTAGAATACGAACAATTTAGACTTGTTCATTGTTTGATATCGATATTCTGCCAGTTTTAATGACTTGTATCAGGTAAGTCATCAGGCCAATATCACCAGCCTCACAGCGGTTGATTTTGTCTATCGATCACTCTACTTCCAGCCACCACTCGTCCGATGGATAGTCGAAGAGAGTAAATACCTGACCAATGCGCGGCGTCGCAAGCTTGACCTGGTTTCTTTCTGCGGCGGCTTTTGCTCTAACCACCGGTTCTGTCCAATGATGCAGTGCCAGATCAAATTTTGCCCAATGGATTGGAAAGAACACCTGCGCTCTCAAATCGATGCTTGCCTGAACAGATTCTTCCGGTTTCAAATGAATCTGTGACCAATTGACATCGTAGGCGCCATTTTCAACAAAAGCGATATCAAATGGTCCATATGTCTCGCCAATATGCTTGAACTCCTCAAAGTACCCACCGTCGCCACTGAAATACACGTTCTGTGCGCTGGATCGAGCTATCCAGGACCCCCAAAGTGTCGTATCCGCGTTAAACGATCTGCGACCGCTGAAGTGTCGTGATGGTGCAAAAGTCAGTTCAAGTGTTTGATGCTGTGTTGACTCATACCAATCGAATTCGTCTACTTTTTTCTCTGCAATACCCCAGCGCAGCAAATGTGACTTAACACCAAGCGGCACCAGAAAACGTTCGACCTTGTTGGCAAGTACACCGATGGCTTTGTGATCCAGGTGATCGTAATGATCATGTGATATCAGAACAATATCGATTTTCGGGAGAACCTCGATCGGGTTATCCACCTTGACGGGAAAGGGACTTACCGTAAACGGTATTGGCGATGCCCTGTTGAAAACCGGATCAGTCAGAACCGTCAGTCCATCGGTCTTGAACAAAATCGTGGAGTGACCGAACCAGACGAAATCACCGTTTTCGAACGATGCAGGATCGAACCGCCTTGACGGCAGTGGCTCCGTCGGATTCTTTCCAGCGGTTGGGAGAAAAAACTCCAGAAGACTAAAATCAGTTTCACTTGCAGGATCAGGTGTACTGACAACGGTCGGCACTAAATTGACAAAAGTCTTGCCATTAAAATTGGGGGACTGTTGTATGCGAACCTGACCCTCCGTGCCCGCTTGCGCACCGAAGGTCGGCGCCGTTTTGAAAAACAGCACCACAAGCGCCGTCAACAATATCGATACAGCAATGACGAACTTTACAAGCTTCCAGATAGTCGCACCCATTTGATCAATGGTAACGCAAGCAGATGTGCGAAGGTTTTTTTCAAGCAGCCCGACCTTGTTCGGCAGGTCAACTATATTCAATTGCGCAACATGGAGACTGAAATGCCAGAAGCAGATAACTCAAACGGCGACTACAATTCTGACAGCCCCAAGCCACCACAATTGCTCGCTATCGAGTTGCGCGTGCTCGGGGTGTTGATGGAAAAACAGCTCACAACCCCTGATCAGTACCCGCTGACTCTCAACAGCCTTGTCACCGGCTGTAACCAGAAATCCAGTCGCGAGCCGGTAAGCAACTACCATCAAGGTGAAATTCTGCGGGCCCTGAATGAATTGGAAGAAAGGCACTTTATACGCAAGGAATACGGATCTCGAGCTGACAAGTACAGCCAGCAGCTTATCGCTCAACTGGAGCTGGGCAAAAAACAGCAGGCTGTGCTATGCATCATGATGTTACGCGGCCCGCAAACATTCAGCGAGTTGTTCTCCCGTACTCAACGGATGAACCAATTTAGCGACAAGGAAGAACTTCACCATTGTGTGGATAGATTATGCGAGCGTGAAATACCCTATGTGACGCGCCTTGGCGCACCTGGACAACGAGGTGAACGGGTCGCGCATTTGTTTAGTGGCAAACCGGTATTTGAGTCCACAACATCCGATGGAACTGCCACAGCCAAACCCGCGCAGATGTCTGATGAGGAAACCAGTGCATTGTCAGTTCTTGAACTGGACGTCGCATCACTCAGGGACACGGTACGTAAACTTGAGCTTGAGAACATTACGCTCAACCATCAAATAGCAACGTTGTATCGACTGACCGGCAATGACATTCCACAAGAATCTGCGAATGATCATCAGACCCATTGAACCTCCCGAATCACTGTAAATTCATCCATATATCAACAATTTATT
>CAYUZB010000151.1:5957-7362 GCA_964449565.1 uncultured Granulosicoccaceae bacterium | reverse complement strand
GAACAGGGCTTTTTTCATCATCTGAGGTGGGGCCGGTACATCCAGCGATCACCGCAAGATCTACGAAAAGCGCTTTTCCACGGTCATATTTACCCTCAAATACGACGAAAGCGTCGGCCTCCCGATCGCCTGATTGAACTGGAATTCGCCGGCAGCACCGTTCAACACATCAACAACAGCCAAATGAGCCAGTTAGGACGCTATGAACTAACCACTAAATACCTATAAAATTTAGCAGGTATCTAGCCATATAAAAGTACAGGTATCCTAATCCTCATTGGATGTCTGGGACAGCGTGCAAAACGATGCGTTTCCGGCTTCGATTATTTGATAATTGCTTCGGCATATCGACTTTAAGGCAACAGGATTTGTCACCGGTGGAAGGTGAAGTTCAAGACGCCACGAAACCAAAGAATGTCTCTGGGTGCTGGTTAAGCACCTGAAATATATTTCTGGATTGGTTCGAACGGTATGAGCACTAGAAGTGCAATGGGATATTTTGAAATCGCAGATCATTTTCAGGCCTGCGAGACGCGTGACGAAATCTACAAGACCTGTGACAACACGATTGCAACGCTCGGTTTCGATAACTACCAACTAGGCGCTTTCTATCCGGCAATTGGCGAATTGCTGATCATCAGCAACTTCCCGGCTGAATGGCAGCAACGCTATGAAGACGAAAATTATATTGCCAAGGATCCAACCGTCAAACATTGCTGGACGCATTCTTCACCGTTAATGTGGGATGAAATCAATTTTTCCAAAGGGCGCGCGCGCGCCGAAGAACGGCGGGTGATGTCTGAGGCCAAAAAGCACAAATTGATCAGTGGCATCTCTTTGCCCGTTCATGGTGCCGGTGCAGAGGGGTCGATGTTGTCCTTATGTTCGGCAAAGCGGAAAATGGTCATCAGTCATGATATGCAATACGGATTACAGATTATTGCTCAGGCCATTCATGAAAGCGTGAAACGGGTCGTCGCTGAAAACTGCGACCTACACAACCTGAAAAAAGAACTTACTGCTAGAGAAAAGGAGTGCTTAAGCTGGACCGCCGCGGGCAAGACTTCCTGGGAAATTTCCCAGATTCTTCGCTTGTCCGAAAGCACGATAACCTTTCATCTGAAGAATGCAATCGAGAAAATGGAAGTCACCAATCGTCCACACGCGGTAGCCAAGGCTTTGAACCACTCGCAAATCATGCCGTTCTGATTATCACAGCGCCCCAAAGTCGCACCAGCGCCGCAAATCAAACACAAAGCGCTAACAGATCAAACGCAAGCCGCCGTACAACTCAAACTCCAAGCGTTTACAGATCAAATACCAGCGGCGTACACCTCAAACTCCAAGCACTTACAGATCAAATACCAGCGGCGTACACCTCAAACTCCAAGCATTACAGATCAAT
>CAYUZB010000151.1:0-5857 GCA_964449565.1 uncultured Granulosicoccaceae bacterium | reverse complement strand
TTACAGATCAAATACCAGCGGCGTACACCTCAAACTCCAAGCATTACAGATCAATTACCAGCGGCGTACACCTCAAACTCAAAGTGCTTACAAATCAAACACGATGCGTGCGGGGTCTTCCACGAGTTCCTTGATGGTCTTGAGAAAACCAACGGCGCCCTTACCGTCGACAATACGGTGGTCATAGGACAATGCCACGTACATCATCGGACGAATGACAACCTCGCCGTTGATCGCGACAGGACGTTCCTGCGTAGCATGCATGCCGAGGATGGCGCTCTGCGGCGGGTTGAGGATCGGAGTCGACAGAAGTGACCCGAATACACCACCATTGGAAACGGTGAACGTGCCGCCACTCATCTCTTCGATCGACAATTTACCCGCTCTTGCCTTGTCTGCATAATCCGCAATGCCTGCTTCCATATTGGCAAGCGACATGAATTCCGTGTTGCGCAGGACCGGCACCACCAGTCCGCGTTCAGACGAGACTGCTACGCCAATGTCGCAGTAGCCATGATAAACAATGTCGTCACCGTCGATGGACGCGTTGACATCCGGGTAGCGCTTCAGGGCTTCGGTTGCGGCTTTGAGGAATATCGACATGAAGCCAAGCTTGATGCCATGACCCTTTTCAAATTTGTCCTTGTACTGCTTACGCAATTCGATGAAAGCATGCATGTCGACTTCATTGAAGGTCGTCAGCATCGCGGTGTTTTGCGTCGCTGACAACAGACGCTCTGCAATCCGTGCGCGCAAGCGCGTCATCGGCACACGCTTCTCGGTTCGTTCGCCATCGCCAATTGGCAACGCAAGAACCGGCGCTGCCACAGGAGCACTTGCACCCGAGCTTGCACCCGCACTTACACCCGCGCTTGCACTTGAAGGCGCAGCAGCTGTTGGCGCAGTCGCAGCGGCACCTTTGCTTGCCCCCATGCCACTGACATGACGTTCAACATCTTCCTTGCTGATGCGGCCGTTCTTGCCAGTGCCTTTCACATCGCCAGCTTCAAGGCCATGCTCGGCAAGTAGCTTTCTGACGGCGGGACTGGTTTGCCCGGCACTTCCAGACGCGTTATCGCTGGATGACGGTTCAGAGGTCGCGGCGGCTTCGGGTGCTGCGCTAGCCGTAGCTCCCACTTCTATCGAGCCGATGACCTGATGCGCCAACACCGTCGTGCCTTCGTCCTCGATGATCTTGCCCAGCACGCCGTCATCGGCGGCGGGGACTTCCAGCACAACCTTATCGGTTTCGATTTCCACGATGACTTCATCGCGCTTGACCGGATCACCCTCTTTCTTGTGCCAGGTGACGATCAAGGCGTCAGCAATGGATTCGGGGAGAGTGGGTACTTTGATATCAGACATCAGCGTGGGCCTTTGGGCGTCATGTATCTTGAGACGAGACTATTGTAGATCAGCTCGTCTGACTATTAGGGATAAGTCCGAGTGCTTCTTCGACGAGACGTTTCTGTTCGATCAGATGCTGACTCATGTAACCACTCGCCGGTGATGCTGACGGTGAGCGTCCAGAAAATTCAACTGGTCCGATCGAGGCAGGCGAAACCCGCTCGATGCGATGACGACTAGACCGCCAGGCACCTTGATTTCGCGGTTCTTCCTGACACCAGACAATGGATTTGGCATTCGGATACTTGTTGACCGCCGCCGTCATTTCCTCATACGGGAACGGATAAAGCTGCTCAAGTCTCACCAGTGCGACATTGCCGATCTCGGCTTTGCGCCGCGCTTCGAGAAGATCGTAATACACCTTGCCGCTACAGAACACGAGTCGATCAACGTCGTTTGCCTTGATATCGTCTATTTCATCAATGACCGGTTGAAAATGACCATCAGCAAGATCTTCGAGCGTTGACGTCGCCAGGCGATGGCGCAAAAGGCTTTTTGGCGACATGACGATCAACGGCCGTCGCATGGGACGCAGCATCTGACGACGTAACATGTGATATGCCTGAGCGGGTGTGCTCGGCACTAGCACTTGCATATTATCCTCGGCGCAAAGTTGCATGAAGCGCTCGATGCGCGCCGAGGAATGTTCTGGGCCCTGTCCTTCATAACCGTGAGGCAACAGCATGGTCAATCCACAGAGTCGATCCCACTTGGTTTCCCCGGAACTGATGAACTGATCGATCACCACTTGCGCTCCATTGGCAAAGTCACCAAATTGCGCTTCCCAGATAACCAGCGTCATCGGATCGGCTGTGGCATAGCCATATTCGAACGCGAGTACCGCTTCTTCGGACAGCACGGAGTCGATAACCAGAAAATTTGCCTTGTCGGTCAACTCACGCAATGGCACATGAGCGCCACGTTGATTCTGATTATGCAGCACTGCATGGCGATGTGAGAACGTGCCTCGTCCACAATCCTGACCAGACAGACGAACCGAATAGCCGTCATTCAACAAGCTGGCATAAGCCATGGTTTCGGCATAGCCCCAGTCCAGTGGCAAGGCGCCGGCTGTCATCTTGCGACGGTCTTCGACAATCTTCTTGACCCGCGAATGCAGCGCCAGCCCATCGGGCAATTCGTTCAACTTGTTCGCCAGCGATTGCAAGGTCGCAAGTGGCACCTTGGATTCGTAAGGTGCTCGCCAGTCGTCTCCGACAAAGCGGCTCCATTCAACTGCAAGCTCAGGAGCTTCAGACTGACCCACCACAATATCTGGCGCAACGGTCTTGCCGTCATCGAGAGCCTGTCGATAGTCCTGCACCATCTGATCAGACTCGTCCACACTGAGAACCCCTTCCTGGGCCAGTTGATCAGCATAAAGTTTGCGCGTTGTCGCCAATGCTTTGATCGTCTGGTACATGATCGGCTGCGTAACCGACGGCTCATCAGTTTCGTTATGTCCATGACGGCGATAACAAACGAGATCGATGACGACATCCTTTTTGAACGCCATACGGAAATCAAGCGCCAGCTGTGTGACAAAGAAAACTGCTTCGGGATCATCACCATTGACATGAAAGATCGGCGCATTGATCATTTTGGCGACATCACTGGCATACAAGGTTGATCGCGCATCCGCTGCATTGCTGGTGGTGAAACCGATCTGGTTATTGACGATGATATGCACGGTGCCCTTGGTCGAGAAGCCACGTGAGTCCGCCATATTGAAGGTCTCCATGACTACGCCTTGCCCGGCAAAAGCCGCATCGCCATGAATATTGATCGGCAGCACCAGGTCTCCATCCTTGTCGCCATAGCGATCCTGACGTGAACGCACCGAGCCTTCGACAACCGGTGATGCTATTTCCAGATGCGACGGATTGAACGCCAGCGCAAGATGCATATGACCCGATGAAGTCTTGATATCGGAGCTGAATCCCTGGTGATATTTGACGTCACCGGCAGACAAGCTTTCTTTTTCTTTGCCTTCAACGTGCTTGCCTTCAAATTCCTGAAAGAGCTCTGCCGGATTCTTGCCCAGTATATTGACCAGCACATTCAAGCGACCGCGATGTGCCATCCCGATAACCATGTCTTTAACGCCTGCCGCACCCGCACGCCTGACCAATTCGCTCATGACGACAATAAGGCTTTCCCCACCTTCGAGAGAAAAACGTTTCTGACCGACATAACGTGAACCCAGATGCCGCTCCATGCTTTCCGCTGCGGTGACGCGTTCGAGAATCCAGCGCCGTGTATCCGGATTCAGGGTCGGTGCGGAGGCAACGCTTTCGATACGTTGTTGCAACCAGTCTTTCTGCGGCGTGTAATCGATATACATGAACTCGTAACCGACTGAGGAACAGTAACAACGTTCCAGGTGATCAATGATGTCGCGAAGTGGCGCATGATCAATCCCTTCCAGAGATGGCGTTGGAAAGACCGTGTCCAGATCAGCGTCAGACAAACCGTTTTCATGCAAGCGAAGTTCTCGCACCATGGCGTCTTTCTCGGCACCCAGTGGATCCGTCTTGGCCAGCTGATGCCCTCGCACCCGATAGGCATTGATCAATTGGGTAACGTAAATCTGCTTGAGTTCGGCTGCCGTACCGCCGGCGCTACTGCCCGATGCCGCAGGACGCACAGCACTTCCGCGCTTGATCAGGTCTTCGAACTGACGCCGGATTTCCGAATGCGCTACCTCGCGCGAATTCTCGGCAACCATAGGCAAGGCGGCGAAGTAGTCTCGCCAGGATTCATCCAGCGAGTTCGGATCGACAAGGTATTGCTCGTACAGGCTTTCCAGCCAGGGAGAATTGGCTCCACCCAGCAGTGAGGTGTCCCACTGCTCTTGCATTGAAGCTTGAGGGCTCGCAGATTTCGGATTTGCGCTCATTCGGTTAGTCCTGACTTATCCCTGGAATTATCACATAGCGTGGGGCTACAGGTGAGCCGGTATGTTATCGATGATGACCTTCGTAAACTCGTCTGTATTGAGTTTCCCGCCGAGGTCCCGTGTACTTTGTCCTGACTCGATGGCGCCGAGTAAGCTCATGCGCAGCGCGTGCCCGAGGTCATAACGATCAACATGATCAAGCAACATGCCAAAAGCCAACAAAACGGCCGCAGGATTAGCCACATTCTTGCCGGCTATGTCAGGTGCCGTGCCGCCGGCCGGGTCAAACATGGCGATATCCACTTCGTTGTTGGCATCAAAGGAATAGTTGCCGCTGGCACCCGTGCCCAGACTACCGACGAGCCCTGACGCCATATCGGATAGAAAATCACCGTATTCGTTAAGCACCAGCACAACCTCAAAAGAAGACGGGTTAAGAATGATCTTGGCCAACAAGGCATCAAACAGCTCAACGTGGTGATCGACGTCCTGAAACTGCTCATGAACTTCGGCGACTACGGATTCGAACAGACCATCGGTCACTCGCTGGATCGTGTGCTTTGATGAGCTTGTCATCGACAAGTGACTATCGCCATATCGAAGACCTTTTCTGCGCGCCAGCTCGAAGGCAAATCTGGCCGCCTGCTCGCAAGGCTTGCGCTCGACCATACGCAGTGAAACCGCCGCATCCTTGCCCACCAGTTGACCGGGATCATCATAGGTGCCGCCCGTCGCGATACGCACAATGTGCAGATTGACATCTTCCTTGAAATTGGTATGGATGCCTTTGATCGAGATTGCCGGACGATAAATGACACTGAAATCGCAGCGTCGTCGAATCAGGGCGTTTGGTGAGCGCTTGTTTGTGATGGTCGGGTACTTGACGGCAAGCTTGGTCTGCCGCATTGAATCCTCAGCCTCATCAATGACATCATCGCCGCGCTTTTCGCGATTGGGCAAACTCCAGTCCACCGGTATGAATTTGAACTCGGCAGGCAGGGATTCGGCAACAGCATGGATCGATTCGGCAAGTTCAGGGCCTATGCCATCACCCATCAATTCAGTTATGTGTATCGCGCTCATCGCTTGATCCTTGTTGCCTTGGTTAGTTTCGAAGCTGTCATCTGCAAGAGGTTAGTCCCATTCTTCATCAATTGTTTCGTCTGAGGTGTCGTCAAAAGAACCGGTCAGATCACTAAATTCATCCACGTCCGGGGTTTGCTCAAAGCGCTCGGGATTTGCCCAGAATCGAGCATTGAGCCAGGCTGGCGGCGCTTTGTAGTCGCTCAAGCGAAATTCGAATACAGCCGAGCCGACTGACGTTTTCAATTGTCGAAAGCCGAATGCAAACAAAGGATCTGGCGTCCAGTCGCGGGGCAACTTCTGCAGCTGCACCAGCAACTGATGCGGGAACAATCGACACGCATCACCCAGGGTCTGCTCCAGGTCCTGCCTCAGGGCGTCTTTTCGCGCAACGTCCAGAGACAAGGAGCTGCCGTCAAGAAACAGATAGCCTGTTGTCAGTCGTGACCCGGTCGAGCGCGACCCGGT
>CAYUZB010000150.1:0-7613 GCA_964449565.1 uncultured Granulosicoccaceae bacterium | reverse complement strand
AACTATGTATCCAGCCGAGCTTGTGTCAACTACGATAAATTCAATCGAAGATCCGAGTAGATAAGCTCAGCCTCAAGACAGATTACTTTTAAAAAAGGCAATGGTGCGTTCCCAGGCCAGATTTGCAGCGTCTTCGTTATAGCGTTTGGTAGAGTTGTTATGGAAGCCGTGACCGGTGCCCGGATATAAATGCCGCTCGTAACTGACATCATTCGCCTTTAGCGCGGCTTCGAAGTCTGGCCATTGTGCATTGATCCGGTCGTCTTTCTCGGCGGCTTGAATCATCAAGGGTGAGTTTATGCTGGCTACATTTTCACCCGGAGGTGCACTGCCGTAAAACGGGACACCAGCATGAATGTCATTACCCATCTTGGTCGCCAGAAAATTCACAACACCACCACCAAAGCAAAAACCCACAGAACCAAGCTTTCCGGTCGATGATTCATGTGCGTTTAGATACTTGGCGCTGTTATACATGTCGATCATGATTTTCGCACGGTCGAGTTGCTTTTGCAGTGCGCGCCCGTCGTCGTCATTGCCCGGATAGCCGCCAACCGGATGTAGCGCATCGGGTGCCAACGCGAGAAAACCTTCAACCGCGAGACGTCTTGCAACATCTTCTATGTAGGGATTCAAGCCACGATTTTCGTGAACGACCAGGACGGTCGGATAAGGCCCGTCAGTTTGTGGACGGGCTAGGTAGCCGCGCATTTCGCCGGAGTTTCCACCCGGGGATGGATAAGTGACGTACTGAGCTTTCATGCGCTCGTCGGTAAATGAAATGGTCTGCGCCTGAGCGTAACGGGGAAACAAGGCCTGTGCCATTGTCAAGCCGGACACACCCGCCACAGTGATTGCACCAGCGCGTTTTAGAAATTCGCGACGATCCATGAAACCGTGACAATACTGGTCATACAGATCATAGATACGCTGATCAATTTCCAGGTCTTCACTGTCAACCTCATGATTGGAAAGGGGGTTGGTTGCGGTTTTCATTCGACTGGTCCTTTTATTATCTGGAGTTAAACAAAGTTATCACACGGCATCCCAAGGAATCCACTTGTAAATAATGACAGCGTTGCCATCAACTTACTCCTACGTTGACGTACACGATTTCGATCAACAAATGATCAACTCCGCTGTTTGAATTTCATCAAAGCTAAGCCGGTAACGACGACAAGCAAGACGCACAATAAGGATTTGGAGATTATCTCCATTGTCCCGTCAACTTTCATAGCATGAACCACACTTCCGATGACTATGACGCCAGCCAGACTTTTGTGGCTCAAACGCCAGAGCCCCAAGCGAGAGCGAAATCTGCGACGAAACAGCGCCAGACAGGCGGACGCGAAAACAGCCCACATGGCAATCACCCCCCAGTTTGAAAAGGGCGTGGGTGAATTGAAAAGAAGCGCGTCAACCACATCCGGTGGACTCGTTAACCATAGACCTGCAACATGAATGACCAATGACAAGACCAAAGCGCATCCAACCCAGCGATGCAGATCTCGCCCTCTCCTAATTGACAGTCCAGGCAAATATCCGGCGGCCAGTACCGGTTGCAAAAGCATAAGTGTTATGGCGATGACTCCGGCAAAACCCGCCACGATATAAATTGGCTCGCGCCAGGCAAGAAGCGGACTCATAGCGGCGATACCGATCGGTATCACCGCTAGGAACACGAGCGCGGAGTAGATTAAAACAACACCGATTCGGCTCATCGATCCGAATCCGATGCGCTCAAGGAAGCACTCTGCGATGCACTTTGCGATGTGCTCAAACTGGCTGTAAGACGAAGTCCACGTTCAGAGTTGTATCCTTGGCGCTGGCCATGACAGGACGGAGAAAAACTGTCTCGAAATCTTCACTGTCATAGGCAAGATGGCCATGTGCCTGACCAAAGGCGGGGACAATTTGGGGCATCTCCAGGCGAAACTCGCCATTCGCATCAGTCAACGTTGCACCATGACTGTGCCAGTCACGCTCATGGCCTTCAGTCGTGTGGGCCCATATCTGGATACGCTGGCCTTCAAGCAAGGCGCCGTCGCCCGCGCGACGAACGGTCCCGGTCATCCAGAAGCCTCCGCCGCCTATTCGATCCACAATCGGTGCGCCAGGGGTATAGTTGTTTGCTCCACCACGCATGGTGCGCGACGCTGCGAATTTTTCTGCGGCGCGAGCAGAGACAAATGGCGCGGAAACCCCGCCAACCGTCGCTGAGGCAATCGCTGCACCAGTAGCTGTCAGGAATTTACGTCTGGTGTATTGCGTATTTTTCATCTGGACTTCTCCGTTCAACTATTTAAGTCTTCGACTCTCGGTGCGACCTTAATATCGCAAAGATGTTCAGAGTTGGCAACATGAAAATCTAAAACGTCGCATTGCTTTCACATTTCGACCAAGATGTGAAGCGACGATCGCTCACCAATAAATATGCAATGGAAGATCTGGAGAGAAGTTTCGCGATTGACCCAACTCACAATGGTTGAATTCTATTGTCGCCAGATGCGGCTTTCCGTTGAGAATCTCCACACCTTCACACTGGGAAAATTGATTCAACACTGATGAATTTTCTTCGCCAGGAACGCAGATTCTCAACGCTGTCATCGTCCATTCACTATTGCACGGCTCTGGCGGTGATGCGGGTGCTGGCAACCGTGGCGGCATGCATATACACATCGGCTCTCGAAGCTCATCCGAATTACTGCCAACAAGAAAAAACAAACCCGCTGGGAAGTAGTCCGGCTGATAGGACCAACTTGAAAATGGAGCATCCACAACATCAGCATCGGCTCGTACAACAAGGCCAAAGGGTGACGCATTGCTGCACATTCGGTCAACGAACCGTAAACGGCTCCCCGAGCCGGTGCTCGTCTCCTTGTGACTCCTGACATACAATAATTCAATGGTTGTATTTGCGCAGAAAAAACGACGGTTCGCAGTCCCCTGTCCCGGATGATCATTGGGCGCTCCTTCCACCAACCCGATTTCCTGTAGTTTATTAGCCACGGGAGCGCCATATGCGGTCATGATAAAAAAGTGGTCGAGTTTCAATTGCATATTCGACATCCCGTAGCTCGCTAGTATCTCTCTACTCTCACGTCACACTAACGAATCCCGACTAAAGATCTACTTCAATAACGCCGCCCGCCTCCTTCGCCCGAGACTGACATAAAATAACGGCCGAGTTGCGTTGCGCCGCCGACAATACAAAATCACGGTGCTCAACGTCACCCGATAGCAGTGTACATTTGCACACCCCGCACAAACCATCTGAACATTTGACATCAATAGCGACCCCAGCGTCGATCAATACATCGGTCGCGACCTCGTCCGCTGGCACATCAATTATCTGCCCACTTCTGGCTAGTTTGAGTTTGAATGGATGGTTGACATAGTCGGGTAGCTCCGGAACCTCAAAGTATTCGACATGTTGTGCACTTTCCGGAAATCCGGCAACGGTAGCGGCGTCAATTACCGCATCCATGAATGCCGCCGGACCGCAGGTGTACAGATGATCTCCTTGGGTATAGTGTGACAGCACGTCGCCAAGGTTCGCTCGACTCCCTTCGTCAGATACATGGAGATGAATCTTGTCCGCCCAAGGAACGCCTTCGAGTTCTTCAAGGTAGCCAGCTCCCTTACGCGAAGAAATTGAATAATGAAACTCTAAATCGAGATCATTGGCAAACGCCTCGTGTGCCATCGCGATCATCGGCGTGATACCAATTCCACCACCCATCAGCCATGACTTACCCGCATCCAGCACTTGTGGAAAATGGTTGATCGGTTTCGAGACAAACAAACGTCGACCTTCGGAAAAGATGCGATGCAACAGTTTCGATCCACCTCGCCCATCATCTTCACGTAGTACGCCGATCTCATAATAGCTACGATCGGCAGGGTCACCGGACATCGAGTACTGGCGCAAAAATTCAGGGGCAACGACAATGTCAAGGTGGGCGCCTGCCGTCCACTCCGGCAGCTCACTACCGTCGAGTGATTTCAACACATAGCGCGAAACTCGATCACTCATGGCAACCGCTTTATGCAATTGCACACGAATGACCGGTGCTTCACTATCAATCTTGTATTCGTGTACCACATCAACGGCACGTCCAGCCTTAATGCTCGTCTGGTACTGCTCAGCGGTAACCAGCGCTTGATAAGCCTCGATACCTTTTTCCCGATCCATCGGAAACGGGAAAGGCCACGGATGGGGTGCAAGCGGTGCTGGATAGACGGCTAATGTCTGATCTTTGTATTTCAAGTGCAGGTCTTTCTGCAGTTTTCGTTCATTGACCGGATGCCTGGTCGGTTGATATCCGCCCTTGTCATCGAGTTCAAGATCCCACCACCATCGCTTGACCGGATTGAGTGATCCGCGGTTCGCCACATCATCAAGCTTTGCCAGTGCTTTGGCAGTTCCAGGCAGGTTCATCGCCGCCCAGCGAAAAGGCTTCTCGGTAAACAATCCTTCCAGATTCCACGGACAGGTTTTCATGCAACGACCGCACATCGAACCACCCTTGGTGGTAATTCGGTAACTCGCACACTTCTGACTATCAGACTTCCATATCTCATACCCGTTGAACATCAACTTAGGCCCAGCGGTGATGGCACCCGACGGACACTCTCTTGCGCACTTATTGCATTGTTTACAAAAAGACTGGAGACCAAAATCGATTGCTTGATCGTGCGCCAGCGGTAAATTGGTTGTGACTACTCCGGATTTAAGCCGTGGACCCAGAAACGGATTAAGGATGACTTCGCCGATACGACTGACCTCACCGAGTCCTGACAGCAAAAGCAAAGGAGGCTGCAGGACATCGCCATCGATCACCGAGTGCGACTTGGCCTGATAACCCAGGCGTCTGATCTGTTTGGCAATAATGCTACCGAGCAAAGAAAATCGAAGATAGGCGCGCATCGATTGCGCCACCGATATCCAATCATCACCGGAAGCACCTTCCATCGTTTCGAAACCTTGATCGATAATCATCGAGATGGCTTGATCATGGGGTGGATCAATCACCTCCCCCAAGGCATTGTGCGAATACCAGACCCACGAGGGGCAACGTGAAATACCAACTGCATCAACACCCAGAAAATATGCAGTCGCTTTGATCAATTCCGCATGCCTGACAGGATCAGGTGGGGCCTTAGTCTCATCGGATTCACCATTTTGCAGGAGTACCAGTGCACCCAAAGCGCGTCGTTGCGCCATTGACGGCGCTGCCTTGCGCACATAGTAGCCAGCGGTCGCCGCTTTCTGGTTAGTTTTGCCCATATCCCCGAACTGCGCGCGCGCAAACATATCAGTGCGCTTGGGCACTCGGGCGACACGTTCTTCATCAATATAGGTCGTTGGGACCTCTACACGCTTTAGTGTTTCGAATGGATGAAGCCCGTCGACATAACGTCGTTTAGCATACGGCTCACGATTGCCAGCATTTTTCTGAAAACCGTATCCTAGCTTCCAGGCAAGCCCATGGCTTTTCCGAGGTGATTGCTCACTTGCTTTGGCCAGTGGCTGATCGACCTTGAGATCCATCGTAGTCGTCACCGCTGCGACACCAAAGCGCGTGCCGACATAGGGATTTTGTAAGACACCTGACTCGACAGTTGCTATACCGGACGACACACATAAAACACCCAGGTCAACATCAGTACATGTCGCGCTGTGCGCGCGGGAAGAAAAGCCCAGCAGCCGAAGGTAGTTTGCAATCACTATCGCTGTCTCAGTCGCACGCAGGCAGGCTCGCTCTGCCTGTACATTTTGTATCCAGTCAGTGCCCGGTTCGTCTTGCCCCGGATCACGCGGATACTCATATAAATAAACAATGGCATGCGTATGGCTTTCAATAGTCGTTGGCGGTGCTTCCATCGACTCTTTCAAATCTGCCATGATGTGATCGATACCTGCTGCAAGCGTGAGAGTCTGTCGTGTACGCAGCTCATCAGCCAAGCTATCGATATCAGCATTTCGAACGCTTTGTGCCAATCGCGCTTCCTCAGCCAAGGCCGACACCGCCACCATCGATGCATCATTGAAGTAACCGAAAGCCTTTAAGTGATTGGCACGCTCAAGCGGATCATCCGGACAAGCAGAAGGTGCCTTGTTGACAAAGCCTTCACGAATTGCGTCAAGCATCGCCTGAAACTCGCGCATCGCGTTAACAATACTGCATGGGTTGTCTGAATGATCAAAGTTGACCGCAGGCAATGACGGTACGTCATCCAGCGATGCAGGTGCAGCGCGTGCCAGCCTTTCCAGTGGGTAGGGACCGAGATGAACCGGCCGGTGTTTGTCAGAAAAATATCGACCTGTCATCAAGTTCGCGCGCCAACGTCAATGACCACAATTGTAGCCTTGTGGTCATTGTGTTAAAGATTGCGCAGGATTACAAATGCCCCGTCGATAAATCAGCAGGGTTCAAGATTTTGATGGCTCGCGTCTCAGGAAGCCTTCAGCACCCCGCGGGCGATCTGGTCGGCCTCGATAGATTCAAACAAGGCTTTGAAGTTACCTTCGCCAAAGCCATCATCGCCTTTGCGCTGAATGAATTCGAAGAAAATCGGACCAATGACCGTCTTTGAAAATATCTGTAGCAGAATGCGGGTCGTTCCACCATCGACCACGCCTTCACCATCAATCAGAATGCCATGTTGCTTCATACGTTCAATCGGT
The DNA here is from genome assembly GCA_964449565.1 of uncultured Granulosicoccaceae bacterium. Taxonomy (GTDB): domain Bacteria; phylum Pseudomonadota; class Gammaproteobacteria; order Granulosicoccales; family Granulosicoccaceae; genus Granulosicoccus. Next base: position 922 of record CAYUZB010000150.1, on the reverse strand, counting down.
TCTTCATGATCGACAACGCGTGTCCTTGATTGCTCGTAATAGGTATCTGGTGGACCTGGCATGAACTTGAGCCCTCGTTCAGCAATCGCATCCGTTGATGTGTAGAGATCGTCACTACCCACCGCAATATGTTGAATACCTTCGCCCTTGTAAGCCTTCAGGTATTCCTCTATCTGACTCTTGTCATCAGCACTTTCGTTGATCGGAATACGAATCTTTCCACAAGGTGATGTCAAGGCACGACTGAATAGACCACTTGCCTTGCCTTCGATATCAAAGAATCGGATTTCCTTGAAGTTGAATGTATCGGCATAGAAGCGGTACCAGGTATCCATATTGCCGCGCTGTACATTATGCGTCAGGTGATCAATATAATGAAACCCCACACCTTCAGGCTTCGGATCTGCTTCCCCTACCCATTCAAATTCTGAATCATAAGGCGAGCCCTTGTCACCATAGCAATCCACGAAGTACAACAAGGATCCACCGATACCATACACAGCGGGCACATCAAGGCTTTTGCCTGTACCGGTATATTCGGTCGCACCTAATTCCAATGCACGCTGCAAGGCATGCTGACTATCCACTACCCGCCAGGCCATCGCCGGTGCACAAGGGCCATGTTCGGCGACGAACTCAGCTGCATGCGTACCGCTATCGCGATTCAACATGTAATTGATGGAACCTTGTCGATACAAAGAGATGTCGCGACGCTTGTGCTGTGCCACTTCCTGGTAGCCCATCTGCTTGAACAGAGACTCTAATGCTGCAGGATCTGGATGTGCAAATTCGACAAATTCGAAGCCATCGGTTCCCGCAGGGTTAGCATCATCAATAACTGAAACCGCAGCATTATGTGGATAAGGGCCCATGGAAGATCTACCAATTGTGATGTCAGTACACAGAATAGCCACTACAATGT
>CAYUZB010000149.1:0-7678 GCA_964449565.1 uncultured Granulosicoccaceae bacterium | reverse complement strand
CAGCAACAGCAACAGCAACAGCAACAGCAACAGCAACAGACACAACAACTGTTGGGATCATGATGGATCAACTACCACAGACACCCTCGTTCAAACTTGACGGAAAACGGGCTTTGGTTGCCGGTGCATCTTCTGGTATTGGTCAAGCTTGTGCGGTCGCACTTGCCGACGCAGGTGCTCACGTTGTACTGGCGGCACGAGGAATGGAACGACTCAATCGTACTGTTGAGGCCATGCGCGCACGCGGTTATAGCTGTGAAGCTCTGGCTCTGGATATCGCCCAGGTTGAAGATACGCAAGCGGCAATAGAAAGCCAGGAAGCTTTTAATGTGCTGGTTAACAGCGCAGGCCTTGCGATTCATAGTCCGGCTCTGGACACGCAAATCGCAGATTTTGACACGGTCATGAATATCAATTTACGTGGGGCCTATTTTTTATCCACAGCAGTAGCTAGAGGCCTTAAAGCTTCAGGGCAGTCTGGTTCCTTGATTACTATTTCATCGCAAATGGCACATGTTGGTGGTATCGACCGTGCGGTGTACTGTGCATCTAAATTTGCTGTTGAAGGCTTTACCAAGGCCATGGCAATCGAGTGGGGCAGTGCTGGCATTCGTGTAAATACCATATGCCCCACGTTTATCCGTACGCCGCTCACCGAGCAAACGTTTAATCAGCCTGAGCGAGTGGCATGGATTAAAGAAAAAATAAAATTGGGCCGCACGGGTGAAGTCGAAGACATCATGGGTTCCGTTTTGTACCTGGCGTCAGATGCGTCAGCGTTGGTGACTGGCACCGCTGTCGTGGTTGACGGTGGATGGACGGCAGACTGATGGCTAACGAGAAAGTCACATCCTTGCAGGTTGCCAAAGCGGCAGGCGTTAGTCAGTCCGCAGTGTCACGTGTGTTCACACCAGGCGCCAGCGCATCGTCAAAAACGATCGAAAAGGTTCGCCGAGCCGCGAATGAATTAGGTTATCGCCCCAATGTGTTGGCGCGCTCATTGATGACGGGTAAATCGCGGCTGATTGGTTTAGTCGTGGCCTACCTTAATAATCAGTTCTATCCGGATGTCATGGAAAAGATATCCAAAGGCTTGCAGGCGGAGGGTTATCACGTACTGGTTTTCATGGTTGAACAAACTGCAAACAATACCGATGACGTACTTGAGAAAATTCTCGACTACCAGGCTGACGGCATCATCCTCGCCTCGGTTGCCATGTCATCTGAGCTAGCTTCTCGTTGTCGTGCCGAAGGTGTGCCAGTTGTCTTGTTCAACCGGACACAAGACAACGCGATGCTCTCTTCGATCACCTCAGACAACGTTGCAGGTGGGCGTAAAGTTGCGGAGCATCTGATCGAACAAGGCTACCAGCGTATTGCCTATATAGCTGGTTGGGATGGAGCCTCGACTCAACGCGATCGTGAGGCCGGTTTCTGCGAAGGCTTGGCAGCAGCAGGGCACAAACTGTTTGCCCGTGAAGAAGGCAATTTTCATTTCGAGCAGGCGAAGTTGGCCGCGCGACAGATGTTTTCTGTCGACGAACGTCCGGATGCGGTCTTTGTCTGCAACGATCATATGGCTTTCGCTGTTATGGATGTGCTTCGTGATGAACTTGGCTTGCGTATACCCGAAGATGTTGCGGTCGTCGGCTATGACGATGTACCAGCCGCTGCCTGGGGTTCGTACAAACTCACCAGCGTCAGGCAACCCGCCAATCGCATGGTCGAGCAAACCATCACCACGCTGTTATCGCAAATAGAAAACGATGACTCGCCACCCGTGCGTCTGGCACTGAACGGCCCACTGGTGGTCCGCAGTTCCAGCATCAAACCCTGAAAGGAATATACCCATGCAAGGCTTTGATCCGAGGTTCAAGGACTTTCCCGATTACATTATTGGTATCACCAAAGAGATTTGGGAAGACCGTGGCCTTGCCACGCTGCACGATTACTATTCGCCAGACATCATTGTGCGCTCGCCCAGTTCAGTGGTCGTTGGCAATAAAGACGTAATCGCTGCCACCATGGCCACACTCGCTGAATTCCCGGACCGTACCTTACTCGGTGAGGATGTTATCTGGAGTGGCACACCGGAAGAGGGCATGTTGTCATCGCACCGAATCTATTCAACGGCGACTCACAGTGGAGATGGTGTCTACGGCGCAGCGAGTGGAACCCGCTTGCAATACCGGATCATTGCCGACTGTCATGCCATCAATAATCAGATAAACGATGAATGGTTGATTCGTGATCAGGGCGCGGTAGTTAGACAACTGGGTATCGCGCCTGAAGACTATGCACGCGCCCAGATAGAATCCGAAGGTGGCGCGCAAAAAAGTGTCGCGGTGTTTACCCCCGCTATTGATAAACCTGGTCCCTATAAGGGGCACGGTAACGACAATGAATGGGGTCAGCGTTATGCCGATGTTTTAAAGCGCATCATGTCGGCAGACTTGGCCGTTATCCCCACAGAGTACGACCGAGCCTGCCAGCTTGAGTATCCCGGAGGGCTTGGCGGACATTCTCACGCTGATGCTGATCAATTCTGGACCTCACTGCGCGCCAGTTTTCCGAATGCTGAATTTAAAATCGAACATCAAATTGGGCGGGACGACCCACTTATGCCGCCACGTGCCGCGATTCGTTGGAGCTTGCATGGCAAGCACGATGGCTGGGGCGTTTTTGGTAAACCGAGTCATGCTGAGGTTTATGTCATGGGTGCTTGTCATGCTGAATTTGGCCCCTGGGGGTTACGCCGCGAATTCGTTCTGTTTGATCAGACGGCCGTTTGGAAACAAATCGTCCTTAAAACCGGGTAAACACAGATGACACCTATCGAGATGGAAGAGCGCGTCGTACGCTACGGTGATTTGATTCCGTGTCGTACTGCCTTTATCGATGCGCATACACCAGGTTCTGATCAAAAAGAGAATTTCACCATCATTGGTGGCGGTGTGTCCGAAAGCCCTGAGCAACACGTACACATTAACGAAACGCCGGGCTTTAACATTGGTGCTGCCGGTCAACCACCGCGGGTACGAAATTCACTACACACCCATCGCACGGCCGAAGTGTTTTTTGTGCTCAAGGGTCGCTGGCGTTTTTTCTGGGGGCGCTATGGCACTGCTGGAGAAGTGTTGCTGGAGGAAGGGGACATAATCAATATACCCACCCGTATGTTTCGCGGCTTTGAAAACATTGGTACCGACTACGGAATGATCATGGCGGTACTCGGTGGAGATGATGCCGGTGGTGGTGTGCTATGGGCGCCGCAGGTCATCGAGGAAGCCAGCGAACACGGTTTGATTCTAGGTGAAAATGGCGTTCTGTACGACAGCAAGCAAGGGCAGCAACTACCCGCTGGCGTTAAACCGATGCCAGTGATGAGTGAAGAAGAACTTGCACAACTTGATGAGCCCACTGTCACAGACGTGGTGAACAACTATGTCGCCCGTTATCAAGACATGATGGCCTTTTCTGCCAAACGCCCCTGCGACGTTATTGGTGCAAACGCCTTGATCAAGGATCGCCCGGGCTTTGAAGTGGACTTCATCAGTAGACACTCAGTGGATGGTGCAATGTACAGCGTGCCGCAACATGAAATTTTAATGGTGATGCGTGGTCACTGGCGCTTGAGTCATGAAGGTGGCAGCACCGTGCTTAATCCCGGTGACACCTGTGCTGTGCCACCAAACCTGTCTCATGCCATCGAGCCGAGTATGAGCGGTGAAGCCAGCTTGTTCCGCATACGTAATACCCATGATAAGGCAGGTCTGACAGGAGCACTCTTATGAAACAGATACCCGTAACGCATGTAGGCTCCTTGCCTCGTACCCAGGACGTAGTCGATTTTATTTTTGCCCGTGAAAACGAAGAGCAGTTTGATCAAGCAGAGTTTGACCAGTGCATGACAGCTGCAGTATCGGCAACTGTCAAACGCCAGGTAGATGCAGGGGTCGATATCGTCTCCGATGGTGAGACAAGCAAGATTAGCTACGCCACCTATGTAAAGGATCGCTATACCGGTTTTTCGGGCGATAGCGAACGCAATGCTCCGGCCGATTTAAAGCAATTTCCTGGTTTTCTGAAACGGCTGGCGGATGAGGGCGGCACCCCCCAATACGCACGGCCTATGTGTACTGGTGAGGTCGTCTCCAAAGGACAAGGTGAGCTGGAAAAAGATATCGCAAATCTGAAGTCGGCGATGGCCGAGCATGGCGCGTCAGGTGGCTTCATGAATGCCGCATCCCCCGGAGTCATCTCCCTGTTTTTACAAAACAGTTACTACAAAACGCGAGAGCAATATCTGGCTGCACTCGCGGATGTCATGAAAATCGAATACGAGACAATTGTTGCCGCAGGTTTGATCTTGCAGTTGGACTGTCCCGATCTGGCGCTCTCGCGTCATATGCTATTCAACGACCTGAGTGATATAGAATTTGTAAAAATTGCCAATTCACATGTAGAGGCGTTAAACCATGCCTTGCGTGATATCGACCCGGCCAAGGTGCGTATCCATATTTGTTGGGGAAACTACGAAGGGCCGCATGTCTGTGATATCGATATGGCTACCGTATTTCCTGTGTTGATGAACACGCGCGCTAACTACCTGTTATTTGAAACCGCGAATCCAAGGCATGGCCATGAATGGGCAGTGTTTCGTGACAAGAAAAACGACATTCCCGATGACAAGGTTCTGATCCCGGGTGTTGTGGATACCACATCCAATTTTGTCGAGCATCCGCAATTGGTGGCCGAACGCTTGAGGCGTTTTGTCGATATTGTTGGGGCTGATCGTGTGCAAGCCGGGTCTGACTGTGGCTTTGGCACCTTTGCAGGTTTTGGTGCGGTTGATCCTGATATTGCTTATGCGAAGTTGGCGAGCTTGGCGCAGGGTGCACAGTTGGCGAGAGGCGGCGTTTGACACCGATGGGATCGCTGTATCTCCTGAAATTTGTTCTTATGCAAGCCCCCTGTATTTGAATCGAAGGAGTAATTGTCGATGAAATCAACGCTGGATAGTGTCCTTGACGCAGGGACCAAAGCAGGGGCCGCACCCGGTGCGGTGGCCATTGTTGTTAACCGAGATGAAGTCTTGTGGGAGGGTGCTTCCGGGGAACGGGCGATCGGCAGCGGCGTATCAATGACAAGCGATACGGTAGGTGCAATTTTCTCGATGACCAAGGCGATAACGGGTGCCGCGGCCATGCAGTTGGTTGAACAAGGCAAGCTTGATCTTGATGAACCGGCAGGGGATATCTGTCCATGGTTGAATGAGGTTCAGGTACTGGATGGTTTCGACGCTGACGGTGAGCCTCTATTGCGTGCACCTAAGTCTGTTGTAACGCTTCGCCATCTGTTGACGCATACCTCTGGCTTTACCTATGAAATCTGGAATGCCAATGAAGCTCGCTGGAAAGAGAAAACTGGCGCCCTGAGTTTATTTACACTTGAAAATAAATCACTTCAAAAACCGTTGGCGTTTGATCCCGGTACAAGTTGGGAGTACGGAATCGGAATCGACTGGGCAGGCAAAATGGTCGAAGCGGTTTCCGGTATGTCTTTGGGTCAGTACTTTACGAAGTACGTAACCGGCCCCTTAGGTATGTCTGATACGGCATTTGCCCATTCTCCTTCAATGCTGGAGCGCGCGTCAGCAGTTCATGCCAGATTGCCCGATGGTTCATTGCAAACCATGGATTTACCACCTCCGGAAAATCCTGAGTTTGAAATGGGTGGTGGCGGACTACATGGCACCATGAGTGACTACGGTAAATTTATCCGTATGATATTAAATGATGGTGAGCTAGATGGTGTTCGCGTTCTAAAGCCTGAAACTGTCGCGACCATGTGTGAAAATCACATTGGTGACTTGCGCGTAAAAAACTTAAAGACGGTGGCTCCACCGTTTACCAATGATGCAGAGTTTTTTCCAGGTGAACCAAAAACCTGGGGGCTGACTTTTCAGATTAACGAACAAGCTGCTGACACCGGCCGCCCGGCTGGAACACTAATGTGGGCTGGATTGGCAAATAGTTATTTCTGGATAGATCGAAGCAATGGCATTGGTGGTGCTTACCTCAGTCAAATATTGCCATTTGCTGATGAAAAATCCATGCAGTTGTTTTTTGATATTGAAAGAACCGTATATCAGTCGTTAGTTTGAGGAGCTTGTAATATTCAAATTTCATAGTCAAAGTGCCCAATCTATAACTAAGTTTATCTTTTTGAACAGTGGAGTTAGTGGATCTGTAGTTACAGTCCTTCTTCGTCTCGCCTCGATAGCTCGCGTAGCCGTTAACTGCCCGCGCTAGCTGAAACGGTTATAGATTGCATATATGTTAGTATTTTTTCCTTCCATGCGGCGTAGGAGTTTAATATGAATTTGTATATCAGACTTTTATGGGTGATATTTAGAGCCTACAAACGAAATTTAATCACACCTGAGAACTTACAGAACGAAATTAGTACCATCGTCATGCCTAATGATTTGGATCTGAATCTGCACATGAATAATGGTCGTTATATGACATTTTGTGATTTTAATAGAGTGGATTTATTTGTGCGTTCGGGTTTGGCAAAACTCATGTTTAAGAACGGTTGGGCTCCTATAGTTGCTCATCACACGATGAGTTATTTGAAGCCGTTGGCAATATTCGACAGAGTTAAAGTCACTATGGAAATTACGCATTGGGATGAAAGATATTTTTATTCAAACCATGTTTTATACAAGCGCGGAAATAAAATTGCCGAAGGTACGTCGAAATCATTGGTGATCAGCAAAAAAGAAGGGCGATTGGCGCCTTCGGATATTGTTGAGCACGTAAAAGCCTATCAAGGAATTTAGGTGGTTTTCTGGTTCAGCTGTACGAATTAGCTACGCGTGAATGTCAGCCTACGTCCAGTGTTACTAATGGCAGATGTCAAGCACCAACAACGTTCTGAATGAGAAAAATATCATGCCTATAAAACTCTACGATGTACCGAAATCCGGGCACTGCCACCGTGTACGGCTTGCGGCTTCAGTGATGAAAATTGATTTGGAATTGGTTTCGGTGTCGGATATGGAAGGTCAGCGTCAGGGCGCTGAATATCTGGCTATAAACCCTTTGGGTCAGGTGCCCACGCTTGTGGAAGGAGATTTCGTATTGCGCGATTCAATTGCAATTATCCAATACCTTGAGAGAACCCATGCGCCGGAAAAGGGATGGATGCCCACTGCGCCTCAGGATATTGCACAGGTTGATGAGTGGTTCGCGATCGCCGCAGGCGCAATGTTCAGAGGTCCTAACATGGCGCGTTTGATAAAGTTGTTCGGGATGGCAGGCGATTATGAGGCGGCGGTTGCGATGAGCACAAAGCTATTCAAGATGATGAATTCGCATTTGGAAGATCGAACATGGCTTGTGGGTGACAGAGCGACTTTAGCAGATGTTTCCTGTTACTCGTATGTTGCTGTAACCAATGAAGGTGAGTTGGACCTGACTCCATATCCTCAGATCAACGCGTGGCTGCAGTCGGTACAATCAATAGAGGGCTTTATTGATATTCCAAGATCGTGACTACCGCTACTGGAGTAGCAGCTGTAACTTGATCATGCCGCAACTGGGCTTCTGCTGAGTATAAGTCTAGATAATTGAAAAGAAATTTAATTTCTTAGCTTGGCTTGAAAATAGGC
>CAYUZB010000148.1:2530-7697 GCA_964449565.1 uncultured Granulosicoccaceae bacterium | reverse complement strand
CCTATGCCGCGGACTACGGTATCAAACGCCTGTATGCCGGCGAACGTATTGATGATCAACCACAGGGCCGGGTGTCGGTCAGTGAACTTGAAAAGATTGTCAATGCTGGTTTGCAAGGTGAACAAAGTGCCATTGAATCTTTCGCCATTGCAGGTGCCGCGGTGGGTGACGGTTTATCGCAACTGTTTACCTTGCTCGACCCCATGCCCATTGCCATTCTTGGACGCAGCCGGGAAGGCTTGGAACTCATGCGTCCCGCACTACAAGACGCGTTGGCGTCCACCATGCGTGACTCGCAACAGGCCGAGAACATGATCCACAGTTTTGACGATGCGGATCTCTTGTTGCTTAAAGGCCTCGCGCTCGAAACTCTGACGGCAGTCGATCGGCAATTCGCATTCAACGCAGCCAACGTTCGAGACGCATCATGAGAAGACTATTTTTTTGCATCGCCTTGTTCGCGGGCAATCTCTGTCTCGCTCAAGATACACCGTGGATTGAACGCACCGTACCGGCTGAAGAAACGCTCAGACTGATTGAGGAACCCAGTGAGAAAGAACGCTTTCTACACCTGATTGCCATCGGTGACACCCTGTTTTCAGCAAGCTTTACGACGCTCGACGGTGTTGGACGTCCGATGGCGACTCAAGCCATCATTCCCACCAAGCGTCGCCGCCCACCACGCAGCGAATTCAGTCGCACTGCGGGTCTCGATGCCAACGCCTGCGTCAGTTGCCATAACCTCCCCTTACCGGGTGGTGCGGGTGATTTCTCAGTAAATGTTTTTGTTTCGACCGGATTCCAACACACCGACTTCAACACAACTGATCGGGAATTCTCCAACGAACGCAATACCAATCACTTGTTCGGTGCCGGTCTGATCGAACTGCTCGCGCGCGAGATGAGTCTGGCGCTGCAACAACAACGTGCCGATGCCTTGCAACGCGCGCGACAGGAAAAAGAATCGCACACGCAAACCTTGTCGACCAAAGGCGTCGACTTCGGCCACCTGATCGCCCATCCTGACGGCACGGTCGACCCTCGAGGTATCGACGGTGTCGATCAGGATCTCGTCATCCGACCATTCAGTCACAAAGGTGTGATGACGTCCTTAAGACAATTTACCGTCAATGCGCTCAATCATCATCATGGCATGCAGGCCAGTGAGCGTTTTGGTGAACGCTGGACCGGCGTTGCCGACTTCGATGAAGACGCCATCGATAATGAAATAACGCCACTACATGTCTCGGCATTGGTTGCCTGGCAAGCCAGCCGCGAGCCACCGCATATCAAGCCTGATTTGGAGGGTGAATGGGAAGCCCGCGCCACGCGCGGTGAACAGCAGTTTTCAGCGCTCGGTTGCGCAAGCTGTCATCGACCGAGTTTGCCGCTGGAAAACCTTGTCTTTACCGATCCCGGCCCGGTAGATTCAGCAGGGACCTTACGCGCTGGCGAGCACCCTGCACGCGACTATGACCTGTCACATCTGCCGTGGAGCGAAACCCTGCAACGCGATGACGAGGGACGCATATTGGTGCCACTATTTGGCGATCTAAAACGACATGTGATCAGTGATCAAAAGAACAATACGCTTGGCAATGAACGGCTCGCTCAACGTTTCGTACCACGCAATGTGTTCATGACCAGTGAACTGTGGGGTGTAGGCAGCACCGCGCCCTACGGTCATCGCGGTGACATGACGACTCTGGCCGAGGTTATTGCGGCGCACGGTGGCGATGCTTCTCATTCAACACAGGCCTGGAATGAGCTCGACGAAGATCAACGCCTGGATGTCATTGCGTTTCTAAAAACCCTTATCATCGGTGAGCTGTGAAGTCCTCATTCATCATTCCCCTGGCTATTGTTCTGTGTACTTATGTACACAGCGCGCGTGCAGACGGCGTGGGCGCAGGCATCGATGCGGACACGAACACGAACACGAACACGAACACGAACGCGGGCACGGGCACGGGCACGGGCACGGAAAATAAACCCAGCCCCTTCGCGGGTGATGTCCCTGCCTATGTCGAACAAGCCATCGCGGCGGGTATCGATCATCGTTATACCGGCCCATGGGAATACTTTGTCGGTGGTGGCGTTGCAACATTCGATTGCAACGGTGATCGTTTGCCGGAACTGTATATCGCCGGTGGCGCGGACAAGGCGCGGTTGTATCTCAATCAATCGAAGCCCGGTGGAGCACTCAAGTTTGCGCCACTGCAACAAGCTTCAACCGATATCAAAAAAGTACTGGGCAGTTACCCGGTCGATCTCGATAACGATGGCCTACTTGATCTGGTGGTATTGCGCCTCGGTGAAAATGTATTGCTCAAAGGTGGACCCGATTGCCGCTTTACAAAAGTAAACAGCAGTTTCGGTTTTGATGGAGGTCATGCCTGGACGACTGCATTCAGTGCCAGCTTTAACGACAATGCCGCCTTCCCTATCCTTGCCTTTGGCAACTATGTGGATCGTACGGCACCGGGTTCTCCCTGGGGCACCTGCGAAGACAATCGATTGGTCATGCATACTGATGAAGGCGAAGTAGACCGCGCTTCGACGGCCAACACACAACCCAACTTCGCGCAAAGCTTGCCACTGTCTCCGGGTCACTGCAGCTTGTCGATGATCTTCACTGACTGGAACAAATCAGGGCGCGACGACCTGCGCATCACCAACGATCGGCACTACTACCGCGAGGGTCAGGAACAACTCTGGCATGTCGGCGGACGTTATCCGCGACAATATACGTCCGCTGAAGGTTGGGAACGTCTGGTTATCTGGGGCATGGGAATCGCAGAAGCCGATCTCGATGCCGATGGGTTTCCGGAGTATGCACTGACCTCGATGGGTGACACCAAGTTGCAAACGCTAAACACCGTCGAAGCAAGCGAGGAGAATCGACCCGCGTTCACCGATGTGGCCTGGGACAGAGGCGCTACTGCCCATCGACCCTATGTCGGCGCTGATCTCAAACCGAGTACTGGCTGGCATGCAAGCTTTCGCGATGTCAACAATGACGCAAGGCAGGATCTTTTCATTGCCAAAGGCAATGTTGAACGCATGAGCGACTTCGCAGCGTTTGATCCGGACAATCTCTTGCTTGCCACTCACGATGGAAAATTCGAAGAAACCGGGGCACTTGCCGGGCTTGCCCTCGATACACGCGGTCGAGGCGCCAGCATCAGTGACTTGAATGCCGATGGTTTGCTCGACATCGTCGTTATCAATCGTGATGCCCCGGTCAGTGTCTTTCGTCATCAAGGTATGCACAGCGAATTCGGTCCTCGTGTCGGCGGCAACTGGTTGAAGGTTGAACTCAGGCAACCAGACGACAATCGTTTTGCCGTTGGCGCTCGACTGTCATTGAAGACCGGCAACCATGTACAAACCCGGCGTGTGCAAATCGGTGGTGGACACGCCTCTGGCGAACTCGGGTTTGTCCATTTTGGTTTGGGTGTTGCAGAGCGCGCGACGCTACGCGTACAGTGGCCGGACGGTGAATGGAGTGCCCCGTATCAATTGTTTGCCAACCACCACGTTGTGGTTTCCCGTGACAAGGACCACGTGCTGCACTGGTTTCCAGGAGTTGAATAATGTATCTCGGTATTGATCTCGGTACCTCCAGTGTCAAAAGTGTCCTGATGAACGATGCGCAGCAGATCATTGCCAGCATGACATCGCCACTTAACGTAGAACGACCACAGGAAGGCTGGTCCGAGCAGGATCCGGCAAGCTGGATACAAGCCTTGAGCGACACTCTGGATGAACTGAAACAGCATCATGCCAAGGAGCTCGGTGCCGTGACCGGTATCGGTCTGTCCGGGCATATGCATGGCGCTACCTTGCTTGATGCCAACGATGACATCATTCGACCTTGCATGCTTTGGAACGATACGCGCAGTCATCGTGAAGCGGCACAACTCGACACCAGTCGTTCACGCGAACTGACCGGCAATATTCTGTTTCCCGGATTTACTGCGCCAAAGACTGAATGGGTTCGTCTCAATGAATCATCAGCTTTTACGCGTGTCGCAAAGGTATTGCTGCCCAAGGACTATGTCCGGTATTGGCTCACGGGCGAACATGTGTCGGAGATGTCTGATGCGGCTGGTACCGGCTGGCTTGATGTCGGACAACGAGACTGGTCCCTTGAACTACTCGAATCCATGCATCTGAGTATTGAGCATATGCCACGGCTGGTCGAAGGCACGGCGGTCTCCGGAGAACTACGCGCAGAACTCAAAAGTCGTTATGGTATGTCTTCATCCGTTGTCGTTGCCGGTGGCGCCGGCGACAATGCGGCGACCGCCTGTGGGATGGGCACTGTCAAGGCGGGACACGCCTTCGTGTCTCTTGGTACCTCGGGTGTATTGTTCGCCGCCAACGACGCCTATCGTCCAAACCCTGAAAGTGCCGTACATGCTTTTTGCCATGCCCTGCCCGATACCTGGCATCAGATGGGTGTGATTCTCGCCGCTACCGATTCGCTTAACTGGCTCGCATCCGTGACCGGCAAGACCCCGGCAGAATTAACTAGCGCCCTCGATACAAAAGAAGTAACGCCGAGTTCCACACTGTTTCTGCCGTATCTGGGTGGTGAACGCACCCCGTACAACGATGCCGCAGCACGCGGTGTATTCCTCGGCCTGTCACACACAACGACAACCACTGATATGGCGCAAGCGGTACTGCAAGGGGTGGCTTTTGCGTTCAAGGATTGTCAGGAGGCCTTGCACAGTGCTGGCACGACAATAAGCCGTGCGTCCGCAGTCGGTGGTGGCGCCAATTCAGAGTACTGGTTAAAACTGATTGCCGAGACTTCAGGCTATTGCGTGGATATCCCCAATGACGGAGACTATGGCGCCAGTCTGGGTGCTGCACGGCTCGGTATGATTGCAGCCACCGGTGCCGATCCATACGCCGTATGTATACCACCGGCGATGGACAAGACAATAGAACCTGACGGTAGGCAACGCGATGCATTTGACGAGCAACACCATCGGTACAAGACTGCCTACCAGGCCTTACGTTCTATCTGAGTATTCCGTTCAAGCGCTCACTTGAGCGCTCTTGTTTTCAAGCCGGCATCATCGCCGGGATATTCGCCGAGATATTCATACTTAAAACGGAAGATTCGCGCTTTTACGCCTTTGGTCGCTTCAAT
>CAYUZB010000148.1:0-2430 GCA_964449565.1 uncultured Granulosicoccaceae bacterium | reverse complement strand
GATATTCATACTTAAAACGGAAGATTCGCGCTTTTACGCCTTTGGTCGCTTCAATGTCATAACAACACCACGACGCGGCATTTTCTCGTCAAAATGGACTGGCGCCCAACATCCTTCATCAAGCACTTGTTCGTCTTTGACGCCGACACTTAAGAGTTCTTCCTTGACACGATTGGCACGCCCCAGAGCAAGCAGGCTGTTGCCATTATTAAGATCCGACTTGCCATGACTGCAGCCGATCAACGAAATAACATCCTCATCACTTCGAATGCTGTTTGCATAGCGCGCGATAATACCCCGGATATCCTCACCGAGATAGAGCGAGTCATTCGGGAACTCAAGTATGACTCGTTTTACATCGTCATAATTTACAAACACCGATGCAAAATTGCTGTGTCCGGTCTCGTACATGTTTTGCTTTCTAGCGGGGTCAAGCGTTGCCGCAGCCGCCACATTCCAACCACCAGTCGCTTCGCTTGACGAGCCATCAAATGATGATTCATTGATATCTGTTGGTTCATTGATATAGCTTCTGGTTGGGACACTGTTTGTTGATGCACTATTATCGGCAAGCTGTACGTTGTCACCTCCATCGCCGCGGACAAAAAAGGCGCTGGAAATTGCACTGTCATGCTTCTTGAAAATATCATCATTAAGAGACACGTCTTGAACGGTTGCACCAGTAACCGTAATGGCACTGACCGGATAGGTCACCGCACCATCGAGATCGTAGAATCGTTCGACAGAAATATTACCAATCGCCACACGATAACGAATGAATTCCCCCGCTTCATTGTGCACTTGCTCGCTTGCGTATCGCACATAATGCTGTCCCTGATCCGCGCTGACACGGCGTACCGCATAGCCAAGCTCAACAAGACCCGCCTCGACATGCTCGCCAAATTCCGTGTTTGGCTGGGATACTTGCACGGCAGTTTGCCACGGCGACACTTCATCCAACGTTGACAAGGTGTACAGAAGATTTTCCGCAATCGCATTTTCATCCAGCGTCGGCGTATTTTTGGCGGTTTGCAAATTCGCACATGCGCTCAACACTAAGGGCATGAGGAGGACAAGCGGACAGGCAAGGCGTTGGAATTTCATAAATTTGTTCTCTGGCTACTCCGACAAGACTAAGACAGGGGCGCCGCAGTTAGCTGTAACCCGTTAGCAAATAGTTCAGCACTAATGTGCATTGGTGCACAAATTCCGCGTCAGATGTCCAAACGGACTCTGTAGTAAGCTCGCGTCATGAAATATGCCGCAGTTACCCATCACCTGAGCGATCTCGGTGGTGAAAAATGGATTCTCCATACGCTAGCCAGAGAGCGACAGCTTGCCGGTCATGATGTCATTGACATGACCATTGGCGAACCCGATATGCCAATGCCTGCAGCACTCATTGACGTTGCGGTTGATGCGATGCGCAAGGGACGCACTGGCTACAGCAGCGGCCGGGGCGAACCTGACCTGCTCGATACCTTGGCAAATCGATATACAAAGAGTGCGGGAAGACCAATCACGCCAGACAACATTCTGTGCTGGCCAGGCACCCAGACCGCCTTGTATGGGGTAATGCGCGGCATAGCCGAAGCCGGGGACGAGGTGATCGTGGGCGATCCAATGTATGCAACTTATGAAGGTGTGATAGCCGCTAGTGGTGCACGCATGGTCGCTGTCCCGCTAAAGGCGGAGCATCAATTTCGCATGCAGGCAAACGACATACGCCCGCTGATCACCGAGCGCACCACGGCAATCTTTATCAACAGCCCGCACAACCCAACAGGCGCAATACTGACTGATACCGATATCGCCGCCATCGGAGAATTGGCGATTGAACATGATCTCTGGATCATTGCCGATGAAGTCTACGAGGACATGGTCTTCGATGAAGCAAGCTTCATATCCCCCTTACAAAGAGACGAGTTGGCAAACCGCGTAGTCGTCACCTCATCCATATCAAAGTCACATGCAGCTGCCGGTTTTCGCAGTGGCTGGTGTGTCGGCCCGGCCGAATTCTGTCAACGCGTACTACCGCTGGCGGAAACCATGTTGTTTGGCAATCAACCGTTTATCGCTGACATGACCGCCGCGGCAATCGCCGACTATCCAGCCATTGCAGCCGATATGCGCAAGCGGTTCGCTCAGCGCAGAGACGTACTGATGAACAAACTCAACGAGGTTGATGGCCTCAAGGTCAACCGTCCACAGGCCGGCATGTTTCTGCTCGTTGATATCGCTGCTACGGGAATGACGGGAGAAGCCTACGCCAGGAAACTGCTTGAAGATAGCAATGTAGCGGTCATGCCCGGCACCTCGTTTGGCACCGCGCTGAAAACCTGGATTCGTCTTGCCCTGACCATCGACGACGAGAAAACGCATGAAGCTGGCAGACGCATTGCTGCACACTTGAATGAATCGATGCCTTAG
>CAYUZB010000147.1:0-7731 GCA_964449565.1 uncultured Granulosicoccaceae bacterium | reverse complement strand
TGCATCTTGTCATCCACAAGGTGGTTGAGCTTGAGCATGTGCATATAACCAACTGATACAGGTCGTTCAAAACTATCCCCTGTACGACCGTCATACAGAATGGCCTGTCCGGATTCCGGCAGATCGGCCAAGGCCAACATCTGACGTATTTCCTTTTCTGCCGCACCATCGAAGACCGGTGTTGCCATTGGCACACCCCGTACGAGGTTCTTTGCAAGCTCCATGATCTCACTATCGGACAGTGATTCGATAGCCACATGTTGATTTGCGCCTTCATGGTTGTAGACCTTGTCAAGAAAGCTGCGAATGTCGGCAACTGCTTGCTGCGCCTGAAGCATGCGATTGATCTTGTGCCCAAGACCTTTCGCAGCCCAACCGAGATGCAGTTCAAGTACCTGCCCGACATTCATGCGCGACGGCACACCGAGCGGGTTCAGACAGATATCAACCGGCGCACCATTATCGTCATATGGCATATCTTCGGTTGGCACGATCATCGAGATTACACCCTTGTTACCGTGACGCCCTGCCATCTTGTCGCCTGGCTGCAGGCGACGCTTGACCGCAAGATAAACCTTGACCATCTTCAGCACACCTGGCTGCAGATCGTCACCCGAGGTGATCTTCTCTTTTTGCTCCAGAAAACGCTGCTCGAACGCTTCGCGTTGATCGCTCATCTGTTGGTTCATTTTCTCAAGCTGAACATTGAGCGCTTCGTCTTTCATCGATATCTGAAACCACTTTTCCTGCTCGATCGATGACAGATATTCCAACGACACAGTGTCGCCTTTGTTCAGGCCTTCCGGCCCCTTGTCAGCTTCTTTGTTGAGAATGAGTCGTTTGATACGAGCATAGACATCGCCTTCGATGATTCGCGTTTCATCATCGATGTCCTTGCGTACCTGCTTGAGTTCTTCAACCTCAATTTGCTGTGCGCGAAGATCCTTGTCGACACCGTCCCGGGTAAACACCCGCACATCGATAACCGTACCATCCATACCCGGGGGTACGCGCAAAGAGGTGTCTTTTACGTCAGAGGCTTTCTCGCCAAAGATCGCACGCAGAAGTTTTTCTTCTGGCGTCAGCTGGGTTTCACCTTTTGGTGTGACCTTGCCAACCAGAATATCATTCGGTTGCACTTCAGCACCGACATAAACGATACCTGACTCATCCAGTTTCGAGAGCAGACCTTCACTGACGTTAGGAATATCGGCAGTGATGTCCTCGGGCCCAAGTTTGGTGTCACGAGCAACGCAAGTCAGTTCTTCGATATGAATCGTTGTGAAGCGATCTTCCTGGACCACTCGTTCCGAAATCAAAATCGAATCTTCGTAGTTATATCCGTTCCAGGGCATGAACGCTACCAGCATGTTCTGCCCCAAGGCCAGCTCACCCATGTCGGTTGATGGGCCATCTGCCAACACGTCTCCGCGGGCGATAACATCACCGACTTTTACCAGTGGGCGTTGATTGATACAGGTGTTCTGATTGGAACGGGTGTATTTGGTCAGTGTGTAAATATCCACCCCGCCTTCTGCATCACTCGCTTCATTGTCATTGACACGTACCACGATTCGACCAGCATCGACCGAATCCACCGTACCGCCACGCAGTGATACCACCGCAGAACCAGAATCAACCGCAACGATGCGTTCAATGCCGGTGCCAACCAATGGCTTCTCGGCACGCAGTGTCGGTACTGCCTGACGTTGCATGTTGGAACCCATCAAGGCACGGTTTGCATCATCGTGCTCAAGAAATGGAATCAACGCGGCAGCAACAGAGACTATCTGCTTTGGCGATACATCCATGAACTCAACCTCACTCGGAGGTGCCATCGTAAATTCATTGTTGTTACGCACCGAAACGAGTTCGTTGACAAGCACACCTTTATCATCAAGCACCGTGTTGGCCTGAGCGATGACGTAGTTGCCTTCTTCGATGGCTGACAGGTATTCGATCTTGTCAGTCGCGATACCTTTTTCGACCTTGCGGTACGGGGTTTCGAGAAAACCAAAATTGTTCGTTCGCGCGTAGACGGCGAGCGAGTTGATAAGACCGATATTCGGTCCTTCCGGTGTTTCGATAGGACAGACGCGACCGTAGTGCGTCGGGTGTACATCACGCACTTCAAAACCCGCTCGTTCGCGTGTCAGACCACCTGGCCCAAGGGCAGAGATTCGTCGCTTGTGGGTCACTTCGGACAAGGGATTGTTCTGGTCCATGAACTGCGACAGCTGACTTGAACCAAAGAATTCCTTAACTGCTGCTGCAACGGGTTTCGCATTGATGATGTCCTGCGGCATCAAGCCTTCAGACTCAACCATGCCGAGGCGTTCACGTACGGCACGTTCAACTCGCACAAGGCCGACACGAAAAACGTTTTCGGCCATTTCACCTACGGAACGAATTCGTCGATTACCCAAGTGATCGATGTCGTCGACCGTACCGTTGCCGTTACGAATATCAATCAGCACCTGCATGACAGACAGGATGTCTTCCTTGTCCAGCGTACCGAGCCCTTCGGTACTCTCACGAGACAGACGCCGGTTAAACTTCATCCGGCCAACGGGCGACAGATCGTAGCGATCTGGCTCGAAAAACAGATTGTTGAACAGATTCTGAGCCGCTTCCTTGGTCGGTGGCTCACCCGGGCGCATCATGCGGTAGATTTCAACCTGCGCTTCGAGCTGAGTACGTGTGGGATCAATGCGCAAGGTGTTGGATACATAAGGTCCGCGATCAAGATCGTTGACGTAAAGTATTTCGATCTTCTTGATACCAGCGCCGTGAATTTGTTCGACCAGCTCCGGTGTCAGTTCGCTATTGGCTTCGGCCATCAGCTCACCGGTTTCGGGATCAGCTATGTCATGGAACAGTACTTTGCCGACCAGGTATTCGGCCGGGATTTCAAGCTTCTTGACCTTGGCGTCTTCAAGTTTGCGTACATGGCGCGCGGAAATTCGGCGACCCGTCTCAACAACAACTGTTTTACCCGCCTTGATATCAAATGCTGCGGTTTCGCCCCGTAGGCGTTCCGGCACCAATTCCATTTCGATCTTGGTCTTGCTGAGCGAGATCTTGTGCGTTTCGAAAAACGTATCAAGGATATCGCTGGTTTCGTAACCGAGCGCACGCAACACGATGGTTGCCGGAAGCTTGCGACGACGGTCAATACGCGCAAAGATGCAGTCTTTCGGGTCGAATTCGAAATCGAGCCAGGACCCACGATAAGGGATGATACGGGCGCTGAACAACAGCTTACCTGAGGAATGCGTCTTGCCACGGTCATGGTCAAAGAACACACCCGGTGAGCGGTGCAGCTGCGACACGATTACGCGTTCCGTGCCATTGATGATGAAGGTTCCATTGCCCGTCATCAAAGGCAATTCACCCATGAACACTTCTTGTTCCTTGATGTCCTTTACAACCTTGTTGCTCGCTGGCGCAGTCTTGTCATAAATGATCAGACGCGCAAGCACCCGCAACGGAGCTGCGAATGTCAGGCCACGGATCTTGCACTCACGTTCGTCGAACGCGGGCTTGCCAAGGCGATAGCTGACGTAATGCAACTCGACGTTGCCTGAATAACTGACAATCGGCATGACACTGTTGAACGCACCGTGCAGACCCTTTTCGATGCGCTCATCCGCCGCCTTGTCTTCCTGCAAGAAGGAGCGATAGGAATCCAGCTGCGTCTGCAGCAGGAATGGCACCTCAAGGACAGGTGCGCGCTTGCCGAAATCCTTGCGGATGCGTTTCTTTTCAGTGAACGAAAAAGCCATCAACGTTCCTCTTTGTGCTCAAGGGTAGACAACATGTGCTGCCCACCAAAAATAATTTTTCGGCGTTGTCGGCTACATATAACGAGCCGTTAAACGACGAATGGCCGGCAGTCGCAACGACTGCCAGCCGACTGACGCTGTGCAGGTCTGACATTTGCGCCAAACCCACACACCGGTACTTCCTGGCCTTACTTGAGTTCGACAGTCGCGCCGGCTTCTTCCAACGCTTTCTTAAGCTCTTCTGCTTCGTCTTTTGATGCACCTTCCTTGATCGGCGCTGGAGCACCTTCAACAAGGTCCTTGGCTTCTTTCAGGCCAAGACCGGTAGCACCACGAACTGCCTTGATGACGCCAACCTTGTTTTCGCCAAAGCTTGCCAGTACAACATCAAACTCGGACTTTTCTTCAGCGGCGCCACCACCTGCATCACCACCAGCAGCAGGAGCTGCAGCAACTGCCGCAGCAGCTGAAACACCGAACTTTTCTTCCATTGCGCTGATCAGATCAACGACTTCCATAACCGACATGTTGGAAATGGTATCGAGCATGTCTTCTTTTGAAACGGCCATTCTTGTCTCTCCGGTGGGAGTGTCTCAGCACTTCCCGATCAAATATTTAAGTGAACAGTAAATCGTATAGTTAAAACGCTGCTTATCCTTTGGACAAGCGAACCGCTTCAACTGTACGCACAAGCTTTCCAGGAACTTCGTTCAAAGTGCGTGCGAGCTTCGTGATCGGAGCCTGCATGACAGACATCAGCTGAGCAATTGCCTCGTCCCGTGTCGGGAGATTGGCAAGCTTGCCGATATCGCCAGCTGCGATCGTTTCACCACCGACTGCACCAATAGCGATCTTCAATTGATCGTTATCTTTGGCGAAGTCACGAAACAGGCGAGCTGCCGCACCTGGGTCCTCTTTCGAGAATCCCAGCATCAGCGGGCCCGACAATGAATCGTTCATGCACTCGAATTCGGTTCCCTTGACTGCCAGTCGAGCTAACGAGTTCTTGACCACGCGAACATACACACCGTTCTCACGTGCCTTGGCACGCAGTTCAGTGAGCTGACCCACGCTCAAGCCTCGATACTCGGCAGCCACAGCCGACAGCGCTGAACCCGCAACATCTGCGACTTCCGCGACCACCGCCTGCTTCTCTGTGTAACTCAGAGCCATAGAGCACCTCATTTATGCTGTCCTCACCACGAGGACGGCCTAGCCTTGTGATCCGTCAGTCTCGAAAGACATCCAGACCACCCCTATCTACGCAGGCAATTAAGCGTCACAACCGAAAAAGCTGCCGTGACACACCTGCGGTCTTCGATGAGACAAGGCGTACTCAAAACACCACCTGCTCACTCAAAGTTCTTTCTCGTCACAGGCCATTGACTGACAAACTGTGACCTACTAAAAACGTTCAGCCGATATAAGCAATCCAACGATCTGATCCGATCAACATCGGATCCAAGTCGATCAGATCAATGCGGCGTGATCGATCGTCAAACCAGGGCCCATGGTCGTCGAGACCGTGACCTTTTTCATGTATACACCTTTGGCAGATGTCGGTTTTGATTTAACGAGATCAGCCAGCAAGGTATTCAGATTCTCAACCAGTTGCTGCGGCTCAAAAGTCGCTTTGCCAAGTGTGCAATGGACAATGCCGCCCTTATCGGCGCGGTACCGCACCTGACCTGCTTTTGCATTGGTCACAGCTTCCGCGACATTTGGCGTTACCGTACCCACCTTCGGATTTGGCATCAGACCACGCGGGCCGAGAATGGTGCCGAGTGCACCGACCACTCGCATGGCATCTGGAGCCGCGATAACAACATCGAAGTCCATATTGCCGGCTTTTACCGATTCGGCAAGATCTTCAAAACCCACTTGATCGGCACCTGCTTCCTTCGCGGCATCTGCCGCAGCACCTTGGGCAAAAACCGCTACACGAACAGTTTTGCCTGTGCCATTTGGTAACACACTGGAACCACGCACGACTTGATCCGATTTACGCGGGTCAATCCCGAGATTCACCGCCACATCCACGGATTCAGCGAACTTCACTGACGACAGTTCTTTCAACAAGGTAAATGCTTCTGCGACTTCGTACTGCTTTTCAGGGTCGACTTTTTCGCGAATATTACGCGTACGCTTTCCAAGCTTGGCCATCTTACACGCCCTCCACGTCGAGGCCCATACTGCGGGCGGTTCCGGCGATGGTACGAACTGCGGCATCCATATCAGCGGCAGTCAGATCGGGGTTCTTCGTCGTTGCAATCTCTTCGAGCTGCGCACGAGAAACCTTGCCCACCTTTTCGGTATTCGGTCGACCACTGCCCTTGGCAA
This sequence comes from uncultured Granulosicoccaceae bacterium, assembly GCA_964449565.1. GTDB lineage: Bacteria > Pseudomonadota > Gammaproteobacteria > Granulosicoccales > Granulosicoccaceae > Granulosicoccus. The sequence goes on along the minus strand of CAYUZB010000147.1, from coordinate 1,606 downwards.
TGCCGGCAGACTTGCGCAACAGAACCGATGCCGGTGGCGTTTTCTGGATGTAGGTAAAGCTACGATCGTTGTAGACCGTAATGACAACGGGAATCGGCAAACCTTGCTCGACACTCTGTGTAGACGCATTGAACGCCTTGCAGAATTCCATGATATTCACACCATGCTGACCGAGCGCAGGACCGACTGGCGGACTCGGGTTAGCCTGACCTGCAGGCACTTGCAGCTTGATGTACGCCTCAACTTTCTTGGCCATACTCTTTCAACTCCTGATCGGGTGCAGACGCTCCATGACTCAAGTCCATGCAAGCTCCCCGACGACGATGCCGCAAGATGCGGCGAATAACGTGGCCTTTACAGGCCACGACACTAAATAATCAGGCTTTTTCGACCTGACTGAATTCAAGCTCTACCGGTGTCGATCGGCCGAAAATCTGCACGGCAACCAACAGGCGGTTTTTGTCAAAGTTGACTTCTTCGACCACGCCATTGAAGTCATTGAACGGACCATCGGTAACTCGCACCACTTCGCCAACATCGAAAAGGACTTTCGGTCGCGGCTTTTCGACACCTTCCTGAACACGTTGCAGGATCGAGTCAGCCTCCTTGTCCGATATGGGTGCTGGCCTGTCAGCCGTTCCACCAATAAAGCCAAGCACCTTCGGCACATCCTTCACCAGGTGCCAGGTTTCGTCTTCCATTTCCATACGAACAAGCACATAGCCCGGAAAAAACTTACGCTCGGAGCGACGTTTTTGTCCGTTTCGAATTTCAACCACTTCCTCGGTTGGCACCAGTATTTCGCCAAATTTTTCACCGAGCCCGGCACGTTCGATTCGCTCCTCGAGAGACCGCTTGACGGTACCTTCGAAGCCCGAAAAGGCCTGCACCACAAACCATCGCATCGTCATGGTCAGATTCCCGTGATTAGCCGGAAGAGCCAGGACAACACCATGTCGAACAGCCATAGAAAAATGCCGACAATCAGAACAATAATGAAAACCGTCAGAGTGGTCTGGAAGGTTTCCGCACGACTCGGCCAGACGACTTTGCGCACTTCGGTGCGAGCATCACGAAAAAACGCAACCGTGCGCTTGCCCAAGGCCGTCTGATAGGCAAGAAAAGCGGCAACGCCGAGCGCGGCAAGCAATCCGATGACTCGGAATAGCAATGAATGTTCTGCAAATACATAAAACAGCACAAGCCCGGCAAGCACAACGATGCCTGCCGCCGCAAGTTTTAATGTATCGGCGCTACTTTGAGTTACTTCGGCCTTGGCGACCATGGTATATCCCGCTGCGTACGAACTGATGTACTAAAGGCTGACAACAAAATAAGGTTAGGCGACAACTGTACGGACTTGGCAGGCCAGGAGGGAATCGAACCCCCAACCTGCGGTTTTGGAGACCGCCGCTCTGCCAATTGAGCTACTGGCCTAATCCGCTCGCTACCTTACTACGTCAGGGCCGAATTTGCTTGATTTGCGCTTAACTTAAAGCCTTTAATCAAACAAACCCGGTCCTTTCAACCTGCCTGTCGTGCTTGTCGAGCCTTATTCGATGATCTTGGCAACCACACCGGCGCCAACCGTTCGGCCACCTTCGCG
>CAYUZB010000146.1:0-7747 GCA_964449565.1 uncultured Granulosicoccaceae bacterium | reverse complement strand
TCCACCGTATCCCGTCCTTGATCCTGCAAGGCATACGCGCGAATCTTGTTTCCAAGGCCGATGCCGCGCCCTTCCTGTCGCAGGTATAAAATAGCACCGTGTCCCGCGTTGGCTACCATTTGCATACTGGCGTTTAGCTGAGGGCCGCAATCGCAGCGCAAAGACCCGAATGCATCCCCGGTCAAGCATTCCGAGTGCAAACGAACGAGTGGGGCGTCGGCGTCGTCACTAAGATCACCTTTGAACAACACACTGTGCTCAAGACCTTGACGGTCACGAAAGACCACCACATCAAAGCTGCCGTATTCGGTCGGGAGTGTGCTACGTCCAACCTCAACGACAATAGCGGAATTAGACTCGACGGCATTGCCGGTATCTTCCACTTTTTCAGCTTCAAGTTGTTGTCGATATTCAACCAGTTGCTCAACCGAAATGATTGGCATGTCGTGTTGTTTTGCGAATCCGTCAAGCTCGCTCAGTCGCATCATGGTTCCGTCTTCACGCATAACTTCGCAAATAACGCCAGCGGGTGTCAGGCCCGCAAGTCTGGATAGATCGACGCTGGCTTCTGTTTGCCCGCGCCGCTCAAAAACACCACCATCCTTGGCACGGATGGGGAAGATGTGTCCAGGCATGGCGATATTGTTGACGGCCGTAGCGGGATCAATCATGGTTTTGATCGTATGTGCTCGGTCTTCCGCCGAGATACCTGTCGTGACGCCGTCAACGGCTTCGACCGAAACGGTAAAACCGGTGCCAAAGCCGCTGTTGTTCTGATTGTTCGGCACCATCATCGGGATTTTCAAACGATCAAGCATCGAACCTTGCATCGACAAGCATATAAGCCCGCGACCGTGCGTTGCCATGAAGTTGATCGCGGCAGGCGTTGCGAAGTCCGCCGCCATGACAAGGTCGCCTTCGTTCTCTCGGTCTTCATCATCGACGACAATAACCATCTTTCCAGCCTTGATGGCCGCGATCGCGGAATCAACGGAGGAGAGTACTGAACTATTCATAGCCATTTTCTTTCAAAAAGTCGCGAGTCAGTGGAGCGGTAACGTTATCGGCGTGAGCGTGCTGACGATCAGGATTGTATTGCAGGATGCGTTCGACATACTTACCCAGTACATCAACTTCGATGTTGATCTTGTCGCCGATTGCTTTAGTCGGCAAGATGATATGCGCTTGGGTATAGGCAACGAGTGTGACGGTAAAAAAACCATCGCCGACATCGACGACTGTCAGACTCGTGCCATCGAGTGTGATGTAGCCTTTCTCGACAACATATTTCATGACGTCAGGTGGAGCGCCGATGGTTACCCAGAGCGCATCCTGGTCTTTTCTGAATGCTTTTATGGTTCCGGTGGCGTCGACATGCCCTTGCACAAAATGCCCCCCCATGCGAGTCGTTGGAGTGACTGAACGCTCGAGGTTCACGGCGGTGCCATTGTTCAAGGTATCAAGATTGGTTCGTTTGCGCGTCTCTGGCGCGAGACCTGTGACAAATCCCTTGGCGTCCAGTTCGGTGACCGTCAGGCATACGCCATTGACGGCAATGCTGTCACCCAGCTGAGTCCCTTGCAGCACCACATTGGCATCAATCGACAAAACAAAGTGATCACCTTGTTGTCGGCAGGCACGAACGTGCCCCATTTCTTCGACGATACCGGTGAACATCAGGCTGCCTCCTGCGTGTGACTTGTCTTGTCGGTTGACGGTTGAACCATTGCCCGTAACAGCAGGTCCTGCCCCAGCCATTCACTGCGAAAACGTTCGAGACGAGTTGCCTTGTCCAGCGTGATTGCGCCATTGGCGGAAAATGCGGCGGGTGCACTGGCGCCACCGATAAGCATCGGTGCGAGGAAACTCCATACTTCGTTGATCAGCCCGGCATCCAGAAAGGCGCCTTGCAAGGACGGGCCACCTTCTATAAGAACCGATTGCACGCCTTCGTCGCCGAGCAGTTTGAGTACCGAAAGTGGATCAGGTCGCGTGCCGGAATAATCGCCTGGCATAACCAGTACTCGGTTACCGAGTGATTCGAGCGCGATGCGATGGTCATGACTCATACTTTCCGTTGTCATAACGATTGTGCTCGTTGGCAAAGATCCGTTCAGCAATTGCTGAGTTAGTGGAACCCGCCCATGGCTATCAAAGATCACTGGCTGGGGATGATGAGTGTCTTTTCCGAGTGACTCCAAACGAACTGTCAGGGCAGGGTCATCCTGTATCACCGTATCCGCGCCGACCATGATGACGTCAACTGCCTGCCGAAGCTCATGACCCCGTTGTCTGGCTTCTGGCCCCGTGATCCATTGGCTATGCCCCGTATGCGTAGCAATTCGCCCATCCAGACTCGTCGCCGTTTTTGCGACAACAAACGGTTGCCCCGTTTTTACATGGTGAAAGAAGAAGCGGTTGAGATAGAGTGCATCGTCTTCGAGTACACCGGCGGTTATGTCAATGCCCTGATGAGCCAGATAGGCTGCGCCACCACCAGCTGAGGGATTGGTATCCGTTGTGGCGAAAACAACGTGTCGAATACCCGCCGTAACTATTGCATGCGTGCAGGGTGGGGTAAGGCCGGTGTGGTTGCACGGTTCGAGCGTTACATAAAGCGTAGCGCCTTGAGCGGCATCCCCGGCATTTGACAATGCATCAACCTCGGCGTGTGCACCTCCTGCTTCCCGGTGCCAACCTTCGCCTACAATATCACCGTGCTTGACGATGACACAGCCGACCAGCGGATTGGGATACGTGCAGCCGCTGGCCCGAGCGGCTAGCTCCAGAGCGCGTTGCATATAAGGTTCGTGTGCCTGCACCAAATGACCCCATAAAAAAACGAAATACGGGGCGGCACAGCACTGGGAAACCGAGCCTGCACAAGCACAACCCAAAAGGCAGGTGCGGGCACAGTGTCTCACCAGTCATCACGCTTCTCTCATCCGGACTTTAACCGTCGGCTCTGGACTCTGACCAGATCAACCGCGTGGCACCAGGAGGCGCTTTGCGGGTCACGGGCTTGACACCGCAATACCGCGATGCCCTACCGTCGGTGGGGAATTACACCCCGCCCCGAAGCTGATACTTCTGAAAGGGAAATTACGTGAAAGTTCTTTAAAAAGCAAGATTCAGATGTGTATTGTGCGGCGGATAAGCCGTGATACACCGTGTGGATCACGGTATCTCGATCACTCTGAGCTCAATGCCGTACATTTGCTCGATATCAGCCCTCGCGCGATTGAACTGGGCGATCTGCTCCGGGCTGGCGAAGCCATGACGAATGATGATTTCGAGCACCATGGGCCGATTCAATATGTCGCTGCTTACACGGGTGGTCTCTCCAAGTTCGATCGTCTCCAGAGTACCGTGGGTTTGTAGCGGGGTGATAAACCTGTCTTGAATATCCATGGCATCTTCCAGCAACCGCTGGTACAGGCCGTCAGGAAATACTGTGGGGTCATAACTGGCACTCGTCAGATCTCGACTGCGAACTGTCAAGAGCTCATGCTCGCCGATCAAATCAACAATCGGAAAGGATCTTACTGTTGAAACATAGTGTTGATATCGTGCATGTGTATCCAACCCATATTCGATTTCCTGCCCGCGCATCGTGCCAAAGTACTCAATGAAGTAGCTATGGCATGAAGCAGGGCGCAGGTCGATAGCAAGGGCTCCCATAAAGCTTGGTGTTCGCGTACTTTCGGGGGCAGGGTTTTCAGTGTTGTCACACCTATTTGATGAAGGGGGCGATGATGAAGGTATATCGTGATTCAGTTGTTCGCAAGAATATCTGGCTTCATGGGCCTCAACACGATCCAGCACGCCGTTTGTATAGTGAAAGAGAAGCGAATCGCTGTGTTCGCCGCTAACTCTTGTCAGTTGACCCTGATGGTAATCAAGATTCAAGGTTTGGCTGTTTGGTCTATTAATCCGGTACGGTAATGAGCCGTAGAATTCCACTGAAGAACCTGACGTACGTGTCCATCGGATTGTGTTTCCATCTTGTTCAAGGTGACTACTTTCAACCTGATTACCCAGTGGTGAAAAACTATTTTCCAAACTTGTCGCATCATAGCTCAACTCGAAGTCGTGACGGACTCCAAATTCATCGAAAATGCTGACTACATCATTTGAGCTGGTCAGAATCATATCGAAATTGTGTCGCCAATTTCTGCCGTCGAGTGTTTGAAGTGCGTCTGGGGCCGATGACTCTGTTATGTAGAAAGGGATATTTGATTCATTGGGTTCAGGGATCTGTAGTTGTTCATGTGGGAATTGTCCAAGTAGAGTGATAACCGAAAGTCCCGATACTGATAGAAGTTGCATGAGGTAAAAGTCCTTTTTAATAGAGCAGAATCATTTTATGACGTAGTTCGCTAATTGGGATTGATCTCTTTTGTTAACGCTGGATAGACATACGGCATACAGTTCTGAATTTTGATATTTGGCGTTGACCGACTAATAAAAATTCAGGTACGGTTCGATTCGCTCGCAACATGATCGCGACGCTTGGACAGGGACGAGTCTGTATGAATATGAATTTTGAGAATGATCGAATGATCAGCAAGAATGCGCTGAAGGTCGTTGCGCTCCTGGCTGTCTGCGGCATTGCTACCTTCCCCGTTATCAGTCAATCAAACGAAACGGATAACGGGTTTGATCTGCTGCCGTTGCCTAGCATAAGCGCAACCTACCGAGAATTTCACGAAAGCTCAGGTACTGAATTGTCCAATGCGAGGGTTCACCTGTCGCCTTTCGGTATGCGTATCGAGCAACGGGTTGATGACGAGAAAATCGCTGTTTACCATAATTTCGTCACGGGCCAAATGTGGTTTTTGCATGTCGATCGAAAGGTAGTTCACGAAATACCTGTCGAATTGTCCGAGGACAGTCAATCCGAGGATGCCGTTGAAAATGGCTTTAATCTGGGATTTATCGATACTGTGCCGTGTAGCAGCCTCGAAGGTGTCGAGCGTATGGATGTGCGTTGGCGGGGCCGGCAAGTATCCCTTTGGGACTGCTATCTAGAGACAAAAGAAGCGGTAGCCATGCAGCACTACGATGATTCTATTGGTTTGGTTGTGCGTTCAGAATATGTAGATGGTGTTGTCATGCAACTGGAAGACTTGAAATTCCGTCATTACGAGAAATCCTTCTTTGTGCCATCGAATAAATATCGCGTTGTATCCATGAATGAGTTGATGACTGGCGCTCCGGAAATCGAGAAGTACCGCAACTGAAACCGGTACGACCGGCGCACATTTAAGTGTAATTACATGAATGGCAACTCAAAGCGACGAAGACAGCATTGTTCACTGCCATTTCGTATTGTAAGTTCCGTTAAGTGGACGGAAAGTTTCAAGAGTATGAAGTCGTTATTGTTTCGTTATCTTGAATTCTGGGCACGATGTCCTTTTTTAATAACAAGGAGTAGAAAGTGAGAAGTAAATTCCATTCTATTGCAGTACCTTCATGCCGTAAAATTCGTGGTCAAGGAATGACTGAGTACATCATCATTGTCGCATTGATCGCAATTGCGTCAGTTGCAGCCGTTGGTGTATTCGGTGACAGTATTCAGGCTAGTTTTGTAGCTCTTAGTGGTGAGTTGACCGGAGCGACAGCTCAAGCACCTGCAGCTATCGTTCAAACCAATGTTTCTGCCGCTGAAACTGCCGCTGGCGCGGTAACTACGTTGCAAAACTACGGTAATTAAATCCCTGTTCAAAACTCTGGTCTGGGTCAGTCTGAAGGTGGCTGACCCACCAGAATGAACATTGCAAAGGAGGCGATGATGTTGCGGCGAGAGTCTGGGCAAGCCCTGCCTTTGGGGTTGGCGTTAGTTCTTTTTGGTGTGTTTGGCGCTTTGGTGTTGTTTAACACCGGTCAAGTCACTACCGACAAGACCAAGCTGGTCAATGCTGCCGATGCGGCTGCGTATAGTGGAAGCGTGTGGCAGGCAAGAGCGCTGAATTATCAGGCTTATACCAACCGTGCCATGGTCGCTAATCAGGTATCCATTGCACAGGCTGTGACTCTTCAGTCATGGGCTAGTTACGGCGCCATAACGTCGGAAAATATAGCGACAGTTCTCAGGCCAATTCCGGTGGCCAATATCTTTGCCTCTGCCCTGGAACAAGCGATGACAGTCGCTGAACAGGTTCTGGCGCCTTTGGCTCAAGGGATGGTAATCGTCATTGATCCTATTCTTGATGGGCTTTCAATGTCGCAACAAGCAATGTTTGTTAGCGCTTTTTCCGCCACCCCTGAAATCATCAAGACCATTGCTGAGGAATCAGATCCACGATTTTCTGTTGAGACGGGATACACCGTACTCGGTGTGGGTGGGAATCTTGAAGGCTGGAGCAACTTTACCGATGACTTTGAAGCGTCTGATCAGGTTGCCATGAATGAGCGCCTGGATTTGATCAACCGTTCTCGAGGTGACTTCACACGAGAGCGAAACTGGAAATTCTTTCACTTCTGGTTTCCGTCAACCTTCGCAACTTACCATCGTATATACCGCGAAGGTAATACAGAACTGATCATGCAGCCCGGTAATGGTGGGCAGATCGACTGGGAATGGAAAGCTAAGGATACGATGTCATTCCATACCAGAGTTTACACTTGGCGTGGGCGCCGACGGTATGAAGTGCCTGTGGGTTGGGGCTCTGCCTTCGCTAACAACTCAGGCACACCGGATCAGACAATAGAAGATGATCCAGAGCGCATGCTTTGGTCAAATCGCGGTGCCGAAGACTTGGCAGATGACGGTGTTGTCAGCCCCGTGCGTCGGACAGAAAGCCTAACCGCACTGAGTAACTATGGTGGTGTACGCGCCTATCGTTCACTAAGCGCCGCTACCTTGGCAGAAGATGAGCCCGCTCTGAAATTGAAAGTGGAAATCAGCCTCGATTCCGATGCGGTTAGCGGCAGTAATCAAGTTGTATCAGGTGAGATGTTCGATGCACCGATTAGCGCACCCGGAAAACTTATGTCCTCGATAAGTATTGCTGAGATTTTCTACAAAAGGCCTCTGGAACGTAAAAACACGGCACCTTTGTATGAACATCCTAATGGCTACAACCCTTATTGGGATGTTCGCTTGAGTGCGGTTCCCATTTCTGATCGATTGCTCGCTACCGCCATGCGTCCGCAGGATTCGGGGACAATTGCTCCCAACACGTCTGGCGCTACAGGTGGACTGTCGTCTTATGAAAATTCCGCCGATTCGGGTACGGAAAACTCTCCTACAGGTGGCGATGCTGATATCGGATCACTTGCCACAGCATTTGGCGAAACAGGTTTCTCTTTGCAAAACTACGCATCACTTGATCCTGGTTCACTTGACAACACAATCGCTGCCTATGCCAGAGCAGAGCATGCGAACTTCACTGGAATTATCGAAGATCAATTAACTGATGTGCTGGAAACAGCTTTCGAGAACTTGTTGTCCAATGCTCTTGAGAGTGCTGGAATCAATAGCGCAATAGCCAATGCGGAAAACCAATTGGCGAGCCTTGAAGATTCAACTATTGGTCAACTGGGTGACCTGACTGACGCCGCGGCTAATAGCCCGTTTGGCATTGCCTTGGCTGATGCGACTCAAACCGCTGAGGAATTGACCGAGGAATTCAATAATCTACGTGATGAAGTTCTTGATGAATTTCCGTTATTGGTCGACGAAGTCACCGCAGAAATAGAGGCCGAGGTTGGCGTTATCCGAAACGAGATCAATGAGCTGCAG
>CAYUZB010000145.1:0-7786 GCA_964449565.1 uncultured Granulosicoccaceae bacterium | reverse complement strand
TGTCGAAAAAGAATATTTCCAAGCTCATCAACCTTTGCTATCGCCGCTTGGGTTTGAAAGAGTCGGTCATCTTTGCCGACCAATTGATGTATCTCGGATTCCGCTATGCGACGCTCGCCGGTGTTTCCATCGGCGTCGGTGATATGGTTGTTCCGGACGACAAAAAAGTGCTTGTAGGGGCCGCTGAAGCGGAAGTACGAGAAATTCAGGAACAATACTCTGAAGGCCTTGTGACCAACGGCGAACGCTATAACAAGGTCGTTGATATCTGGTCTTCTGCCAATGATCAGGTGGCAAAATCGATGATGGCCGGTCTCGGCACCGAGAAGGTCGTCGACGCCAAGGGCGAGACTGTCGATCAGGAATCGTTCAATTCGATTTTCATGATGGCCGATTCGGGCGCTCGTGGTTCTGCTGCACAGATTCGTCAGTTGGCCGGTATGCGTGGTCTGATGGCCAAGCCGGATGGTTCGATTATCGAAACACCGATCATTGCGAACTTTCGCGAAGGGCTGAATGTTAACCAGTACTTCATCTCGACACACGGTGCGCGTAAAGGTCTGGCTGATACCGCTCTGAAAACAGCAAACTCCGGTTATCTGACTCGTCGACTGGTCGATGTTGCCCAGGATATGGTGGTCGTTGATCCAGACTGCGGCACCAGCGAAGGCTTGACCATGAAGCCGATCATCGAAGGTGGTGATGTTGTTGAACCACTGCGCGAGCGAGTACTCGGTCGCGTGGTTGCACATGACATCATCAAGCCTGGTACCAAGAAAGAAGTGTTGGTGCCCGCCAATACCTTGCTTGACGAAAAGCTTGTTGATGTCATGGAAGAGGCCGGTGTCGACGAAATCATTGTGCGTTCAGCGATCACGTGCGAGGCTGACTATGGAGTCTGTGCAGCTTGCTACGGTCGTGATCTGGCCCGTGGTCACATGATCAACATCGGTGAGGCGGTGGGTGTCATGGCTGCTCAGTCGATTGGTGAGCCGGGTACCCAGCTGACCATGCGTACCTTCCATATTGGTGGTGCAGCGTCTCGATCTGCGGCGGCTTCAAGCGTTGAAGCGAAGTCCAAAGGTAGTGCACGTCTGCTTAACATGAAGGAGATCACCAACAAGGATGGCAAGTTGATGGCGGTCTCACGATCTGCCGAACTTTCCCTTGTCGATGACAACGGCCGTGAACGTGAGCGGTACAAGATTCCCTATGGTGCCGTGATCAACGTCAAGGACGGGGAAGCGGTTGAAGCCGGCGGTATTCTCGCCACCTGGGATCCGCATACCCATCCGGTTATCACTGAGGTAGCGGGTTTTGCCAAGTTCTCTGACTTTGTCGAAGGCGTCACCATCAAGGCGGAAACCGATGACATTACCGGTCTGACCGATATCGTCATAACCGACCACAAGCAACGCGGTGGCACCAACAAGGACCTGCGTCCGATGGTCAAACTTGTAGACAAGGACGGTAACGACTTGAACTATGTCGGTACCGAGATCCCTGCGCATTATTTCTTGCCACCGGGTGCGATCATCAACCTGCAGGATGGCGATCCCATCGTTGTTGGCGATGTTGTTGCGCGTATTCCGCAAGCATCTTCAAAGACACGTGATATCACGGGTGGTCTGCCGCGAGTTGCTGACTTGTTTGAAGCTCGCAAGCCGAAGGAGCCTGCGATCCTTGCAGAAACCAGTGGTACAGTCAGTTTCGGTAAGGAAACCAAGGGCAAGCAGCGTCTGGTTATTACTGGGCCGAAGCAGGAGCACTATGAAGAGCTGATTCCTAAATGGCGTCATATCAACGTGTTCGAAGGTGAAACCGTTGAAAAGGGTGAAGTCATTGCCGATGGCGAACCTAACCCTCAAGATATCCTGAGACTCCGTGGTGTCGAAACGCTCGCCGCGTATCTCGTTCAGGAAATCCAGGATGTTTATCGTCTGCAAGGGGTAAAGATCAACGACAAGCACATCGAAGTCATCATCCGTCAGATGCTGCGAAAAGTTGAAATCAGCATCCCAGGTGACACTCGTCTGCTGCGTGGTGAGCAAATTGACTTTTTACGCGTCAAGGAAATCAACGAAAAATTGCTCGAGGAGAATCCAAAAGCGTCGATTGCAGAATTTGACAATTTGCTGCTTGGTATTACCAAGGCGTCGCTTGTTACCGAGTCGTTTATCTCCGCTGCATCGTTCCAGGAGACGACTCGCGTGTTGACCGATGCGGCAGTTCGTGGCGCTCGTGACGATCTGCGTGGCTTGAAAGAAAACGTTATTGTGGGCCGTTTGGTACCTGCCGGAACGGGTCTCGCATTCCATAATGATCGACGCAAGCGTCGTACAAAGCTTGATATTGATGACGCCTTTGAGCAGGTTATCGAACAGGAGTCAGCGTTGGCAGGTGGCAATATGCTGCCAAATGATGCGATCGCACCGGCTGGTTTGTTGGCAGGGGGTGATGAATTACCAGCCCCGGTTACCCCGCCTGCGGGAGCGGAGGATGCGCCTTCGGGACCCTCGGAAAGCTCTGACGTATAAGCTGACGTTCAGGCCAATGAGCGATCACCAGCAAGCCTGATCGCTTGCGGGTGAAGTACAAGGCGTTCCGATAAACCGGTTATTCCGGTTTGTCGGAACGCTTTTTTTTCGCCTGCGAAAAAGCCCGACGGATAGTTAGTCAATTTTCCGGTCGGTGCTTTTGCTCATCAGTATCAAACACTAACGACCTATCTCGAATAGCTGTCCTTTGCGTTTTAGTGAACCTGATCGCAAGTAACAGGGACGAGCCTATGTGTATGTAACATGCCAAATCCGATTTGCTTGGAAGAATGGGGAGTGTGGCCTAATTTAGTTTGTTTGAACTCCGATACCGCGATAACAGAGGCGAAAAATAACAAGCGGAGTTTTGGTTATGAGCAAGACCAATACGGCAGAAAATCGTGCCGTTGACACGGTGGCAGTCACAGATGGGATTGTTGAGGCGATCAATCGAGTTCAGGCAGTGATCGAATTTGAGTTGGACGGGACAATCATTACTGCTAATGAGAACTTTCTGTCGACCTTGGGATATTCACTGCAGGAAATACAAGGTAAGCATCATCGTATTTTCTGTGATTCGGAATATGCTTCGTCGTTAGATTATAAGTACTTCTGGAGGAATCTGGCAGAGGGTGAATTTCATACTGGTGAATACAAACGTATCGCTAAAGATGGTGAGGAAGTTTGGATCAATGCCTCGTACAACCCGATTCTTGATGCTTCCGGCAAGCCGCAGCGCGTCATAAAATTTGCTGTTGATATCACAAGCGAAATGCGTGCTAGGGCAGAGAATGAAGGCAAGATGGCGGCAATTGACAAAGCCATGGCTGTCATTGAATTCAATCCCGACGGTACGATAATAACGGCGAATGAGGCGTTTTTATCTACGCTCGAGTATTCACTGGAAGAAATCAAGGGCAAACACCATCGCATGTTTTGCGATAGTGATTACACCGCATCGAGCGAGTATGCGCACTTTTGGGAAAAACTGGGGAGTGGCGTGTTTGATTCCGGTCGTTACAAGCGATTGGGTAATCATGGAAAAGTGATCTGGATCGAAGCCACTTACAATCCGATCATCGATCCAAATGGGAAAGTCGTCAAGATAGTCAAGTACGCAACTAACGCGACTGCTCAAGTGGAAGTCGAAGAATCTGTCACACGGATTTCCGAAGAATTCGCCCTCAGTACGCGTGATATCTCTGAAAAAGCCAGTACCGTTGCAGACGGCGCACAGAAGTTAGGTGCAACTACAGAAGAAATGAATGCGTCTGTTGAAGAATTGAGTGCATCGATAGACTCCATTGCTGAAAATAGTAAAGAGGCTGACAATGTCGCAAAGAATACCCAACAAGAAGCCGAACATGGTTCAAAGGCTATAGAGCGATCAATTGAGTCCATGGAGCTGATCAATAAATCATCGGAAGAAATCAGCGAGATTGTCAAAGTCATTGGAGAAATAGCCAGTCAAACTAACCTTCTGGCCTTTAACGCGGCAATTGAAGCTGCCAGAGCCGGCGAGCATGGACTCGGCTTTTCAGTTGTCGCCGATGAGGTCAGGAAGCTGGCCGAGCGCTCCTCTCAGGCAACCAAAGAGATCACCAAGTTGATCAATGAGTCAGTCAAGCGAGTCGTACAAGGTGGTGAAATTTCAAAAGAAGCCGCTGAAGCATTTGGAAAAATAGTTGACGGAGTTGCCAAGACCACGCATTCAATAGCGGAGATTTCCACCGCTGCACAGGAACAACAAACTGCAGCAAGGGATGTGAGTAATGCCATTCAACGGATTGCCGAAGCTACCGAAAATTCTGCCATTGCATCAGATGCGATAGCGGCATCGACGAGTCAGTTGCAGGTTGGTGCGGAAACACTGAAGTCTGAAGTCCGTAAGTTTTCTCAATAATAAATTTTCTCGATAATTTTTTAATGAGTAAAAAGTGATGATTCAGACTGATCCATTGCGCATGAATGATATATGTTTCAAGCAGTTCAGTGCGCTTATTCATCAGATGATGGGTATTACGATTGGCGCTGACAGAAAAGAGATGTTGTCAGGTCGGTTGCGCAGTCGTATGCGTGAGTTGGATCTGGATACGTACGAAAGCTACTTCGAGTACTTGACTACCAATAAAAGTGAGCATGGATCTTTCGTCAACGCTATTACGACGAATGAAACGTATTTTTATCGAACGCCGAGAATCTGGAATTATGTGAGCGGAACGTTTATCCCCGATTGGTATCAGGCCAATCGAGGAAAGACACTAAAGGTCTGGTCTGCAGCATCATCCACAGGTGAGGAGGCACATACACTGGGGGTGGTGATGCAGCAATTCAAGGATAAGCACCCGGGTTTCGATTTTCAGATTTTGGGTACGGATATAGCGCCCGCGGTCGTTGAGCATGCCAGAAGAGGCTTGTACAAGGGGCGGGCGGTAGAACGCTTTCGAAATACGCAAGCTGATCTATTTTCACGATACCTGATTGGTGACGACGAAAATGGATTTCGAGTTTTGCCTGATATCAAGAGTCGTTTGCAGTTCAATGAATTCAATTTGTTTGATTGCGTTAGTCAATCAAGCAGCTTTGATCTCGTTCTTCTGCGTAATGTGTTGATATATTTTACAAAAGATGATCAGAAAAAAGTCATGGCAAATCTGCATCATGCCCTGGTTCCTCAAGGTGTAGCGATTATCGGTGAGTCGGAAACGTTAAACAATCTCGATACCGAATTTGAACCAGTTATACCGACGATATATCGAGTAAAGGATGCTTCACTGAAACAGCAGATAGCATGAATAATAAAAATTATAATGTGCATATTGGCGAAGTCAAAACCGGTTCTGGTGACGTCGAACTGCAAACCATACTTGGGTCATGTGTTGGTATAGGCTTTCTTTGGAAAAAACGGGGTGTGTATGGTTTGGCACATTGTCTTTTATCCCAATCCCCAGATCAAGACTTTGAAATTGGTGCGCGGTATGTCGATCAGGCCATCTATTCATTAACGCAGTTAATGAGTATTACTGACTATAGAGATATACGTGCGGTTGTAGCAGGGGGTGCCAATATGACAAGGCAAGGCGCTGAGAAGACGAATAAATTGGTTGGGTATACGAATGCACAAGCTGCATTGAGTATTCTTGATGAGCAAAATATCATCGTTGTACATCAGGAAACCGGTGGGTCTGAAGGTCGGAAAATGTCCATCCAGTGCAGCAGTGGGGAATTTCAAGTTAGAAGTATTCCCAGAATTGCCGCTTAACAGGATCGCGAAAACATGCATTCAACAGAATCGAACAACAAATCTGAAGTATCTGGCATATACGGATCTTTTTCACTGGGAGAGTCTGAATTTGCCTTGTCGGCCAGTTCCATTCAGGAAGTAGTAAACGAACCGGAGGCCTATAGCGTCATTCCATTATCGCCTGCTTATCTTTTGGGAATATTCAATTTACGTGGGGTCATCGTACCGGTAGTGGATCTGCGAAGAATTTTTGATTTGCCCATTCGCGAGATGGATGGGCATGAGCAACGAAAAGTGGCCATCGTGGAGCATGGTCATTTGTGTTTGGGCTTGCTATTTGATGCGACGGCAGAAGTATTTAGTGACGAAGATGTTGAAACCTGCTGGTTTGAATCACGCGGTAGTTCTGAGCGGGATCAAGTCGTCAAAGGCGTATTCAAACTGGACGAAGGACGTCGGATCGTACAGATTCTCGATGCTCAAGGTATGTTGAACCTCGAAAAATTACCAAGAACCGGTAGCCCTGATTCAGTCATCAAAGCCAAGCGTAAACGTGGCTTGCGCAAGCAATGCATATCTTTCACGGTAGGGAATTCGCATTGCGCTTTGGATATCGCATCGATAAGGGAAATTGTCGATATCAAAAAAATTGAAAATACCGATCTGAGCAGTAAGATTTGTCCGGGCTTGATCGACATTCGTGGTAGTACGGTGCCGGTTATCAATTTTAGCGCCGTTTTGGGCTGTGGAGATTCTCCGGTTGATGCGGTCATACAGTCAGACAGTAGCCGGGTCATCGTGATGAAGGTGGTCGATGGTTTGTTCGGACTGCTGGTTGACTCGATAGAGAGCATCATTACTTACTTTGATGAGGACCTTATGCCTTTTCCGGTTCTTGGCGAACAGGCGAGTACTTTGTTTCTGGGATGCATTTCGTCCACTAATGATTCTTCACATACGATCGTTCTCAAGCATGATGAAATCTTGACCAATCAGGAAATTGAAGGCATCACCAAAGGCTGCGATAGTCTGTTTAACGATAGTGTCGAAACTTCGCGTCTGCAAAAAAAGGGTGCGCTCAATAGTAGTACCTTGATTACGTTCTCCTTGGGCAGTCGCTATGGCCTTGATATCGCAGAGGTGAGAGAAGTTATCGATTTGCCCGATAACATGATTAAGACACCGAATATGTCCAGTCATATGCTTGGAATGGCTAGCCTGCGTGGGGAGCTTGTCGCGGTTATTGATTCGCGCAAATTGTATGAATTGGACGAGTGCCAGAGTCTGTCCAATGCCAAGGTATTGGTGTTTGAAAGAGATGGCGTCAAGCAAGGGCTAATGGTCGACTCGGTCGATTCGATCATGCCATTCAGTCAGGATGACCTTGCGGATATCCCCAGGATCATGTTCGAGGGCTCTGGTAATCTGATTGGTGAAGATGTAAAAAAGGCATTGATCGTGGGTGACGAGTCGAATGCTGACACGATCTGTCTGTTCGATTTGTCATCAGTGTCAGCGCGAGCCAGCCTTTGAGTCTGCCGGGGCATTGAATTCTGGGCGGGTCTCGTGCCTGGCGCGCAGCGGCATACGGAGGATAGAGTCTTCCAGAGCTGTCCCTGAAGGTGCTCAAGCGCCTCAGTTTTGCCTCTCGTTTCTTGAACGTTGAAGCCGTTGTCAGGCGCTAAGGAATCTCCTGACAACCATTGACACAGCAGCGCAGACGCACTACAATCCCGCAGCTCAGTAGCAGGTCGATTTATCTCGGCCTGTTTTTCGTTCTGGATTCCGGAAACCAAACCCGTCCCAATCCATTTCCCACTATTGTGGAGAATGCTGGCGGCGAACATCGACAATTGTATGGCGACTATTAATCAGCTGGTCCGCAAGCCGCGCAAGCGCAAAGCGGAGAAATCCAATGTCCCGGCCTTGCAGGCCTGCCCGCAGAAGCGAGGCGTGTGTACACGCGTGTACACCACCACTCCCAAAAAGCCGAATTCGGCCATGC
>CAYUZB010000144.1:0-7854 GCA_964449565.1 uncultured Granulosicoccaceae bacterium | reverse complement strand
CGGCCAACTGCGGTAATAGCCGCAATTCTCCAAACTCGTAAAGGCGCTGGATTTTCGAATGCAAATTGACGACAAGCTCGTCCAAAAATTAATCCAAGACCAGTTCCCCCAATGGTCGAACTTAGCAATAAAGCCTGTTGCACGTAGTGGCTGGGATAACAGAACTTTTAGACTAGGTGACGAGCTATTGGTACGGTTGCCAAGCGCTGAGTCGTATGCTGCTCAAGTGCCCAAGGAGCAGAAATGGCTTCCATTTCTAAACGACCGTATTTCAACTCAAATTCCACAAGTGGTGGCTCTAGGAATGCCAGGGCATGGCTTTCTGTGGTCATGGTCTATCTACAGTTGGATTGATGGCACCGACTTACCACCTGATATCTCTGATACATCGGGGATTGCTCGCTCAGTATCTAATTTCATTTTAGAACTTCACTCAGTGGAATCATCCGATGGTCCAGCGCCAGGCTTGCATAACTACTTTCGCGGTGGTGATCTAGGGGAATATGATTCTGAAGTGACTGAGTACGCAAGACTGCTCGCCAATGAAATCGACGCAGATGCAGCATTGGTAGTCTGGTCCAAGGCGCTCGAATCGAATTGGGATTCAAGTCCTGTTTGGATTCACGGAGATTTAGAGCCGTCAAACATTTTAATAACGAAGAACAAATCGGTGGCCGTTATTGACTTTGGCAATTGCGCGATTGGCGATCCTGCTTGTGATCTCGTGATGGCATGGACCTTTTTTGATGATAGTGCTCGACAAGTGTTTCGAGCCGCACTTCAAATTGATAATAATACTTGGGAGAGAGCGAGAGCGTGGGCATTGTGGAAGGCGATGTTTCGAATGGCTACGTCTTTGAATTCGGATGATGTAGAATTTACTAATGCCAAGCGGCTAGTCAAGAGCATACTGGCAGATACACTCTGAATACGAGTGATCAATAGCTAGCGAAGGGCTGCACTGGGCACTTAGCGGAAATACAGGTCTCGATGAGATCGTACACTGTGAGCCGCATCAAGTACCGCTTTTACACTTCATGCAACGCGCAAGTCTCTCAACATTCACTCGGACGCTGCAGGAAACGTTCAGTTAACACTTGATCCCACGTCTTGATTATCCAGCAAGCGCTTTCAGTACACGACGTGCTGCCTGCTCGATGGGGTCATGGGTTTCCTTGAGAATCACTACGCGGTCGAAACGGTCTGCATCAGCGTTAACCGCTTCGCGAAGTGCCTGACCGAAGGCCATACGTAGCTCAGTACCAATATTGAATTTACAAATCGCTGACTCTCGCGCCAGTTTGCTTCGCTGTGCAACCGGCACTCCCGAGCCACCATGGATAACCAGCGGCACCTGCGTAACCGCTTCTATGGCTGCTATGCGCTCCTCGTCCAAGCCTCCTTCCTTGTCTTGTTGTAAATGCACATTGCCAACGGATATGGCCATGCCATCAACCCCCGTTTGCTCGGCGAACGCTTTTGCCTCTATCGGATCAGTGCCATCAGATGACTCACCGCCTGAGTATCCGACAAAACCAATCTCACCCTCACAGGAAATGCCAGCACCGTGGGCCAATTCGACAACCCGTTGCGTCTCTTCGATATTCTGCGCCAGCGGCTTTCGCGATCCGTCATACATCAATGAAGTAAAACCACTATCGAGCGCAATCTGACATTCTTCGAACGTATACCCATGATCAAGGTGAGCAACAACTGGCACAGATGCATTTTCAGCCAGATGTCTGAACATCTTGCCAAGAATCGGCAAGGGGGTGTGCTCACGACAACTCGGCCCTGCCTGCAGAATGAGCGGTAGATTCTCTGCCTCGGCAGCAGCGACATAAGCACGCATATCTTCCCAGCCGAGTGTCACCAGGCCTGCAACAGCATGCCCGTTCTTGAGCGCAGGTTGCAGAACATCGGCCAGTGTTACCAAGCTCATTGACACATGCTCATTGGTATGAACTCATATAGTTTGCTATTGACGTTCCCATTGACAGGCTTCATTTGAATCGGCTGCGTTTTAACCGGTTTCATTTGAATTTCGCAATCATGTCCTTGATACCCGGGATCGTCTCAATCTGATAAGCATGTGTCGGTTGGAAAAACTGCACAAGTGAACGCTGAGTCAAGCCACCGAGAATGGTGAAGTAGTACATCTCATAACCTGGCAGTGCGGCACAGGGGTGATACCCCTTGTCCAGACATATCGTTGAACCATCAACGATATGGTAGGCATCTCCCGGTTCGTTGTCGACGCGCTGCAACATCTGCACACCAGATCCATGATTCGGACGAAAGCGAAAGTTGTAAGTTTCATCGTGTCGCGTTTCGTCAGGCAGACGATCGGTATCATGTTTATGTGAAGGGAAACCGGACCAACCACCTTGACCCACAGTAAACAACTCACTGACCAACAATCGGCCTACTTTGTCATGCTGTTTCTGACCCAGAATGTGTTTAATCTTGCGGTGCGTTTTGGTGTCATCAGAACCGTACTGGACCAGATCCAGTTCCGCGCTACGCACATCGAACGGCTCCAGTACCTTGTCAAACTTGGCACCTGCGATAAAAACTTCCGCTGTATCGGAGATACACGACAGGGTGGCTTTTGCCCCAACCGGTACATAAACACCTTCCGGTTCACCATCCCACACGTCGACACCGCGGTTGCCCAGTGATTTGAACGCCACCCCTTCGATCTCGACATCAACCGTGCCAGTAGCAGGTGCAATGCAGGTTTCATAACCAGGTACCTGGTACTCGAAAGCATCCCCCTTCTTCAACTTGACGATGTTGAAATAGTTAAGTGGCACCAGCGCATCTTCCACGTCGACGATCGGTTTGTTCTGGTTGTCATACGGAGCGATATGCATTGTTTTATCCTGTTAGGCCAATGTCGGGCCGGGGTGTGCTGCGAGAAAATCTTCGAGCTCTGACACCGTCGGCATTGCCGGTGCACAACCAACTCGAGATACCACGATGGATGCTGATGCTGATCCACGCATCACGGCCTCTTTCAAGTTATAACCGGAGGCGAGCGAGGCAATGAATCCACCCATGAAGCTGTCGCCTGCGCCGGTCGGCTTCAGCGCATCAACGGGATAGATACCGGTTCGAAATTCATCATCGGGGGTGAGTGTAATGGCACCCTCCTCGCCCATCTTGTAAATGACAATGCTGGCTGATGTTCTGGCAAGTTCTCTTGCCTTGTCCAGTCCCTTGTCGTAATCACCTGCCATAAAACCAAACTCAACATCGTTACCAATAATGATGTCGCACAGTGCGCCAGCTCGCGAATAGGTTTGCGCCGCATCTTCTGCCGATGGCCAGCTATACGGGCGATAGTCGATATCAAAAATCAACGGTAAGCCACTGTCGCGTGCCAGATCAAAGGCATGAAAAGCAGCCGTGCGCGAGGGTTCAGCGGCTAACACCGTACCGGTCGTTATCAGGGCGGCGTAGTTACCGTAGGCGACCCGGCTGACATCATCGACGTTCATTTGAAAGTCGGCGGCACCATTACGATAGATCACCGATTGATGATCTTCGACGCGACTTTCGACAACCGCCAGAGAGTTTCTGAATTCGCCAGCAACCGACTTCACATGCTGGCGGTCAACGCCATAACGATCGAGCTGATTGATGCAGTAACGGCCAACTGCATCATCGGATACGGATGTCACCAATGCCGTGCTGCCACCTTGTTTATTGATGGCAACGCAGATGTTCGCCGACGACCCACCCAGGCTAGTAAAATAATGCGTGGCATCTTCGGTACGCGTACCCGGCGGGTCAGGATAGATATCCATGCCCGCGCGTCCGATCACAACAAAGTGATTGGGACTTAACTGTGCAACGTCAAACCCCATCAGACACCCTTACGCTGCAGGGGACGACTCGACTCCCAATCAGCATGCGCCTTGCGTACCTTTTCACTGTCGCTGACCTCAGGTGTGCCGCACTCCCACCACGTGTGCCCTTCGGTGGTCCAGCCTTCATAAGCATCGACCTTCATGACAATCACTGAGGTACGATCATTTGCTTTTGCCACCTTGAATGCATCGCCCAACTGGGCAGGATTACTCACCGTCACGGCATGGGCACCCATTGATGCCGCATGGGCTTCGAAGTCCACCGCAAACGGTTCGGGCACCGTCGGGCAATCCTTGATCAGATTATTGAAACTCTCATTACCGGTGTTGTTTTGCAATTTGTTGATCACGGCAAAACCACCGTTATCCAGCACCAGCACAATCAGTTTCTTTTTCGTCAAAACACTCGAGTACAAATCTGAATTCAACATCAGATAGGAACCATCGCCCGTAAACACGATGGTGTCCTGATCGGGTTCTTTTTCCGACTGGGCTATGCGTGCACCCCAACCTCCGGCTATTTCATAGCCCATGCAGGAATAGCCAAATTCGACATCGACCGTGCCGGTGGCAAGCGTTCGCCAATTGGCAGTCACTTCTGCAGGCAAACCACCCGCCGCCGCGACAACACGATCTGTTGGGTCACATAATTCATTGACCACACCAATCGCTTGCGCATAGGAGTTGGGCTTGTTGCCATGTGCAACATTATCGGCCACATACGCGTCCCAACGTTTGCGTTCCGCTTGGGCTGTCGCCGTCCACTCTGTGGGAGATTGATATCCGGACAAGCCTTCGCTCAGCGATACCAGGCCAAGTTTCGCATCACCGACTACGGTCAAGGCTTGATGTTTCGTCGCATCATGACGACCGACGTTTAAAGACACAAATTGCGCGTCCTTGGCAAACGCTGTCCAGGAACCCGTGGTGAAATCCTGTAGCCGAGTACCCACAGCGATTACGACATCCGCTTTTGTTGCAATTGCATTTGCTGAATCCGAACCGGTCACACCTATCGGTCCGATGTTAAGCGGATGCGTGTTGACGAGGTTTGCCCGTCCCGCAATAGTCTCGACAACCGGTATGGCGTAGGTCTCGGCGAATGCGGTCAGTTCTTCGACTGCGCCAGAATACTGTACACCCCCTCCGGCAATGATCATGGGGCGTTTCGCGGACCTTATCCGCGTGAGCGCATCGTCGATCTCATGAGTATCGGGTGACGCGCGTCGAATACGATGCACCCGCTTGTTGAAAAACGACTCAGGATAATCATAAGCCCAGCCTTGAACATCCTGCGGCATACCGATAAACGCGGGACCACAATCGGCCGGGTCAAGCAAAGTGCCAAGCGCCTGCGGCAAACTTTGCATGATTTGCGCAGGATGACAGAGCCGGTCCCAAAAACGAGTCACTGATTTAAAGGCATCATTGACACCGTCGGTCGGGTTGGAGAAATTTTCCATCTGCTGCAACACAGGGTCAGGCAATCGGGTGATGTAAGCATCACCACATAGCAACAACATGGGCAAACGGTTGGCGTGAGCCAAGGCTGCGGAGGTCAACAAGTTCGATGTGCCCGGACCTGCCGACGCCGTACAAAACATCATGCGTCGGCGCAGGTGATACTTGGCATAGGCCGCTGCAGCAAAGCCCATGCTTTGTTCATTCTGCCCGCGATACAACGGCAGCTCATCACGATGATTGTGCAGCGCTTCACCCAGACAGGTGACATTGCCATGACCAAAAATACCGAAGCCGCCGCCGAAGATGCGTTCTTTCCTCGCGTCATTCTCGATATATTGATTCGACAGCCAACGCACAATCGCCTGAGCCATTGTCAGACGGATGGTCTTGTCACTCGTACTCATCGGTCATCACCGTTCGGGGCTAAGAGTCAGCAGTGCGCAGCCTTGAGTATTGACGGCTCGCAAAGCACGAGGATACAATGAAATGCAACCGGTTGCAAAGAGTCGCTCAACGGCCAGAAAGTGTCGCGAGAGGTACGCTGCAACCACGTTTCCCTCCCGTTTCCTGACTATCCTCAGGCCTTTACTCAGGTCAATACTATGACGATCAGAATTGGCAACGCGCCATGCTCCTGGGGCGTTGAATTTGCAGACGATCCGCGCAACCCAAGCTGGCAATCCGTACTCAAAGATTGCAAGGATGCGGGTTATACCGGCATCGAACTGGGTCCGGTAGGTTTTATGCCGGAGGACCCGGCGGTGCTCGCTGAGGCGCTTGCAGAACACCAACTGGAATTGATTGGCGGCGTGGTCTTTCGCGCGTTTCATGATCCGGCGCAATGGGATGATGTACTCGATGGCACTCATCGAACCTGCAAGGCGCTAGTTGCGCACGGTGCCAGGCATTTTGTTCTGATCGATTCGATCTCACCAAGGCGCGCACCTACTGCGGGCCGGGCCAGTGAAGCCGAACAGATGGATGACACTGAATGGGCTGCCTATAGAGACCGCATCGCAACGGTTGCAAAGATTGGCGCGGAAGAATACGGACTCATACCGGAAATACATCCGCACGCCGGTGGCTTTATGGACTTTGAACCAGAGATTGAACGCCTGCTCAGTGAAGTCGATGAAAACATTCTCAAGATTTGCATTGATACCGGACATTGCACCTATGCGGGTTTTGATCCCGTGGCATTTATGCAGCGTCATATGGACCGCATCAGCTATGTGCACTTCAAGTCCACGGATGCGAAGATCAAAGCAGCTGCTATTGCCAACCGCACCGGTTTCTATGACGCTTGCGGTCAAGGGATTTTTTGTAACCTCGCTGACGGTGAAGTCGATTTTCCCAAAGTCCGCCAGCTGTTACTCGACTCAAACTTCGAGGGTTGGTGCACCATCGAACAAGACTGTGACCCTACTCTCGACCCCGACCCCTTGGGTGATGCGAAGGTCAATCGCGAATATTTGCAGTCCATCGGATTCACCTGATGAACAAGGTTTCTGTTGCTTTGTCATCAAGTGAAACCAGGCCGGCAATACCATTTTAAAACTCATTCTTATCGAGTCTTTCAATAGTCGAGCTATCCAGAACAAACTAACGATTAACACTATCTCATGAGCAAAAAACTCCAGTGGGGAATGATTGGTGGCGGCGAAGGCAGCCAGATAGGTCCTGCCCATCGCCTGGGCGCGGGTCTCGATGGCTTGTTCGAATTTAGCGCCGGCGCACTCGATCATCGCCCGGATGAAGGGCGTGCCTATGCACAACGCTTGGGCCTCAGTGCCGAGCGTGCCTACGGTAGCTGGCAGGACATGCTCGAAGGCGAACGCAACCGCGATGACCGGATCGATCTGGTCACGGTGGCAACACCTAATTCAACACACTTTGAAATTACCAAAGCGTTTCTCGAAGCAGGTTTTAATGTGTTGTGCGAAAAGCCGATGACCATGACCGTTGATGAAGGCGAACAGATCGTACGTCTGGTTGAATCGACAAAGCAGATTTGCGCCGTTAACTATGGTTACTCTGGTTATTCGCTGGTTCGACATATGCGCGCGATGATCGCGCGCGGTGATCTCGGTGCCATTCGTGTAGTCAATGCCGAATTCGCCCACGGTCATCACGCCGATGCCGCTGATGCCGACAATCCGCGTGTGCGCTGGCGCTACGATCCGAAGCAGGCAGGCGTCTCGGCACAATTTGCCGACTGCGGTATTCACGCCATGCATATGGCAAGCTTCGTCACCGGTCAAGAGGTCACCAAACTGTCGGCCGACATTGCGTCTTGCATCAGTTCGCGTGAGTTGGAAGACGACGCCATGGTCAACTTCCGTATGGACGGTGGCACGATCGGTCGTCTTTGGACGTCATCCATAGCCATTGGACGTCAGCATGGGCTGACCATTCAAGTCTTCGGCGAAAAAGGCGGACTGCGCTGGTCACAGGAACAACCTAATCAGTTGTACTGGATGCCTCTGAACGAACGCTTGCAGATTATTGAACGCGG
>CAYUZB010000143.1:0-7878 GCA_964449565.1 uncultured Granulosicoccaceae bacterium | reverse complement strand
CCAATACCGAAGCAAGATGAATCAAAAATGTCCGGATGTTGTGACCACGACGCGAAATTCGATGGAGTATCGCAGGATTACAAGCGTAGGCTCTGGCTCGTCATCGTCATCAATGCGCTGATGTTCGTCGTGGAGATGGGTGCCGGTCGTCTTGCACAATCGCAAGCCCTGCAGGCTGATGCACTCGACTTTCTCGGCGATGCGTTGACGTACGGTCTTTCGATGGCCGTCATTGGCGCATCGGTTACGGTGCGAACTAATGCGGCGCTGTTTAAAGGCATCAGCCTACTGGTAGTGGGAACATGGGTATTCGGTTCGACGGTGTATCGAGTGTTCTACGGTGGTGTTCCGGCCGCTGAAATAATGGGCTGGGTTGGTTTTCTTGCGTTGGTCGCAAACTGCGTAAGTGTGCTCTTGTTAATCACTTACAAGGACGGAGACGCCAACGTTCGTTCTGTCTGGCTCTGTTCGCGCAACGACGCTATCGGAAACATCGCAGTATTGTTGGCAGCTCTTGGTGTCTGGGGAACGGCCAGCGGCTGGCCAGATCTGATCGTTGCAGGGATCATGGGCAGTCTGTTTCTGTCTTCCGCCTCCCAGATCATCAAGCAAGCTTTAGACGAGCGACGCGAAGTGAATAGTCATCAACATCAGGTGGGCTGAGAAGTTGTGCTCATTGCAGGTTTACTGGTATTGGCACTGGTTCTCGCGGGATTGACGCTGGCTGGCATTGTATGGTCGATCGTGTGCCCCGATCGACGAATCTGGCCACCACAGTCCTATGGCCCCAATACGCCCATCATTGTTTGGGGCATCACGTACACACTGTTCGGCGTTGTTATCGCCTTGGGCGTGCTTGGATGGGGTGAGGCCTCCATTGCAGGTCATTTGCGTTATTTGTTGGGACCGCTTTTAATCGTTTTGGGTAACCTCGCAGTATGGTCAGAGGTGATTCGGTTCGGGCTTCCACAGACTGGTGGTGCAGTTGGGCAACTCAAGGTGGATGGACTCTATCGTTATTCACGGAACCCACAGTACGTCGCTGATATCGCGATACTGATCGGTTGGGCGCTTCTGAGCGCGTCCGTGGTTGCCTTACCAGCGATAGTTGCGGGAATCCTGGTGCTACTGGTCGCACCCCTATCAGAGGAGCCATGGCTTGAACGTCAGTACGGCAAGGCTTACCTGGACTACAAGGAAGCGGTACGTCGGTATCTGTGATGTTCCAAAGTAGGAAGTCATAGCCTGACCGGCTCAAGATGCTTATCGTCTCAATTTATATCGCGGGTTGTGGTTCACAAAAACCGATGTGAGCAATAGTACTTACCTCAGCCGTGATTGCCTACGCGTTCAACCGATATTGACCTCGTGCTGTTTTTACAATCCGCCCTTCCCTGCTCAACTGTGCCAATGTCCGATAAACGGTTTCAGGTGCTAAACCGATAATTTCTGCAAAGGTGGTGATGTCTTCTACCAATAAACCATCATTAAGCGCCGTGAGGATGCGTTCATCGGCCGCTCGAATCGATAACAGCTCCACACGGCGCCTGGACTCCTGAATCTGGGTTGCAAATCGGGATGCCATGGATCGCGCAAACTCGATGTCCCTATCCAATAACTGCGATATCGCAGATCGTTTGCACTCGATGACCAATACCTCACATACGGCAGTGGCTGTGCAATGATAAGTATCAGAGAATAACGATGCTTCTGCGAACGTGTCTCCCGACCGAGCGCGATGAATCATAACGATGTGACCGGATCTCGTCGATCGTTTGAGATCAATCGTTCCTGAAACTAGATAAAACAATCCAGTTGTCGCACTATTTTGGACAAACAGAGTTTCTCCGTATGCTAACTCTCGGCGCAATAGGTCGCTCTTGTCTAATCTGTCGAGGGGTGGTGGAAGTCGATCAATAGACATGATTCAAATCATATTCGGATTCGGGTAGAAAACACATAATGAATCGCAGATCAGTTTGGAAACATCCGTTTATGTCACACCGATTAATAACGCTGGGTAGTGTGCTGGTAGCGCTTGTGTCGCTCTCGCTTTGGGCGGCTGAAAAGCACAGCGGACATACACCCGGTATGAACCACGGCGCCATGACCAACGATGGTGTACAGCCACAAGAAGGCGGACAGGCGACTTTTGCGGCGTTAATCGAAATAGTAGCGATGTTGGAACAAGACGCCGAGACCGATTGGGACACTGTTGATATCGATGACTTACGTGTGCATCTACTGGACATGAATCACCTGATACTGGGCACCGAAGCGACAACCTCCACCATTGGGGATGATCAGATTCGATTTGATATTCGGGGCACGGAAAAATCGATACCGTCGATCCACCGAATGGCGCCGGCGCATTCTCGGTTTATCGAGCAATCGCGCGGCTGGAAAATCGAGCCTGAACTCAACGATGATGGCGCAACACTCACGATCACTGTCGAAGACGCTGCCGCGTTGAGCCGACTTAGTGCCCTGGGTTTCTATGGATTCATGTCCCTCGATTCGCATCACCAGGCCCATCACTATCAAATGGCTATTGGAGGCTCACATTAAGCCAACATCCATAGGGCCATACCGATCATCATCAGATTTTCGACAAGAGAGACAAAACCCAGAGGAACACGGCTATCGCCAAGGCAGGCGCATTTCAATTCGCGTTTGTCTATATAGACTGCCTTGATAACACTGATCGCACCGATGCCAGCAATAAATAGCGTGGCCGGTGCCGACAACCACGTTAGAACACCCATCAACATCAACAATCCAGCCGCTGTTTCTACAAAGGGGTAGACGTACCCGTACCGTACCCATTTTTGTGCGAGCAGATCATAGTTAAGAAACATGGTTGCGAATTTTTCAATGTCCTGAAGTTTTTGAAGCCCAAGTAACACCATGGCTATTGAGATGAACCAAGCAATCGTTTGAGGTTTGAACAACACTCCATTCACCAACCAGGTAACCGCTACAGCGAGTGCAAACGCCGCGGCAAAAAGTGCGATGACTGGCTGATAAGTTATGGCACCTCCTTCTTTTGTAGTCTTGCCAAAATGTTCACTAAGATCATCGAAACCACCAATACGGACCTCATTGATAAACGTTTGTGGTGTTGTGCCAACGCCGTGCGTTGCTTTGAATTCATCCACCGCCTCCCGTGTGGTGAGATGATGATCATC
Source organism: uncultured Granulosicoccaceae bacterium (assembly GCA_964449565.1). Taxonomy (GTDB): domain Bacteria; phylum Pseudomonadota; class Gammaproteobacteria; order Granulosicoccales; family Granulosicoccaceae; genus Granulosicoccus. Next base: position 4,690 of record CAYUZB010000143.1, on the reverse strand, counting down.
CACGGTGTAGCCTTGACGCTGTAGAAGGTCTTTGGATTTGAGCCCAAAGGGGCACATGTGATCGGTCATTACCATTCTGTACAGCGTTGCTGATTTGTTATTCATAAAATAGTCCATGGCAACCTTGCCAGAATCACGATATCGACTGGATCGTTGTGCATACGGTCAGCGGTTCCTGATGTCATGGCCGCTAGTATTGTGAATACACAGCCGTTTCACCTGATTCGGTGAATGACAACACCGCATAGTCTTTGGGTGTACGACTGGCCATACCCGGTGACATCATCGGCATACCGGGTGCACTGAGACCTTTGATGTTCGTTGGTCTTGTCCTCAATAATCTTTCGATGTCGCTTGCGGGGACATGTCCCTCGACAAGGTAGCCCTCTACGATGGCGGTATGGCAGGACTTCAATTTAGGATCTGGTAGACCGTATTTGACTTTAATCGTATCGACATCGTCGTGATCGATCGCGGTAACGTTAAATCCTTCCTCTTCTAGATACGTTACCCAGTCTTTGCAGCAACCGCAGGTAGGGCTTTTGTAAACAGTGATTTCAGCTTTGTGAATGGTTGCGCTCGCCTTGACGCTGTCTGTTTCCGGTGAGGTTGCTTCGGATTGGCAAGCCGTTAGAACCGTCGTAAGGAATACGAACGAGAAAATAAGTCTGATTGTGTTGTTCATGGTAAAGAATCTCAATTGAATGTCAGGAGTGAGGGTCGTTATTTCAGTAACTTGTCTATGAGTGATGATTCTTTCTTAGGGGTTGCCTTGAATCCATCTCGCTGTGTTCCGTTCACTTCTTCCTGCCAAGAGCGTTGTTCTTCTGGCCAGGTATTTTTAATAAACGACAGCACGGCAATAATGTCCTCATCGCTCAAGATGTCCTTATAAACAGGCATCGTGGTCTTATAACTGTCGTCATTAATGACAACATTGGGACCATATTTGGTGATCTCGAACAACAGATCATCGGCATGATGCCAGGTGTGCCCAGTGGCATCGTGTGGCGGCGCAGGTAAGAATCCATTAGCGTCGCGTGTTCGCCAATCGGGTTGACCTTCAAGGTTAGGTCCATGACAGGAAGCGCACTGCTCTTGATAGATTTTTTCGCCAGCCTGGACGACGACCAGGTCATCGGCTTTCAGTTCTGTACGTACCCCATCAGTACCTTCTGAGGCCCAGAGGTAAGTGACAATTGAAGACAGCAGGAGTACAGCGCAGAATTTTGTTCGATATTTCATGGATTATTTGCCTCAGACAGTAAATATTGAGCGATCGATGTGCGATCTTCACCGCTCAACTGACCGGTGCCATACTCGATCACGTCGGCCATATGACCGCCAGTAAAATCTCCAGTGAGCGTGATACCGACTTCAAGAAACAGTTCGAGATCTTCAACCGACCACTCTGATAGATCAGCGGCAGTGATGCCGGGAACGGACTCGCCGTCAGGTCCGCGCGAATTGCCTGTCAGTGAACGACTCGTCAGACCCCCCAATAGATTGCGAGGCGAATGGCATTCAGCGCAGTGACCGGGTCCGTTAACGAGATAACTCCCCCGATCAACGGTATCAGTTGTTCTTAACGGATTGAAAAAAAGTGCTTTCCAGAGCAGTAATCCGGGACGTAGGGAAATTGGCCACACAACATCATGATCGGGTGCTTTAGTCGTCACCGGTTCAACGGTGTCTAACCAGGCTTTTAAATCGACAAGCTCCTGTACCGACATCACGCTGTAGGCCGTATACGGGAACGCGGGAAAGTAATGCTTATCGTCAGGTGACAGACCCACCGACATTGCAATCAGAAAGTCATCGATTGTCCATTGGCCAATGCCTGCGTTCGGATCGCTGGTAATGTTCGGGGAGTAGAAGGTACCAAATGGCGTTTTAATCGGAACGCCTCCAGCCAACGGTTCGCCGCCATCATCGAAGTTGGTGTGGCAAGCGATACAGCCACCCATGATGGCTACGTACTCTCCTCTTTTTGAATCACCACTGATGCGCTCGCTCTCCGCTAGGAGCGCCCTTATTTTTTTGGACTCCAGATCATTGACCTGTAGATAGGCAAAAGTACACCCTGCGACCAGTAACGCAATGGTAAGACCGGACAATAGGCGCAAGGATTTCATGTCAACCAGTCATCGCGCTATTTCTTGGGTTTTCGGAATCGCTTATGACAACCCGAGCAGCCCTTGGTCGTCTGAAAAAAGGCCTTTTTCAACTGACGTTCATCTTCAGTTGTTGAAACAGTGTTTTTGAGAGACTCACTGCGTTCGACAAATTCCGTGACTTGTTTGCTGAACTCATCCCACTCCTCCCAGATGCGGGGCAGCGCCTCTGTCTTACTTCCTGTTCGACTCTCTTTGGTGTCTGGGAATAGCTCAGCCATTCGTGCCCCATGCAGTGCAAAGGCGTCGGCCGCATCGACAAGAGTTTTTCGGTTAAATTCACTCTTTCCTTTGAACATGTCGGCCACCAGTTTCGATTTATCGCCCATATCTGCCATGGCATCCATTCTTTCTTTAACGATCCCTGTAGCACCTGAGTGGCTGTAAACGATGCCTACCAGAAGAAAGCAAAAGACAAACAGACCTGTTGTGATGGTTTTCACGATGGGAATTTTCCTGATCAACGTTACGTTATGCGCACGAGCGCGCCGAGCCCAGCGGCGTGGTGTTCCAACGCGTGACAATGAAACAACCACTCACCGGGGTTGTCCGCCACAAAGGCGAGTTCCATTGTTTGCTTTGGCATAACCAACGGACTATCTACCCAGCGAGAATCAGACAGCGGTTGCTCATCAATCGACAGCAGTTTCATGTGATGACCATGTAAATGCATGGGATGAGGAAATGCGGTTTGGTTACGCAGAGTCAGTCGAATAGAGCTCCCCTTTTTTGTATCGATGAGTGGCGGCATGTCGAGCTTGTTGCCAACAACATCGTTAACGGCCCAGACATAACCTTGCTGGGCAATTTCACGCAGACCCATCCATGCACCATTAAATTTGGCGCGACGAAGTCCGCCCATGGCACCGCCCGCAATCGTCACGTCAATCGCTATTGCGTTTGACAGATCAGGTTCTGGTATTTCTGGTGGCGCGAGATCGATAGCGCTACCGAGCGCTGACCCTCTCAACGGTTTTTCTTCGTATACGAATTTGGTTAGATCAAATGTCTCTCGATAGAAGCTATCGACTACGGGCATGATTGACCCAGGATCAGCGCTCATGTCGAGTATCAGATCCACACGTCCCGCAGCGCCTATGACGATGGGCTCTTTTGTCGGGAAGGGTTTGACGGCTTGCCCATCGATGGCAATCACTGACGGGGTTAGTTCACCGAAGGACAAGGCAAAATTTCGAGCGTTTGATGCATTGATCAATCGCAGCCGGATACGCTCACCGGTGCGTACTTTGACAATGTCCCGGAAGCGCCCATTAACGGTTGGAACGTTGCCGATGCGACCCGCATGCGAGCGATCATGGCCCGCTCCAAAGTCATTGCTAATCGATGCATCATCAAGCAATCGCCAGTCGTCAATCATCCAAACAAGATCCCGGTCGACAACGGGTGGTGCCGTCTCTTCGATGATTAATGGACCATAAAGCCCTCGTCCCACTTGTTCATAGGCATTGACGTGCGAGTGATACCAATAGGTGCCACTATCTGGTGGCGTAAATTGATAGAGAAAGGATTCACCGGGTTGGATGGCCGGTTGAGTCAGTCCGGCGACACCATCCATGGCATTGGGTAGCCGTATGCCGTGCCAATGCACGGCGGTCGGAACCTCGAGCGCGTTTTGTATTGTTGCATTTACAGATTGACCGCGACTGATCCGAATCGGTGTGCCGGGTACCTGTCCATTGAATCCCCACACATCGGTGGCAGGAAATTCCGGGCCTACGAGATTTGCCTTGCCGGGCTTTGCGGTGAGTTCAATACCACTGTCTACTGTGCTCGTTGCATGTGCAGCAGGAACTAGGCAGGATAAAGTACCTGCCCCGCTCCACTGAAGAAACAATCGCCTATTCATAATTTAACCCTGAGACATAACTAGTGCAATCAGGGTAAAAATTATTCGTCGAATCGGCAGCAAGACGTGCCGTCAAAAAAAGTACCCTGAGCTCAATAACCTCTGAGATTCACAGAGGTTTCGGGGTTATAGGATCGGAGGTCGAAAGAGCGGTTCTGTTCGTCTGGATAAAACTGCTGATCCATCAGTAAGACGATGGATGGTCTCGTCGTTCTGGTTCGTTAGCACACCGTTAGATAAAGCTTGAGAGGCACTCGGGGAACTACAGCATGTGGTCATCGTGCAGTTATCGGAGCAATCGGACATGCCCTCACACCCAGGTTCATCGCACGGCGAGTTTGAACCAAATTCAACATGATGTTGTTGGCTCGTTGTGCCGTGGTGCATCGCACCGGGTATACCCATTTCGGTGCCCTGAACGCTTTTGGGCATCGAATCGTACGGAGCTATTTTTTGCACTGAGTAGACTGGCATTGCAACGGATGCCAGTAAAAAACACACACAAAGCAGCAACCACATCGAATGTGTGGATTTCAGATGTTCGCAATTGTGTTTTAGTAACCACATAATAAAACCATAGCAAATTGTGCTCGATACTGCATGTCGACTCAAACAATCGATTCTAGACAGTATCGTGAAGTTCTTCCCC
>CAYUZB010000142.1:0-7899 GCA_964449565.1 uncultured Granulosicoccaceae bacterium | reverse complement strand
ACTCAGACGATATCCTTGGGCACAAGGTTTTTCGTTCCACCAACGAACAGGGAAACAGCCGGGCCTCGGGATACCGGTCCGGGTCATCGAGCATGGCAGCTACCAGCTCGATAGAAGAACTGATGATTTGCCGGACAGGCTGCCGGATCGTGGTAAGTGCGATGTTTTCCCAGCCGGCCATCTCCATATCATTCAGTCCGAGTATGCCGATATCATCAGGTACTGACAGACCTGCTGCCTGCACTGCGCTAAGCGCACCAATCGATAACACATCATCACCGCAAAAATAGGCCTCGGCAGGCGTCGACTCAAGCAGTCGAGACATTTCGTTGCGACCAGCATCAAATGAATAAGCAGTGGCAAATGATACCGTCGCGCTTACACCGTCATGCAGTTTTAGCTCGGTCAAAAAACCCTTGTGTCGATCCTGAGTAGATGTCGCCGATTCAGGTCCACCCAGAAAAGCAATATGACGATATCCGCGAGCGACCAGTTCACGAACCGCAATTCGCCCGCATTCGACATTATCGATACCAACCACATGGACTGAAGGCGTACTTGTATGTCGGCCAAACGAATGTACCACCGGCATATTGGCTTCACGAAAAGCTTTCGCGAATTCAGGCGTCAAGGTCGAAGACGCAACGATGACGCCATCAACGGAATACTGACGCAACATTCTGACCGATTGTTCCGGGTCCGTTTCATCAGACAAATTGACCAGCAGCGGACGCAACCCGCGATCCTGCAACCCGCGTGTAAAAAGATCAAAGACTTCAAGAAATATCGGGTTATGGAAATTGTTCGACACCAGGCCGATCAATCGCGTGCGTCCGGTCGTCAGACTCGATGCCAACGCATTGGGTGCATAGCCGAGTTTTTTGGCAGCTCGCTCAACACGCTCACGCATCTTTTCAGATACCGACGCGCCGTCGGTGAAGGTTCTGGATACTGCCGACGGCGAGACACCCGCAGCATCAGCAACATCCTTTAGCGTAATCGGCATTGAAAATTCACGGACGGTGTTTAGACCGTACCGCCAAGCGACTGTTCGAGCTTGACCATTTCCTTGCCGCCGGCCATAAGATCCTGCAATTCTTCAACCGACACCTCTCCACGCACAGCCGTACCGAGCGTCTTGCCACGATTAAGCACCGTAAAACGATTTCCAACAGCCATGGCATGTCGAACGTTATGCGTAATGAAGATGACGCCAATACCATTCTTGCGGACCTTGTCGATTGTCGACAAGACGTTGGCGGTTTGTCTCACACCCAACGCTGATGTCGGTTCATCGAGAATCAGCACACGGGCGCCGAAGTACACGGCTCGTGCAATCGCAACCGTCTGGCGCTCGCCACCTGAGAGGGTCCCGACAGCCTGATCCGCTTCACGCAAATTGATACCCATACGAGCCATCTCTTGCATCGTGACCGTGTTGGCTTTCTCGGTGTCGTAAAGCTTGAAAGGTCCGACACGCTTTTGCGGTTCACGACCCATCCAGAAATTACGCGATACTGACATCAGGGGAATCATCGCAAGATCCTGATAGACCGTCGCGATACCCGCGTCTATCGCCGCTCTCGCATTGGAAAACTGAACGGCCTTGCCATCGACGCGTATTTCTCCACTAGTCGGCTGGTGGACGCCAGAGAGTGTTTTTATAAACGTGGACTTACCCGCACCGTTGTCGCCCAATAGACAATGGCATTCACCGGGATAAAGTGACAGTGACACACCTGCCAGAGCGATAACCGAACCGAATTGCTTCTGGATCTCGACCATTTCTATAATTGGTGTATCCATAGTTATCGTTCTCCGGTAATCATGCGGCGAATATACGTATTGAGTATGACCGCGAGTAACAGGATACCGCCTAGAAATACGCGGAACAGAGAACTCTCAACATTGGCAAAGAACAAGCCCTGTTGTACGACACCGAAGATCAACGCGCCCAGTGCGGCCCCGATGACAGAGCCGTAGCCTCCGGTCAGCAAGGCACCTCCGATAACCACGGATATGATGGCTTCAAATTCCTTGAGTAGTCCGCGATCTGCCGCCGCCGAACCAAACTCCATGACCTGACAGGTGGCAAAGACGGTTGCACAAAATGCCGTAAACATGAACATCAGTATCTTGACTCGTGCTACTGGCACACCAACATAGCGGGCCGCCTGGGCGTCACCACCCGACGCATAAATCCAGTTGCCAAAGCGTGTGCGTGTCAGTAAGAGATGACCAAAAATAATCAACACAATGGCCCAGATAACCAAGGCAGGAATGCCATCGACGATCGGCTGACCAGCTCGTGATCCACCTTTGAAAACACTGATCCAACCGTTCTCACCCAACCAGGAAAAGAGTCCCGTGAGAACCTTGCCACCGAACAGAGGCGCCAACCAATCCCCTTCTGCGGCATCCTTGACGCCACCAATAATGGTTTTGTTGGTTGTTGAAATCGAGAGGAAAATTGTCATGCCGCGCAAGATGTACAAGAATGCCAACGTCACGATAAAAGAGGGCAAGCCGGTTTTCACGACAATGAACCCGTTGAGCCAACCAATAGAAATGCACACAGCGAATGATGTCAGGATGGCGATCCACATCGGAAATTCCCAGGTCACCGACATCATCGCAATGACAATACCGGCAAAACCGATCATCGAGCCCACCGACAGATCAAATTCGCCAGCAATCATCAGAAGGCATGCACCCACCGCGATGATCGCAAATTGTGCAGAGACGATCGTCCAGTTCATCGTGCCTTCGGACGAGAACATGCCGGAATCTCGAGCTACCAGCAGGAAAAAAACAAAGACCAGAATGGTTCCGCATATCGAGCCAAGTTCCGGACGGATCATCGCGCGGGTAAATGCCGATTGTTGTTTTACGCGTTCATCGGATGCGACAGTTTCGTTTGCGGCGGTTTGGTTGGATTCACTCATAAAATGATTGCCATAGCGTTAAAACGGGGTTCTTGAACGAAATACGGCATCTGACAAGAGACTCGTCAGATGCCGTATAGACAAACAATTGAATTTGCTCTGAACCCTTGCCACTCAAGGGTTCAGAAAACCACATTCAGTAATGAATTCAGTAATGAATGCGTTCAGAATAACGCGCTAGCGTTAGCGATACTCGCCTGCAAACTCTTCAACCTTGCCCAATGCATCAGCTGTAACGAAACCTGGACCTGAGTTGATGTTGTTGCCTGGCAGTACACCAAAGCGATGGTAGTTAGCGAGCACGATTACCGGCAGATAGGCCTGCAGGAACGGCTGTTGGTCAATACCCCAGACGATGGTGCCGTCTTTGATACCTTTTACAATCTCGGTACCGAGATCAAAAGTACCGAAGTAGATATCACCCGCTTTACCCATCTCTTTCAGCGCATCGATAGTTGGATCAGCCGAAGTTGGCCCAAGTGTCAATACAGCATCAGTATCAGGGTTGGCGGTCAGATAAGCTTTGACCTTGTTCTTGATTTCAGATGGATCCTGACCTGAATCGATCATCGAAGAACCCAAATCAACACCGAGACCATCAGCGAAACCTGAGCAACGCTCAGCAACTACCGGGTTTGAGATAACGTGATTGACACACAGGAAGGATCCCACGCCGTCACGCTTGGCACGCATGCCAGCAGCAAGACCTGCATCGTATTCAGGCTGTCCAACGTACATCAGCGCGCCAACGTCAGCCGCTTGCTCAGGTGTACCAGAATTGATGATGATGACAGGAATACCCTTGTCAACCGCATTCTGGATAGGACCACTCAGTACATCCGGGTCAGCCAAGGTTGTGATGATGCCATCAGGGTTTGATGCGGCAGCCTGCTCGATGATACGAGCCATGTCTGCAATATCGCCTGTTGGCGGGTTGCGGTACTCAACGTTTGCGCCAACCTGCTCGCCCGCGAGTGCAATACCGTTCTTGATTGTGTTCCACCAGGAATCGCTATCGGGTGCGTGGCTGACAAGAATGAAATTCTCACCTTCTGCATGGGCCACACCGATAGAACCTGCCATTGGTAGAGCAGCAATGGCTGAAGCCACCACTAACTTCTTCCAGGTAGATTTCATATCGTCTCTCTCCTCGTTTATTTGATTTTGTCCGACAAATTTCGGAATTGAAATTATGCGAGCGCTAGTGCCTGCATGCAAGCATTTTTTGCAACCGGTTGCATATTTTACGCGCGATCACTCCTAAGTCATTGATTTTACGATGATGAAAAGCCAACAGCACTGTACGAAAGAGCGTTTCTCTCGGCATCGTCTGGAGTCCTTCTGAAATCCGCTTGGATTCGTTTTGCGATGAAGACGCGCACCAGTGATAATTTCGGAAATGTCAGCAATTGAAATATGTATTCGGGAATTCCCCATAGCGACCCTATAGTGATCAGATCACCCTTAAAGGAGATAGTCGTGAAATCAAGCCACCCTGAATCACATTCCATTGACCGTGAAAAACGCAAGACCCTGCACCTAGGCGCAGGCATCGCCGTGAGTGCCTTGTTGCCGACGACAGTCGCCGCAATCGGTAAGGAACGCCATGAGCAGCAGAACGATCACGCGATCACCACTGATCCGCGCATCAATGTACATGTATCAAGAATAAATGGTTCGACACAACGTGCAGTGAGAGTGGACAACCGATCTGGTGACAGGATCACTTTAAGCCGCTTGGCAAACAGTCCGATATTGGACAACGGAATGCAATACGATCTTGAATCACTTATCGATGATGATGGACTTGTCTTGAACCCCTACCAGCTAAAAATGTTCTTCGTAAGCCCGACACCGCTTGCTAATTAAAATTTGAGTCTACTTACACCGTCACCCAGCTCTTCGTAAAATGCCACCCTGTCTGCCGACACATCAAAATAGGAACGGCGGCACTCTACATCTGCGTCGGCACGATTAACGCCGATGTCACGCAACTGCGAATCGGTAAGCCGCGCAAGAATATCTCTCTCTCTTCTGACTTCCATACAGAGGTTGCAGCGGCTAATCATCCGCTTACAAAAGTCCGTCAACAACCAAAGCCATAAACTGCGCTGGAGAACAGTTACGCGTGGAGATTTAACGTAGTTTTTTGAGTACATTCTATTCAGCCTCCGGTGTCATTGATATGTTAAGTTGAATTGTGCAGTTCGTTTACCGGGCACCCCCTGATCAGGGGCCCTATCCTAATTCTCGACGAGGATCGAAAAAAGATAAAACGATTGTTTCTTATCACGCCATAAGAAATTCTTGTGACAGTAGTTTCAAGAACTATGTTCGAATGACAAATCACGAAAAAGCGCGTAGGCACATTATTATTACGAGGTTGATCGAGCAGTCCGGATGACAGTGCCTGCAATCAGACTGCACTTTAAAAACCACCGGTGAGTCGACACCTGTCGACGAACTTTCGGAACTACAGGCTGCTGATGAGATGGATAGACACAACATTTCCCTGAATGGTTTGCGAGTATTCGAAGCGTCCGCCCGGCATTTAAATTTCACATCTGCGGCCGAAGAACTCCATATCACACAAGCTGCAGTCAGCCAGCAAGTCAGAAGCCTGGAAAGCCAGTTAGGTGCAAAACTGTTTGATCGCCAAGCTCGCGGGCTTGAACTCACAACACCGGGTCAAGAGTTGCTGACAGCCACCCGCCCTGCCCTGGATAGCATTAACGGAGCGGTCGAACGTATTATGGGTGTAGGTACACAGCAAATATTAACTGTTACTACGCTACCGTCTTTTGCATCGCGCTGGTTGATTCCACGGCTGGCATCATTTCAGGCCAGACACGACTTCGAGCTACATTTGCACACGGCTGGTGCCAAAATTGAGTTGTTAAACAGCAGCGTCGATGCAGCGATTCGATTAGGCGCGGGCACAGAAGCCGGTCACGTGCAAGAATTTCTAATGCCAGATGCGCTGTGCCTGGTTTGCACTCCAGACCTTGCTAAAACCATTGGTGATGACGTGCAAAATCTTTACAATCAACCACTAGCGATGGATGGAACACGGTTTTCCTCCAACGCAAAGGCGGACATCACCGGACAGGAATCCGAGCAGTTTCTGCATACGTTACCTCTGGATAAACGCAAGCTCACAGTCAGTGAATTTTCATCCAGTGAAAACGTGGTGCTATCCGCACTTACCGGGCAATCAGTTGCATTAACTCGTCTGTCTTTGTGTGTGGACGATCTCGAAGCGGACCGACTTGAAATACTGTTTAAGCTGTACAAACCCATGACAGAAGTCATGTCACTGGTTTACCCGGAGTTCCGATCGGAAGACCATCGCTTACTTGCCTTCAGAAAATGGCTATTGTCCGAAGCCCGTGTCTTTAACAACCGACTGGAGACCCACTATCCTGAGGTTCGACTTAAGCTCGCTGCTGAATAGCACCCTGCTGTTGACACAGCCTCTCAACTGTTCAATTAACAATATAAAGTGCTCTTATAACTTTGCTCTACTAATCAAACCTGTTAGGTGCTTCTTCAGGCATTTTCTCACTGGCTAAAGACCACCGACATACCCCTCACGGATAACATCAGGATCATAAGCTTTACGTGTAAAGACACGTCGAACCATAGGCTCGAAGTGTTCGAGAGATTCATTGTCATAGTCTGGATCAAAGGATGATTGATCCCAACGCTCGCAAAATTCACTACATGTGTCAAAGCAGGCATGATCACGAAACCGATCACGGGCATTCTTGTCCCAGCCATAATGATGCGCGTAGTAAATCATCTGAAAGATGCCGTGATGTTCCACCACCCATGACACTTCCCAGCGCACAAATGGCCGAATGACTTCAGCCGAAAAACGATCATGATTTTGTGGTGCAAGACCGTCACCAATATCATGCAATAAAGCACCGACTATCCAGTCTATATCAGCTCCGTCTCGTTCAGCTCGGGTAGCCGATTGCAAGGCATGAGCTAAACGCGTGATGTGATAGCCCTCGAGGGTCGCTTCACCATGACGTCTTAATTCAGCGAGCACACGATCTGCGGTCAAGGCCAGATACGGTTCTTCGAGCGATTGTAAAAGTTTGTAATCTGCCTTGGTACCGTCTTTCATTGCGGTGAATGAGACGGTGTCGGTCGTTTGCTTCATATTCGGGCCTTTCGGACGCTTCAAGACGCTGACTATAGCGAAACTGTCGAGATAACAGAGTCTCCAACCGCCCAGACGCCATAAAAACACCGTAAATATGCCGCTGAGCGTTTTCTGTGGCGACGTCAAGGGACGATTCTATTGCTATTATTACAAGCAGGATCATGCCCTCAGGCTTTGATCATCAAAGCAGAATAAAAAAGGCGACACTCGATGAGCATCGATACACCCAGTGGTCAGTATTACCTTGGCAAGAATTCGGAAGACGACAGTCCACTTTTCTACAAGTCAGCCAATCTAACGACGCATGGCGTCATCGTCGGCATGACGGGCTCAGGCAAAACAGGACTTGGCGTGTGTCTTCTCGAAGAAGCTCTGCTGGCCGGGACGCCAACCTTGATTATCGATCCGAAAGGCGACATGGGGAATTTGCTGCTGAGTTTCCCAAATCTATTACCCACCGACTTCATGCCATGGATCAGTGAATCCGAGGCGAAAGGCGATGCAGCACAAGTTGCCTTCGAGAAAGCAACACAATGGAAGGAAGGTTTGCAACGCTCCGGCATAGAGCCTTCACGCATTCAGAAAATGCGCGATACGGCCGACTTTACGATCTATACCCCGGGTTCGCAGTCCGGTGTTCCACTCAACATCATCGGATCGCTCAAAGCGCCTGCCGCTGGCACCGATGCCGAAACCATGCAGGATGAAATTGAAGGTTTCGCCTCATCGATTCTTGCTCTGGTCGGCATCACATCTGACCCCTTAAGTAGTCGTGAGCAT
>CAYUZB010000141.1:0-7998 GCA_964449565.1 uncultured Granulosicoccaceae bacterium | reverse complement strand
AGAATGACCTCTTCCGGATCATGCATGACTGCGCTTTCCGTAATTTCCAGTTCGAGATGCTCGGGGCTCAGTTGAGAATCTTCAAGTGCCTTGGAGACCATAGGCAAAAGATTGCCATCGGTGAACTGCACCGCGGATATATTGACCGCCACATTCAGTCCCGCATAACCCATCTCCTGCAACTCTCGGGTCTGGGTACAGGCGGTGCGCAAGATCCACTCGCCAAGCTCGATGATAAGACCCGCCTCTTCAGCCACTGGCACAAAGGCTTCCGGTGAAATAAAACCATTGACCGGGTGACGCCACCGGACCAGTGCTTCTGCACCCGTCAACTCACGAGTATGGATGTTGATCTTGGGTTGATAGTAAACCTCGAACTGCTCGTCTTGCAGAGCAAGCTTCAAGTCTTGCTCAAGACGGATACGGGCCGTCAGACGGCTGCGCATCTTCTCATTGAACAATTGATACTGATTCTTGCCGTTACTCTTCGCTTCCTGCAGCGCTACTGCGGCATTGTTGACAACCTCCTCACCCAGCATCTCTTCATCCTGAGCCGGATGTACATCAAGTGGGAAGCAGGATATTCCAACCGACACCGCAGCTTTCAAGGTAAAGCCACGATACTCATAAGGTGCGGTGGCGACGTTCATCAGGCGACGAGCAACTTCTTCAGCTGAAGCACGGTCCGTTACATCTTTTTGAATGACAACAAATTCGTCGCCATCGAGTCTTGCCACAAGATCGATATCACGCATCATGGCACGTAAGCGATTACCGACTTCCGAAACCATCTTGTCGCCGACCAGATGTCCGTATTGATCATTGAAAAATTTGAAGTTATCAAGATCTACCAGAAAGATCGCGAATTGCTGTTCGTCGTACACCGCTTCACTGACTGTTTTCTTTAATGCATCTTCAAACATCAAACGGTTCGGCAGATGTGTCAGTGGATCATGATGAGCGGCAAATTCGAGATACTGCTGTTTAACTTTGACCTGTCGAGCCGACTTCTTCTGTTCTTCGATCAGGCTGTTGAATTCATCAGCCAATGGTATGAGGATATTGGTCTCTTCAACTTCCACTGGCTCAGGGATCTTGCCATCACTCTCCTCGCGACTGACGCGAAAGGCAACTACCAGCTCATCAAGTGGTTTGATGAACAGACGGCCAACCGCCATCAAGGCGACAACCGTACCGGCAAAGCTTGCGAGAAGAGCAAATAAAACCAGCGCTACGGAAATCCATAAGGTATTGACGAGTGCAGAGCCGGTATCGATGTAGGTTGCTGCGGTGAATTCTCCGGTCGCAGTTTTTATATCGTGCAGGGAAGACGTAAGCCCGCTGGGCGAAGTCGCCTTCAGTATCTCTTCACTTCCCCCATTGAACCCACCCGTGTCGCCCGCGCTAATGGCCATCCGCCCAATCGAGTCGGTCACGACCAGCCCGACAAGGGAATCGTCGAGAAGGAGTTCAGGTAATCCTGCCGTACGACCCAGTGACGCCTGCAAGGCCGCTGTGACCTTGGCCTGTTCGGCTGTTTGCAGCGTATCGACCGCCGCATAGTAATGAGCGATCATCGCCGGCACGATAAAGATCAGCTGGGCAGCAAAAAGGACGAACGCCACCGACCACGAGAGCATTTTCGCTGCTCGCGCCTTGAAGATCGTCGATGCCAGTAAACGAAATTCCATTGACCGCCCAAAAGTTGATACACGTGAAGATTTCGAAAGAAACCTCACATTCCTGAGACGGGTATCGGCACCAATTTGCGCCGCTGAAGTGACAAAACAGGGATTCGCAAAAACAAAACCCTCGACATCAGACGAGGGTTTTGAGTAAACACATAATGAGAACTACATCACATAATATTTATTGATGTAGCTCTATTTTGGCATCAAAGCGCCAATTACATCATGCCGCCCATACCACCCATGCCGCCCATATCCGGCATACCGCCACCCGCAGGTGCGGCTTCACTCGGCATATCAGCAATCATCGCTTCGGTGGTAATCATCAAACCTGCGACAGAGGCCGCATTCTGAAGCGCGTAGCGAGTTACCTTGGTCGGATCAAGAATACCAAAGTCCACCATATCGCCGTAATCACCGTTGGCAGCGTTGTAACCGAAGTTACCACTACCTTCACGCACCTTGGCCACGACGACTGAAGGCTCATCACCTGCGTTGGATACGATCTGACGAAGCGGCTCTTCCATCGCACGCTTGGCAATGCTGATACCAACGTCCTGATCGTGGTTGTCACCCGAGACCGAATCAACGGCACTGATGGCACGAACGAGTGCAACACCACCACCAGGCACAATGCCCTCTTCTACGGCAGCACGTGTTGCATGCAGTGCATCATCAACCCGGTCTTTCTTTTCTTTCATTTCAACTTCGGTAGCAGCACCGACCTTGATAACCGCAACACCGCCAGCGAGTTTGGCAACACGCTCTTGCAGTTTTTCCTTGTCGTAGTCAGACGTCGCTTGTTCGATCTGTGTGCGAATCTGATCGACACGGCCACTGATCTCTTCTGACGCGCCAGCACCGTCAACCACAGTTGTGTTGTCTTTATCAACGGTTACTCGCTTGGCAGTACCGAGATCTTCCAAGGTAACCTTGTCCAGTGACAAACCGACTTCTTCAGAAATGACCTGACCACCGGTCAAAATTGCGATGTCCTGCAACATGGCTTTACGACGATCACCAAAACCAGGCGCCTTGACAGCACATGTCTTGATGATGCCGCGCATGCTGTTGACAACCAGAGTCGCCAGAGCTTCGCCTTCGATGTCTTCGGCGATGATCAGGAGTGGCTTGCCAGATTTGGCAACCGCTTCGAGCGTCGGCAGAAGATCACGAATGTTGCTGATTTTCTTGTCATAAAGCAGTACATAAGGCTCTTCGAGCTCTGCTTCCATGGAATCCTGGTTGTTGACGAAGTAAGGGGAAAGATAGCCACGGTCGAACTGCATGCCTTCAACAACGTCAAGTTCGTTGTCAAGTGACTTGCCTTCTTCAACGGTGATAACGCCTTCCTTACCGACTTTCGCCATCGCTTCAGCGATAATCGAGCCGATTGAATCGTCACTGTTGGCTGAAATGGTACCCACCTGAGCAACTGATTTTTCATCGTTGCAAGGCTTGGACATGGAAGCAAGCTCAGCGGTGGCGGCAGTTACTGCCTTGTCGATACCACGCTTGAGATCCATTGGGTTCATGCCAGCGGCAACTGACTTCAGGCCTTCACGCACAATGCTTTGCGCCAAGACTGTAGCCGTTGTTGTTCCGTCACCCGCGATGTCAGAAGTTTGCGAGGCAACTTCCTTGACCATCTGGGCACCCATGTTTTCGAACTTGTCTTCCAGTTCGATTTCCTTGGCAACCGAAACACCATCTTTGGTGACTGTCGGCGCGCCGAAGGATTTGTCGAGAACAACGTTTCGACCCTTGGGGCCAAGCGTTACTTTGACCGCATTGGCCAGAACATCGACACCAGCCAGCATACGCTGCCGTGCTGCGTCGGAAAAACGAACTTCTTTAGCACTCATGGATAAATCATCCTCAAATATTGTTGATTGAACAGATGCTGGAGCGACCTGAAATCCAGGCGGTGTGACTCAACTGCATCCTAAGGTGGTTGGTGGTTTACTCGAAAACACCCATGATGTCGTCTTCACGCATCACGAGGACTTCTTCACCATCGATCTTGATTTCCGTACCTGAGTACTTGCCAAACAGGACTTGGTCGCCTGGCTTGACGTCGAGAGGACGTACATCGCCATTTTCAGCGATCTTGCCCTTGCCTACTGACAGGACTTCGCCGCGGACGGGCTTTTCTGTGGCGGAATCGGGAATCACGATGCCACCGGCACTGGTGCGCTCTTCTTCCATGCGCTTGACGACCACGCGGTCATGCAACGGACGAATGTTCATACAAATACGTCTCCGATATACGGTTGAATTGAATGTGGATACAACGTTTTGGAACCAGACGGCTTGTTAGCACTCGCCATCGAGGAGTGCTAATTCTAAGGTCGCCGCTGATGAAATCAAGCTTCGGGAGAATCGAATTTCAGCCAATCCCTGACTATTGGCGCTATTGCGCGAATTAGTGTTTGTTTTTCAATATGTTAGAGAATCAATCCAGCCGTTGATAATCGCCATCAATAATGTCCTTGTCCGAGGCTCTTTGCCTCGAGCCGGCATCGGATGTTGAACCAGTACGCGATCCAGGATCGATACCCGGGCGCGCCCCGGACCCAGACCCGGTCCCAAACCCGGCTCCCATAGGCCTCTGCCGGCCTGTCACACCCGCCAAGCTGACAAGCGAACGCGATTTGATGTACCTGATCATAGCCTGGCGAGAAACCGGCACGAGACACAGAAAGCCCACCGCATCGGTTACGAACCCAGGTGTCAGCAACAGCGCACCGCCAAACATCAAAAAGATCCCCTCGAGGAGCTGCTCAGCCGGCATTTCCCCGCCTGCCAGCCGCTGCTGGGCTCTGGATAGCGTTGTCAGGCCTTGCTGGCGCAACATCAAAGTTCCAATAATCGCCGTTAATATAACGACGGCAAGCGCCGATAGCCAGCCTATTGCCGCACCCACGCGAAGCAACACCGCGATCTCGATAATTGGCATAAGTATGAACAGCAGTAGTACGTAGCGCATCACGAACTCCAAACCTATATATAAAGGAACCTAACGACAACGCTCTAGTCTTACAAGGATAGAGGTCGGGAAAAACCAGAATATGCTGACCCAGGTACCATACAAGAGACACATCAGATGAATGCTTTTTCGCCAATTCACCGCATTACCGAATCAGCAACAAGGCACGTAAACCTCTGTAAGACTGCGACAAACAAGCAGACTTCACGGTGGCGATCTCATGTGGCTCTCGCCTTCTTGGCACTTCTGATCAGTGTGTTCGCCGGCATTGCCAATGCACAATCGGGCAGCGACCTTTTTGGCGGCCCCGAAATTTTGTCACCTGAAGAAGCCTTCAGCCCGGAGGTCTCGAGCGTTACTTCTGATGCAATAACCGTCGAATTTACAATTGCTGCAGGTTACTACCTGTACCGGGACAAATCAAAATTCACGCTTCAAACTAAG
Organism: uncultured Granulosicoccaceae bacterium; assembly: GCA_964449565.1. Classification (GTDB taxonomy): domain Bacteria; phylum Pseudomonadota; class Gammaproteobacteria; order Granulosicoccales; family Granulosicoccaceae; genus Granulosicoccus. The sequence goes on along the minus strand of CAYUZB010000141.1, from coordinate 2,877 downwards.
GACGGCAAAACACTCGACTCAGCCATTGTTGGCAAGACGTTCTCGGAATCCACGATTTTCCATGACGAATACTTTGGCGAATCGGCGATTTTTCGCGATCAGGGTATGGCGACGCTGGCGCATGCTGGTGCACCGTCATCAGAATCGCTTGAGCTGATCGTCACCTATCAGGGTTGTGCCGACCTCGGCATTTGCTACCCGCCGACCAAAGCCACCTTTGATATCACGCTGCCGGCTGCCGACGTCATTGCTGCGGTGGATACACAGGCTATCGCGCCGGACCATTCACCCCGCAGTTCCAGCCCTATCAACACCGATGCACTGGCTGATCTTTTCGGTAGCGACAACGGCTTTGGCAACGATCAGGAGCTACTCAGCCCCGAACAGGCGTATGTGCCACTGATCATGTCAAGTAAAGCCAATCAGATCAGCCTTCAGTGGCAGATTGAACCGGGCTACTACTTGTATCGCGACAAACTGAATTTTTCCCTTATCGATGCAGGCGATGCCAAGGTAGTAGCTGCCGACATCGACGAAGGAGTCATGGAGCACGATGAGTTCTTCGGCAATGTCGCTGTACTGCGCAACATAGCCAATGTATCGCTCGATCTTAATCCGGCCGTATCTGCTGCACCTACCGAAGCTTTGCTGTTGATCAAATATCAGGGTTGTGCGGATATTGGCGTTTGCTTCCCACCCGAGACAATAGAAGTACCGGTCGTCTTTGACGACGCCACTTTGTCAGTTGTCGGTAGAACCTTGTCAAACGCCACGCTGGATAGCGGAAACAGCGCCGGTGGAGGAAGCGTAGACGTACTCGCATCCTCCCTGACAACATCGCCATCGACCGCCGCGACAACAACAGTCGCTTTTGACAATGGTGCTGCCCCCCAATCCGAACAGGATCGCATCACCAGTCTGTTGGCTTCAAAAGGTACCTTGATAATCATCGCGACTTTTTTCGGCCTTGGTTTGCTGTTGGCATTCACACCTTGCGTATTACCGATGTTTCCGATCCTGTCGAGTTTGGTTGTCGGACAAGGTGATAACGTCGGCACCGGTAAGGCATTTCGTCTTTCGCTTGTTTATGTGCTCGTTATGGCGGTGACTTATGCCATCGTCGGCGTGTTAGTTGGCATGTCTGGCTACAACATTCAGGCAGCCCTGCAAAATCCTTGGATCTTGTCAGCCATTGCGCTGATCTTTGTTCTGCTGTCCTTGTCGATGTTCGGCCTCTACGAACTGCAAATACCAGTGTCCTGGCAACAAAAGCTGACAAGCTGGTCGAACAATCAGCGCAGCGGTGAATACGGCGGTGTCGCGGCTATGGGATTCGTCTCGACCCTGATTGTCGGACCTTGTGTAACCGCTCCCCTTGCGGGCGCATTACTGTTCATTGCCAACACGGGTAATGCGGTAACTGGTGGTATCGCCTTGTTTGCCTTGGGGCTGGGCATGGGTGCCCCCCTGCTGCTGGTCGGTACATCCGCAGGTACCTTGGTACCCAAAGCAGGACTGTGGATGGATAAGGTCAAACATGTCTTTGGTATCTTGATGCTGGGGATGGCCATATGGATGCTGTCACGTGTCTTGCCAAGTGAAGTGACGATGGGACTCTTCGGTATTCTGGCTGTCATGAGTGCGGTCTACCTAGGCGCGACAGATACCTTGAATCCTGACAGTAGCGGTTGGCAGCGTCTGGGCAAAGGCAGTGGCATACTCGTTGGTTTTTACGGACTGGCACTCTGCTTGGCGGCAATGGCTGGCACCGGGAGTTACAGCTCACCCCTACGCGGCTTCGGTGGTGGCGTAACCAACTCGGCAGATGCAGGTGATGCCCACGAAGGTCTGGAATTTGCCCACGTGAAAAGCGTAGCCGGCTTACAGGACGTCGTCGCCAATGCCAAGGCATCAGGCAAACCCGTCATGCTCGACTTCTATGCTGACTGGTGTGTCAGCTGCAAAGAAATGGAAGCCTTCACCTTTACTGACGAACGCGTTCAAGACCTACTGTCAAATGCAATTCTGGTACAGGCAGACGTGACAAAGAACGATGATCTGGATAAAGAGTTGTTAAAACATTTCAGTCTGTTCGGGCCACCGGCCATCATCTTCTACGATCCAAACGGTCAGGAATTGCCACCGGCAAGAGTCGTGGGTTTTATGTCTGCCAAGAAATTCAGTGCACACATAGAGCGCTTTATCGGCCCATCAGTCGTCGCCTCTCGCTGAGTTCGACAGCTCGATCAATCATCGGCCTGCGTACCAGGCTAGGCTGCGTTACAGACATTACGGACTCCGCTTGCAAAGGTAAGCATGCCAAAGCATCCGAGCCGCAGCTCCCCGACACGGCGACCAGCGTGCAGCCATGTCATCCAATACAGCATAGCTAGGTATCTCATCTAGCGCGTAGCATTCCATTGCGCTGACCACCAAGGCGCGATCCCCGCTTGCCCAGGCATCAGCACGACGCATTGCCATCAGAAGATAAACGCCAGCGCTCCAGGGACCGATACCACGGATTTCGACCAAGGCATCGATCACAGCATCATCGTCCAGTTTGCGCAAACGCATCAGATTGAGGCGATCATCAACAAGTGCTTCAGCAATCGACCGACAATAGCTGAGCTTGCGTTCGCTGATTCCGGCATCGCGCAGGGACTTCTCAGGCGTGTGCAGAAATTCGATCGGAGTCATGGATGGACACAAAGCTTGCACACGAGCCAGAACCGCAGCGGCACTGGCCAGGGAGACTTTTTGCTCCAGAACAATATGCAAAAGAGTCTGGAAGTTCTGACGTCGCCGCCACAAGGGCGGCACGCCATAAGTTTGCAACAGATCCTTCATCACCCGATCCTGGCTAGAAAGCTGCCGAAG
>CAYUZB010000140.1:0-8078 GCA_964449565.1 uncultured Granulosicoccaceae bacterium | reverse complement strand
GATGATGAACCGAATGCCATCAGTCGCACCGCTGTCGATCGTTTGATAAACAGTGAGCCGCCCGCATTGATGCACAGTCGGGCGGCGACGCTCATTACAGCGGGCAATATTCGTGATGACTTCGATAAGCTCGCAACTGCAGACTGGGTTGTTGAGGCCATCGTTGAACGTCTTGATATCAAGCGAGATCTTTATCAGCGTTTGAACGATGTCATTCGGCCCGATTGTATTGTGACATCCAATACGTCAACCATCCCGATCAGCTTGTTGGTGGCCGAGATGCCTGAGTCATTTCAGCAGCGCTTTGCCATCACGCATTATTTCAACCCGGTGCGTTATATGCGTTTGCTTGAACTGGTTCGGGGTGACGCGACAGCTGGTGAGGTCATGCAGAAACTGGCTGACTTCAATGATCGCGAGCTGGGCAAAGGTGTTGTCACGTGTAACGACACACCGGGCTTTCTCGGTAATCGGGTGGGTGTGTTTGCCTTGCAGGTGGGCATTGATGAAGCGGCGCGTCTTGCGTTGCCGATCGAAGAAGCCGATGCACTGATGGGACGTCCCATGGGAATTCCGAAAACCGGTGTTTTCGGGCTCTATGACTTGATCGGCATTGATCTGATGGCCGATGTTGTGCGCTCATTGCGTAGCATCTTGCCTACCGATGATGCATTCCATGCGGTTGGTGCAGAGAACGACATGATCAATGCCATGATCGAGGATGGATTTACCGGCAATAAGGGCAAAGGAGGCTTCTATAAAAAAGGCCCGGAGGGTCAGAAGCTTGCCAAGCAATTGCAGAGTGGTGAATATGTGCCGGTCGGCAATGCGCTACCCGAACGGGCTTTGGCAGCAGCAACGGCCATCGCGAATCTTGATGAGCCTTTGCAGGGTTTGATTGCAGGCGATGACAAGCAAGCGCAATTTTGTCAGAACTTCCTGGGTCGTGTCTTGGGCTATGCCGCGAGCTTGCTGGGTGATGTCACTGAATCACCGCAGGCTATTGATGATGCGATGAAGCTAGGGTTCAACTGGATTCGCGGACCGTTCGAGATGATTGATGCATTGGGATCAAGCACGGTTGCAACACTACTCAAGGCAACGGGTGCTGAGGTACCGGCGGCGCTTGTGGATGAAACGCCCTTTTATAAACCTACAGGCAATACGCTTGAAGTACGCCATGCGAACAAACAATACTATCCAGTGGCTCTGCCAGAAGGAGTGGTGCGTTTTTCACTTGATCGGCGTACACGACAAGCTCTCTATTCGAACAAGGCAGCAAGTCTCTACCACATCGGTGATAACTATCGGCTTATCGAGTTTCATTCAAAGGCCAATGCGCTGACTGATGATTCGATGGCTGTTGTCCTGCAAGCCGCTAAGGACCATGGGCGTGGCATATTGGTACATAACGATGCACAACACTATTCAGCCGGTGTTGATCTGAATGCCTTTCTTGCCATGATCGATGCCGACGACTTTGATGGTATTGATACGTTTCTTGATCGCTTTCAGCAAGCGGTTGCCGCGTTGAAGTACTGTCCGGTGCCTGTGGTTGGTGCACCATCGGGTCTGGCACTCGGCGGTGGTTTTGAAGTGTTGATGCACGCGGACAAGCTTGTCATGCACACCAACTCGGTGCTGGGTCTGGTTGAGTCGGCTGTCGGGCTGGTGCCAGCGGGCGGTGGTGTCAAGGAAACCTATCTTCGCTGGTATCAAAAAACGGGCGACTGGTCGGAAGCTGCCTGGAAGACCTGGATGAATATTGGTTATGGTGCGACGGCCAGCTCCCCTGAGCTTGCGCAACCGATGCAGTATTTCAGAGCGGATCATGATATTGCCGTGATGAACCGGGATCGACTGTATACCCTGGCAACGCGTGAGCTCGATGCCATGCAGGATGCTTACGCGCCGTTGCTTGAACCAAAATTTCGCTTGGCCGGTGGTGACATCCTTGAGCGCATGGCTGCGTTTATGGATAAAGGCATTGGCAAAGGTGATTTTTATCCGCACGACAAAACGGTCGCGATGGCTGTCGCCTCGATTATTTGCAGTGCCGATGGTGTGGAATGTGATGCTAGCGAACAGATGCTCTATGACGGTGAGCGTGCTGCGTTTATCGGTCTTGCCAGAACACCGGAGACTCATGAACGAATCAGCGCGCTCCTCAGTGGACGAGGTACCGTCAGAAACTGATGCAAGGTCACACGCCAGAGCTGCTCAGCGCCGAACAGATGCAGGCAGTGGATCGGCGGGCTGCCGAGTCGGGTGTCGATACGTACACCTTGATGCAGGCTGCCGGACGAGCAGTGGCAAATCAGGTACTGGCAAAAGCACCGCGTGCCCCTGTCATCACGATACTTGTCGGGACAGGTAACAATGGAGGTGATGGTTATATTGCCGCAACCGAGCTAAGCCGACTGGGGTGCGATGTCATGATCATCGGCTTGGCGCGAGAACCAAGAGCGGGTTCCGATGCGGCCAGGGCCAAGGCAAGTTGTTCAAGTCCCGATATTCGAATTGCCGCTGATGTCGAGCGATTACCTGATGATGTGGTGTCACGAATGGCAACATCGGATGTCATTGTTGATGCCTTGTTTGGCGCCGGGCTGGCTCGGCCCATAAGTGGTAGCTATCGCTTGCTGATTCAGCAGCTCGCCAAGGCGCAGAAGACATCTGATGTGCATGTGCTTGCCGTAGATTTGCCGAGTGGTCTTGATGGTAATTCGCTTATTCCGCAAGACGTCGCAGTGCATGCGGATTCGACCGTAACCTTCTTTCGCTACAAGCTTGCTCATATCGTCAGTGCGGGTCGACAACAATGTGGTGACATTGTCTTGTGTCAGATCGGATTGACGCGACGGCATCTGCAAAGCGATGTTGCTTATGTCAGGCTCAATTCCCCGCTTGATTTTGTCGAGCATCTTCCTGTGTTAGCGGTCGATACACACAAGTACACGCGAGGTGCGGTGCTGGTTCGAGGTGGGCCGATGGAATGTACAGGAGCTGCGAGGTTAAGTGCCGATGCCGCGCTGCGTTGTGGAGCAGGTCTCGTGTCCCTGGCTACGCGGGGCAATGCACTAGCGATCAACGCGGCGCATCTGACGGCTGTGATGCTTGCGGTCTGCGATGATAATGATGATTGGCAGCGGCTGCTTGAAGATACGCGTTGGCATGTGGCGGTGCTAGGTCCTGGTAATGGTGTTGATCAAGCAACGCGGGATGCTGTACTGGCGGCCTTGTCATCAACCTTGAGCTGCGTGCTTGATGCTGATGCCTTGTCTTGTTGGCAGGAGCACCGAGAATCACTGTACGCCGCCCTGAGTAATGCAGGGCAAACTCCAGTGCTGACGCCACATGCCGGTGAGTTCGAACGTCTGTTTGGCGATGATCAGAGTACGCCGCAAGGAGTTGCGACAAAAATTGCCCGCGCGCAAGCAGCGTCTGCCAGAACGGGGTCGGTCATCGTGTTCAAGGGAGCCGATACAGTTATAGCGAGCCCTGATGGGCGCGTCAGTATCAATAACAATGCACCGCCTTGGCTGGCAACTGCTGGTGCCGGTGATGTATTGGCCGGGATTATCGCCGCTTTGATCGCCCAGGGGATGCCCAGCTTTGAAGCCTCACTTGCGGCGGTTTGGGTTCACGGGGAAGCGGCTGTAAATCTTTGCTGTCCGATGACAGCCGAACAGCTTGCTCCTGCGGCGGCCGATATCTTGTCCGGACTATTGCCCTGAATTATCATCTATTGGCACAACGTTTGGTGCTTCATCCTGAGGTTTGATCAGCGCTTCGAGCAAGCCCGTCAAATGACCAAAAGGCTGACGATGTCCGTTGACTGGATCGCCTAGTTCTTCGTTTGCCGGAATGGCGCGCAAGATGACCGATCCGTGGATGACGTAGCGGCGCGGCACACTGTCATCGGTGTAGTGCACACCACTTCCGGTTAACCAACAGGTGACCCCTGTTGCTTCACGATCAATTTCCTCCCGAGACAGCAAGTCAACGCGTTCGTTGATATTGAGAGTGTCGCCCCTGGCGAGAAGTGTCAGACGTCGTGCATCCTCGGTATCGCAATGAATCAGTACACGTGAGCCGGCATCGTCTACATCGACGTCAACCGTGGTGTGCCCAACACGTGGTGTGTTGTCTATCGTGACAAGACAGGAGTTGTCGGTGTAGAGCGCCACCGAGATCTCTGCATCGCCGACGGTGACGGTCGCCTGTGACATCGACGTGGCCAGCAAGGACAGGATGCCCGCTATGGTCGCCGTGATAATGCAGTACGGTCGTCTCTCCGCAGTTTGCTTGAAGTTTGTTCTGGAGGTAACCATCGTCAGTTCAATGGAATGCTGTTGTTGCTTTTGTCGCCCTGATAAAGTGCGGAGGCGTCCGCATAGCGAGTCTCGATTCTTTGAATATGAGTCTGAAAAGAGTCGCGAGTTTCATTGTCGAGTTCGTCAGCCAATGATGTGACCAATGCCTTGACTGAGTAACTGTCCCAGAATTCGTTCTGTTGGTGGTAACCACCAGGCTCGAGGCCAAATACGGCCTTGAGAATTTTCAGGTCATGCGGTATCGCAAAGGAGTCGCGCGAATCCTCATGGCTGAAGAAATAGAAGAAGTTGTCAAAGCCACCCCAGGTGATCGCGGACAGACAAAGGCTACAGGGCTCATGTGTCGACAGGAAGATAAGGTCAGTAGGTGCCATGCGAGATTTTACCGGGAGCTCGTAGTAGCGCTTCAGCAAGTGCATCTCCCCATGATGTAAGGGACTCTCGATTTCGTTATTGGTTTCAGCCAGATAGGTGGAAAGATCGGATTTTTTCAATAATGCGGCGCCAAATATCTTGTTGCCACGCCTGACTGCCGCTTCTGTCATTGGCAGAATATCGTGCTCAATGGCATCCAGCATGCGGGTGATGAGATCGTGGTTTATGTCGATCCGGGGCATCATCTGTCCGGCTTTGCAATGTCGGTAAGCTCGTAGCCTACCGTACTCATGCCCCAAGGTCTCTGCTCAGCGTCGATTTTAGTGAGTCAAACCAGTCCGGATTCACAGAATAGGGTACTGATTCTCCAAACCCCCATACCGGGCCGGGCCAATTCGGATCACTCTCGTCGCGGGCGATCACATGGCAGTGGAGCTGGCTCACGACGTTGCCGAGCATCGCGACATTAATACTGCGACATTCGGTCAGGTCCTGCAGACGCGCGGCCACCTGATTGACCTGATCCATGAACGCATGTTGCAGCGTAGCGGGTAGCTGATGCAATTCCGAGATTTCGTCGTTGACCGGAATCAGAATGATCCAGGGCCAGCGGGAATCGTTCATCAACCGTATATGGCAATGCTCGGTTTGCACAACCGGGAGAGTGTCTTTTGATAGTTGGGGATGCACAGGTAGGATAATATGTTGTTTGACTGTTCCCTTTAGCATAGCGTTTTAGAAAAGGACCGCTGACATGGCTTCGAAGCACTACAAGATTGCCGCAATACCTGGTGATGGTATCGGTGGCGAAGTGCTGCCGGTCGGGCAGGCTATTGTTGATCGTGTTGCGGCCTTGTGTGATTTCACGGTGAGCTGGCAGACCTTTGACTGGTCATGCCAACGTTATGCGGACACGGGCCAGATGATGCCGCATGACGGTGTCGAACAAATGAAAGACTTTGATGCCATTTTTCTTGGTGCGGTAGGGTGGCCAACGGTCGCCGATCATGTATCGCTGTGGAATCTTCTGATTCCCTTGCGCCGCGAACTTGATCAATACGCCAATGTTCGCCCAGTACGGTTGCTCAAAGGAATCGAGTCACCGTTGGCTGGACGTACACCTGAGGAAATCGATTTTGTTGTGGTACGAGAAAACGTCGAAGGCGAATACTCTGAAATTGGTGGGCGTATGTACGGCGGTACCGAAAAAGAACAGGTGTCGCAACTGACTGTATTCACGCGTCAGGGCGTTGATCGTATTCTCAAGTACGCGTTCGAGCTATGTCAGAACCGACCGCGCAAATTACTGACTTCGGCCACCAAGTCGAATGGCATCATGCATACCATGCCCTATTGGGATGAGCGATTTGCATTGATGGCAGAACAGTACCCGGGTATTTCAACCAATCAGTTTCACATTGACATACTGACAGCCCACTTTGTTCAGCACCCGGATTGGTTTGATGTTGTTGTCGGCTCGAATCTGTTTGGCGATATCCTGTCTGACCTGGGGCCAGCTGTGGCTGGCTCGATTGGTATTGCACCTGCCGCTAATATCAATCCGGAAGGTAAGTACCCTTCGATGTTCGAGCCGGTTCATGGATCAGCACCAGATATTGCTGGTAAAGGTATTGCCAACCCGATTGCTGCGGTATGGACTGCAGCAATGATGCTGCAGCACCTTGGAGAAATCGAAGCGGAAGCACTCATCATGCAAGCTATTGAAAATACTCTGGTAAACCCAAATGCGAGGACGGTTGATCTTGGCGGCACAGCGAGTACACGAGACTGTGAAACGGCGTTGCTGTCTGCCATTGACGGTATGGATAGCTAATACAGGCCCAAGTATCGCTTCAGCAATCGAATCAGCAAGAACATCAACTAGAACATCAAGTCGTCCGCTTCGCAGATGAACTTGACAAGCGGGGAGGCCGCTTTGAACAGTTTTGCCGTCTCTTTGTGAAAGTCGGCCTTGTAGACACTTGTCATGCGCAGATTCGCGATGGCCATGAAATCTTTTCTTTTCAGATCTTCGATAAGTGGGTGCTCCTTGTCGTAGCCTTTGGGTGGCCGTTTCAGCGAGTCTCCGCTTAAACTGAATCCCGCTTTTGCAGAGATCTTGCGATTAAGTGCCTGCCACTCCTTTGGGTGCTCATCGATCAACTGTCGAACTGCTTTGAGTGTCGAGCTTTCCGGGCGCCAGATTCCAGCTCCAACAAATACATCGCCAGGTTCGATATGCAGATAAAATCCGGGTGCATGTACATCCTTGGCACGAACATGTCGGAAGTGAATACCAATATTGGTCTTGTAAGGTGTTTTATCCTTGCCGAAGCGGGTATCTCGATACACGCGCATCAACGATCCGCCAACCTTCTTGGCCTTGGCTTCAAAGTACGGAGAGATTCGGTCAAAGGCAGGCGCCATGGCTTCGATATATTCAAGCGCGGGCGTTCGAACATCGTTTTCGTATCTGTGCTTGTTCTCGGCGAACCAGTCACGATTGTTGTTTTTGTCAAGTTCCTTGAGAAAGGTCAGTGTCTTTTTGGTGAACATCAAACAAGCTCCGCTACGAATCGAATTTCACTGACAAAAGAGTCGCTGTCACTGGTATTCTCAAGCATGCCACGTATTCTGACAGATGCCAAAGATCAAACAAAGTGAATCCGGTTTGACTCTGGGTATCCTCCTGATGTTGGGAGCCTTCCTGTGCTTTGCGTTGATGGATACCTCAGCCAAGTGGTTGGTTACTGCCGCCATTCCCGCAGTGCAAGTGGCCTTCCTGCGGTATTTATTTCATTTTCTATGCGCGCTTGCGGTATACGCACCACGACAAGGCTGGGGAATAGTCCGTTCCCGAAAACCGAAGGTGCAATTTTTACGGGCGGTCTTTCTGTTGAGCGCAACCACGTTGAATTTCACCGCCCTGGCCTATTTGCCGCTAACGATTACTATCGGCATTTTCTTCGCGGCACCTTTGGTTGTCTGTCTGTTGAGTCGGCCGGTGCTCGGAGAGGTAGTGGGGATTCGGCGGCTCAGTGCCGTGTTCGTCGGCTTTGTTGGCGTACTCGTCATGCTGGATCCCTGGGCGGAGCGCTTCGACTGGCATGTCATTCTTGCATTGGGCGCGATGTTATGTGCGTCGGGCTACTTTGTCATGAGCCGGCTGGTTGCTGACGTCGATGGCAATGCGGTGACGCAGTTTTTCACCTCGGGCATCGCCATGACCGCACTCGCGCCGTTTGCTCTTTGGTACGGTAGTTGGCCGGACTCGCCAGGTCACTGGGGTCTGGGGTTTCTGCTGGGTGCACTTGGCATGTTCGGACATTCCATGCTGACACGTGCCCATCGGTATGCAGAGGCATC
>CAYUZB010000139.1:6906-8195 GCA_964449565.1 uncultured Granulosicoccaceae bacterium | reverse complement strand
CGGCGGCCACTGTTTTCGTGTTGGCACCCAATGCTGAGAACGAGCCTGATGTCGCGCCGGTCGATTCGCTGGCTACGCCGTCGTCGCCAGTCATCGCTACGAACAGCGCTGTCCCAGAGGCAAGTCCCCCCGCGGCAGACGTGACTAGCCTTAAACAGGAGCTTGACTTGCTTCGTCAGCAACTTGCTGATGCTGAAGCTGAACGGAGCCAATTAGCTGAAACGGTCGTTGGTTTGAATCGTCAGGTCGCCGACCTTGAAAGTAGCGCACTGAACCTTGCTTCTCTGGCTAGTCTACAAACGGCTGACGAGCAAACCTTGGCCGAGTCATCAACAAACCCTGATACCGGCAATAGAAGCGGTTCCAGATTTCCCAAGCCGCCACCCGCCAAGTCACGTTACGACAGTCTGCTCACCGCCGGCGTGGACGTGGCCTTGGCAGACGACATCACTGCTCGACGGAGTCGTTATCAGCTCGATCGGCTGGAGTTGAATGATCTGGCCACGCGTGAAGGCTGGGTTGATACGGATCAGTATCGCGAGCGTCTTGACGAGCTGGCCGCTGAGCGAGTTGATCTGCGTGAGGAGCTTGGTGACGAAACCTATGATGCCTATTTGTTCAATGTCGGGCGTAATAACCGAGTCATGATCGAGTCCATTATTCCGGGCTCTGTTGCAGAGGCCGCAGGTGCTCAGGTAGGGGATCTGATCATGAGTTACGCCGACACGCGAATCTATCGCGTCGCTGACGTGCAAGAGACCACTCGAGGCGGCAGTCGCGGCGAATCAGTGGAGATGACACTTGAACGTGAGGGGCAGTCAGTATCGTTGAGCGTGCCACGTGGTCCTCTGGGTGTATCGCTTGATGGTTTACGGGTATCGCCGTAGCGTCAAACTCAGTGTTTACGTTGCTGTCAGTGAAAAGTTACCCGAGACCCATTGGCCCGGCGCCAAGGTCATCACGCCGCTATCGATACCTTGCGTCGAGAGGTTAAACCCATCGTTGGCATTCGTCACCGGTTCGATCGCGAAATGTGGCTTGTCGGGATTGAATAACACGAGATGACCACAGTTCTTACTTGCCTGCATCTGCAAGCTGATTTTGCTTTGAGGCCATGTGATCGTGACCGGACCATCAAGACCGCTAAAGCAGTGATCAATGCGTTGCGTCTGATCCAGTACTCGCGAATGGCGAAAATCGAGCGTCGGTGCCAAGGCATGACTCGAACCGACTGGCAGGCAATCGCCATGGCTGTCTGAGTACACCCCGGTCACGGGTAATCGAATTTC
>CAYUZB010000139.1:0-6806 GCA_964449565.1 uncultured Granulosicoccaceae bacterium | reverse complement strand
CCGCAAGCTGAATATCCTGATCATTAAAACGAAATCGTCCGTCACGAATGCGGTTACTGTAAGGAATCATGTGAAAATTGGCAGCAGCCAACGGCGCGGTCTCATCCTGGCCGGGACGTGGCTTGGAAACGACCCGCTGGACCCCAGGGACAGTCGGATCAAGGTATTCACCCGGCGGTCGGCAATCGGCGACGACAGACACCCAACGCCCCTCCTGGCGAACTTCGGCGGCCATCCACTGGACGCCACAAGTGGGGTCGAGCCATAGTCGCCAGCGATCCGATTGCAAGAGCTTCATCCGCGGGTTTTCCTCAATTTGATCGTAGGGGACAGTATCGGTCATCAACGTCGTACTGTCCTCCGAACCGGTTTGTCATGTCACGGGAGTTGCAGCGTCCCGCCTAGCTACCTAAACTTGCCACTGGACTGTATTTTTTAGACATTTCCCTTACTTTTCGAATAACCGTGAACACTCAATTGATCAAATTCATACCATTAGTCGTCGCTTTCATCGCCTTAGGGCTGGTCAGCTCAGTCCATGCTCAGGAAAGTTCAGGGCTGAAGCTAGGTCAACCTGACGCCACAACAGAAAACAAATTGGATCTCGGCGCCGCCCCGCCAGCTTCCCGACAGACGCCGGAAGCGACAGCGGTAGCGCCTGCTGCCTCCGAGGGCATCCAACGCACCACCTATGGTGCCTGGGAGGTCGCTTGTGCTGACGATGGCAGTAATTGCGCCATGGCGCAGATTGGCAACGATGACAGCGGCACGCCGATTCTGGAGATGGTCATCCGAAAACTGGCTGAACCTCTGGAAGTCGGTGAGCGTACCGCGATCGCGGTACTTGATGTCATCACTCCTTTGGGAGTTGTGCTGGTAGAGGGCTTGAGTGTCACGATTGATGGCGGCAACAAGGAATCAGCGCCGTTTCAGATCTGTACCGAGCAAGGTTGTCTAGTTCGCGAGCCGGTGGACGATCGTCTGATAACGCGAATGAAGAAAGGCAGCAATGCTTTGGTGTCTGTTGTCGCTGCCAATCAGGGCGAAGTAAAAGCGACACTGTCACTGACAGGTTTCACCAAGGCTTTCAACACGCTAAAGTAGCGCTGGAGGCCGGCGTGGTTAAGCACGGGGATACCTGTCTGGATTTCCTGAGTGCACACTGTTGAATATTGCGATTGTTGGAGCCAGCGGTGGCATCGGTTCAGGTTTGCTCAACGCTATACTTGATAGTTCCATTGCGACAACCGTATACGCGACATCTTTCGAAAGTGATCTCAAAGAGGCTTCTTTATCAGACAACAAGCGTACGGTTGTTAAACGCGCATCCCTCGATGCAAGCTCCGAGCAAAGCATTTCAAACTGGGTCAGAGAAATCAATTCGCTTGACTGGCTGATCAATTGCGTGGGGTATTTGCACGATGATATCCACGCGCCAGAGAAAAGCATAAGACAATTTGATCCAGTCCACTTTAATAAAAACATATCGATAAACTGTTTGCCGACTTTGTTGCTTGCAAAGCATGTTTTCAAAAAATTTGACGGATCGGGCGCCCCCATCTTTGCAACGGTATCTGCGCGGGTGGGCAGTATTAGCGATAATCGACTTGGTGGCTGGTACAGCTATCGTGCAGCGAAGGCTGCCTTGAATATGAGCCTACGTACACTGTCAATTGAATGGGCAAGACTCAACCCGGCAATTCGTGTAGCGGCATTGCATCCGGGAACGACTGATACGGCGTTGTCAAAGCCATTTCAGAAAAATGTCCCGAGCGAAAATTTGTTCAGTCCACAAAAAACAGCAGAATTGCTTCTCGGTCAATTGCATGATTTGCATCAGCATCCGAGTGGTCGCTTCATTGCTTATGATGGACAGGAAATTCCTTGGTAGAGAGCAATGTTATGTCATCGATGGCAATGCGAGTTGTAACCATCGGAGATTCTTTCGTTGATATTTGGTCTCCGTAGTCAACGCGTTTATTCGTATCAAAATCATAAAGCTGCCGGTCCAGCAGATGCGAAGGCGCAACGTTGCCCAGCGCTGTCAACATCGAAGCTATCCGAGAAGGATCTGATTGTTCCCAAGCCGACAAAAGTGTTTTCATTGCCTGACGTTGAAGGTTAGGTTGCGAACCACAAAGATTGCAGGGGATGATCGGGTATTGTCGCAAAGTCGCATAGGTTTCGATCATTGATTCGCGAACATAAGCCAATGGCCGAATCACGATGTTGCGCCCATTGTCGGCGTGCAATTTTGCAGGCATTGCTTTTAAGCTACCGCCATGAAAGAAATTCAACAAGAAGGTTTCGAGCAAATCATCGGCGTGGTGCCCCAAGGCGATTTTGCTGGCTCCCAGTTCGTCGGCAGTACGATAAAGGATTGCACGGCGCAAACGTGAACACAGTGAGCAAGTTGTTTTTCCCTCAGGTATTTTCTCTGACACGATACTGAAAGTATCTTCTTCGACGACTCGGTATTCAACGTTCAGAGCATCCAGATAGTCAGGCAATACCGCATCAGGAAACCCCGGTTGTTTCTGGTCCAGATTCACCGCGACCAGTGAAAACGTGATGGGGGCAACTCGTTGCAGATGCAGCAGCATATCGAGCAAGGTGTAGCTATCCTTGCCACCCGACAGGCAGACCATTATCCGATCCCCGTCTTCAATCATGTTGAAATCGAGCACAGCTTTCGCTGTCTCTCGGCGCAGTTTTTTTTCAATTACGTTCATTTCTGTGGGCGATTGCACCGTGTAGGAGTTTTACTGAAACTAGACATAAGGGTAAGTAAAGCCAAAAGATAACGCAATCTCTGTCTTATCAGATGCGAAGCCTGTATTATCGGATAGGTATTCATTTTTCTGGCAATTGATTTGCACGGTCAGCGGGTAGTGCAGGACCATGAAAATTTTGATCATCGATGATCACACTCTTTTCCGCAGCGGTATGGTCCATTTGTTAGAGGATCTGCAGCCGCAACCTCAGATTGTAGAATCTCATTCTCTCAAGAATGCACAAGAATACTTGCTTGGTGGTCAGGAAGTCGATCTTGTTTTACTGGATTTGCGTTTGGGAGACACCGTTGGTCTCGATGGCCTTACCACTCTTCGGAAAGACATCCCGGATACTCCCATTATTGTTTTGTCGGCGGAACTGGATCCGCTTGTCATTCATCGTTGCATCGAACTTGGTGCGATGGGGTTCATTACCAAGTGCTCGACACACGATGAATTGCTGGGCGCGATTCGCCTGATTGTCGACGGTGGTATCTATCTGCCGGCCGCTGTTCGAAACGGGCAATACGCGCCGGCAAATCATGGATCTCGCCCTTCCGATATTGCCTTGCTTACATCCTTGTCAAAACGGCAACGAGAAGTCCTGACGTTATTGGTACAGGGCAAACCCAACAAGACCATTTCCACGCAGATGGACATCTCGCAGAACACCGTGAAAGCACACTTGACGGCAATTTTTCGTGTTCTTGGTGCGCGTAATCGCACCGAGGCTGTATATTTTGCCGCGCGCGCTGGCGTGCCTCTAGACTAGTCTCTGACGATTTGTTCAGTCGTTCTTGTCGTTCAGCGGTATCCATACCCCTTCTTCGTGAGATCTGTATACGGCGGCCTCGATCTCGCGATTGATCAGATAGGCAGACGCATCGTTCTCTAACGTAGAACCGGTCATCAAGTGATCCACGACATGTCGGTTCATTCGGTATACGCAGTCGCCGCCAAAATCGATATCCTCGTAGTCGTAGTGACATTCAAGCCAAGTCTCCTGACCATGTCTACGGTGGTGGATTTTCCCGTAGCCGTCCAGTAACAAGGTGCCAGCGGAACCTTCAATAACCATCTCACCCATGGTACGTCGAAGCTCGTCCGTCGCATGATCCGA
Organism: uncultured Granulosicoccaceae bacterium; assembly: GCA_964449565.1. Classification (GTDB taxonomy): domain Bacteria; phylum Pseudomonadota; class Gammaproteobacteria; order Granulosicoccales; family Granulosicoccaceae; genus Granulosicoccus. The sequence continues at coordinate 2,912 of CAYUZB010000139.1, read as the reverse complement.
TAGCCGATTTCCGTTGAAGACACCCCGGGCACCCGTTGCAAATTCCATGATGACAACGCCTGCATCCTCCCCGGCAATGACTGGATTTAAAGTTGACAGGCGCGCAAATAATCCCGTGATGTCGCCAAAAAGGTAGCGAAAAACATCGATGTAGTGCACGCCTGTTTCTCGGACCAGAAATTGTTCCTGTTGTTGAAAGTAGGGTTGCCTGTCGAGATAGGCCTCTGGTCCCTGCCCATCACCTGGTCGTAGCTTGAAGCTTATCTCGTAGTGGTCACCGATCAATTTTTTTGCCAAGAGTCGATGCAGTTCTCGATACCATGGCTGAAACCGAAAATTTTCGTGGATCACCACCTTTGCACCTGCCGCTTCAATGTCGTTGACTAGTGCACGTGCTTGTTTCAGATCATTGCAGAATGGCTTTTGGCAAATGCAGGGGATGTGATGTGCCATGCACTGCCTCACGATGTGCGCATGCGAAGTTGGAGGCGTGACAATATCAACTAGCGCCGGTTTGCTCGTGCGAAGCATTTCGTCGATATCGGAAAATACGGTTGCAATGCCATATTCATTGACAAATGCTTGCCCTATTGCTGCATCCTGGCTGTGTAGCGCGACGATTCTGACATCATGCATGCGCTGCCAGGCGCGGTAGTGAAACTGACTGAAATATCCTGTTCCTATCAGGGCAACATCAAGCATCATATGTCATCAACATCAAGATTTTCGAGTTCACGACTGACTGCCTGCGTTACCTCAACGAGCCCGGCGCTTCCTCCAAGTTCGGTAGTGACAAGTGTGCCATGTGCAAAGGCATTATCAATAGCGCGTTCGATTAACCGTGCAGCGCGTCTTGCATTGTCATCTTTATGTTTTTCCGCAAGCCAATCGAGCATCATGGCCCCAGAGAGAAACATCGCTGTTGGATTGGCAAGGCCTTGGCCCGCAATGTCCGGGGCACTGCCATGACAAGGTTGGAATACCGCGTGTTTGTCACCGATATCAGCTGACGGGGCGTATCCCATGCCACCAATCAGTCCAGCACCAAGATCTGAGAGAATATCTCCGAACATGTTTTCGGTTACCAATACGTCGTAGTCCCACGGTTTGCACAAGAGATTCAATGACATGATGTCGACATAGGCATGGTCGGCGGGGATATCATAGTGCTCGGCAACTTCATAAAAAATCTTTCTGAAAAAGGCAAATGCTGAAAACACGTTTGCCTTGTCAATACAGGTGAGGCGAGGCAGGTGGGTCTTGTCGTTTTTTCTCTTTCGTCGACGAGCTTCCGCCAGATTAAAACTTGCCTTGAATAATTTCTCCGATACCTCACGTGTGATGACCAACGTCTCGCGGGCCTCCCGATCAGCAATGACTTCCGCCTTGCCTTGCGGAGCAAATAAGCCCTCAATCGATTCGCGCACCAGTACGAAGTCGATGTCCTTGGCACGAGGATCGGACAGTGGACTGACAACTCCGGGAATACTCCGGATCGGGCGTATCCCTGCATAAAGCCCCAACTCGAATCGCAAATCGATTTGCGGAGTCAGTTCGGTGCCATCGGCATAGCGAATAGCCGGGTCACCCATAGCAGCTAGCAGAATGGCATCAGCTTCTCTGGCGGCGTCAATCGACGATTCGGGAAGTGCGCTTCCCAGCTCCTGATAAGTTCTGGCACCTGCCGGGATGTTCGCGGTTGTCAGCGTAAGGTCACCGACTCGTGCGCACGCTCGGTCCAGCAGTTCAACGCATGGGCGCGTTATTTCATCGCCGATACCGTCACCAGGGAACACGGCAATCGAATACTTTCCAGATCTGCTCACAATGCACTTACCTTGTATTCGGGGAGGGGAGACTGTGTAACCAGGTGGACGGTGGGACCATGAATTTTTGCGACCTAGCCTGCGTAAATTATCCGACAAACTCCGCCAATTTACCTAATGGCAAATCCCAATGGGGTAACGGTGATCCTGTAACCGGAGCATCGAACCACGGAATGGCATCGCCAAGTAGATTACCCAGATAGCATCTGGACAAGTCAGGTCCACCAAAAGCCAGATTGGAAATATTTTTCAAGCTTGTACTCGACGCATTGTCGAGGTGAGGTCTGCCCATTTTTCCTGCTTCAAAGGCGGCGACCGCGTGATTGACATGAGAGGAATCTGCGTCTTCGAGCCACACCTTTTGATGACCATCGGCGGTTACTCGAATGACACGATTACTGACGATGCTGGTTACCCAAAGCCCGCCTTCGATATCAAGAGCGAGACCATCTGGAAACGTGCCATGGCCGAACGTTGCCAGTGTTGTGCGTCTGCCCAAGCTCGCGTTGTCATTCAATTCATATTGGGACAAACGTTGCGCAAACGTTTCGTTGACGAAAACCCGGCCTTGCTCCTCGTCGATGACACATTCGTTAGCATAGCCAAGGCCTTCAGCGACGATACGTGCATCCGTGCCCCCAGGTTCGCAAACCGCAATAAACCCGGTGCAGGCATCCGGACGGTAGTCTTTTGATCGCGGTGATTTTCGGGTACTGATGGTTATCCAGAGCCGGCCCCGTCGATCCTTGACCAGAAAATTGCTTGGTGGCATTGGATCGCCCTGTACCGTCAGGACAACGGGTTCGACGTTGCCGTCCGTGTCGAGACGAAAGATGCCACCACGTTCATCACCAAGATGGGCCAGTAAAAATTGCCCATTTTCCTCAAGCGCGATGCCGTTGGGTTTCAGACTCTGATCCAGCCAGGCGGACAGTGTTTGCGGGATATTGCTCAGGATGTGACGCGTTTCCCCCTTGGAATTGATGACGCTGACACCGCCGGTATCTGCCCAGCTAGGGACGCACAACAGGCCGCTACGGTGTGTCAAAGCGCACTCTGGACGGGTCAACCCTGCGCCCACCCACC
>CAYUZB010000138.1:0-8352 GCA_964449565.1 uncultured Granulosicoccaceae bacterium | reverse complement strand
CGCAGCCGCGAGCTTCACGGACGGTGGCGACATGATCGACATTAACGCCGAGGTAAATGGGTTGTTTCATTGTCATGTCTCGACTTGAATGAATGGTTTCGAGTGTACCGTAGTGATGCACAAACGCGATCTTTCAGCGAGGGAAGTGGCGTTGCTGCATATGCGAGCTGCAGATGCAAATAACTGAAGTCTGATGATTCGATTTGATCGAACCAAACGGGAATTCGGATCAGCCCTGGTGAGCAATGACAGAGCTCTTCGTTTTCACTGATATTGGGTGCGAACACCAATACAATCAAGTTTGCGCTTCGGTAGCCACTTTGGCTGAGCTCAAATTTGTGCTCGATATAGGGGGTTTCGTTTTTGCGGGTCGATGTCGTTGAGCTTGTTTCACACGACAGGCTCCAGCTCCCGTCCCGGTGATGGATCAAGCGGCGACGAGACTGCGCGTTTTTATGTACCACTCTGGCAAGAACCAAAAGACTGATCATGGCATAAAGCAATTGCCACAAAAGGGTAAGGTCGAGAATGAACAGAGTTCTGGTCGTGGCTAATGCAATGGCCAGCAACAGAAGATCATGTATTCTTGATCGGCGCAGTGTTGCCGCCCAGAGTGGACGTGATTTTGTCGACGATTGATTGGTAGCGGGCATCCTTTTCCTTACCGCACATCAGTTGGAACAGCTCGGGGTCTTGAAAAGCGACGAGCTCCTCAAAGCGCTGACGTTCCTCGTCATCCGCTTCCAGATAATGGTTGTCGATATACGCAACCATGACTTCGTCAAGTTCGCGCATACCGCGCCGGCAACGCCAGCGCAGTTTTGAGAGTTCGCTTGACGTGCTCAAACTACAAGCGTCGCTTGACCAGCATCTTCTTGGTTTCGGCGATGGCTTTTGCAGGATTCAGACCCTTGGGGCAAACCTGTGTGCAGTTCATGATGGTATGGCAGCGATAGAGCTTGAACGGATCTTCAAGATCATCAAGGCGCTGGCCGGTGGCATCATCTCGACTATCAGCCAACCAGCGATAAGAGGCGAGCAGGGCTGCCGGTCCGAGGTAACGCTCGGGGTTCCACCAATAGCTCGGGCAGCTGGTTGAACAGCAAGCACACATGATGCATTCGTAAGCCCCATCAAGCTTTTCACGGTCTTCAGGGGATTGCAGGCGCTCGCGATCAGGTGGCGCAGGCGTGTCTGATTTCAACCAAGGTTCGATCGAGGCGTACTGCGCGTAGAAATTGGTCAGATCCGAGACCAGATCCTTGATGATTGGCTGATGCGGCAGTGGGTAGACGGTGATATCGCCTTCGATATCGGCAATCGCCGTGGTGCAGGCGAGTCCATTGGTGCCATCGATATTCATCGCACAGGAGCCGCAGATGCCTTCGCGGCAGGACCGGCGAAAGGTCAGCGTTGCATCTTGCTCGCTCTTGATTTTGATGATGGCATCGAGAATCATCGGACCACAACTGTCCAGATCCACCTCGTAGGTGTCGATACGCGGGTTTTCGCTACTGTCAGGGTTGTAGCGATAGATTTTGAAGGTACGCACATTCGTCGCACCAGAGGGGGCTTTGAAGACGTTGCCGTTCTGCTTGACTATCGAGTTGCTAGGTAGCTTGAATTCAGCCATCTGTTTATTTCCTGTTTATTGCTATCTGACCTAAGGCCATCGGTACATACCCTAGCTTGCAGTCACTAGTAGACACGTTTTTTCGGCGGAATGACTTCGCATTCGTCAGTCAAGGTGTACATGTGTACAGGGCGATAATCGATCGACACATTAGCCTTCTCATCGGTCCATGCCAGCGTGTGTTTCATCCATTCGTCGTCGTTTCGGTCTTCGAAGTCATCCCGGGCATGCGCGCCGCGGCTCTCTTTACGATTAGTGGCACCGTGAATGATGGTCTGTGCCTGAGCCAGCAAGTTTTCAAGTTCCAGGGTTTCCACCAGGTCTGTGTTCCAGATGAGGTTCTTGTCGTCAACTTTGACATCGTCAAATTCATCGACAATTCCACGCATTTTGGTCACACCTTCCTCAAGACTTGTGCCGGTTCTGAAGACCGCCGCATGTTTTTGCATGGTTCGTTGCATGCGATCACGCACATCTGCGGTCGGTGTCGAGCCCTTGTTGAAACGCACACGATCGATATGATCGAGTGCCGGGGTTAGCGCATCGTCGCCAAGCGGCTTATGCGAAGCACCAGCGGTAACCAGTTCAGCTGCACGAATGGCAGCGGCGCGGCCAAAAACGACAATGTCCAGCAAGGAGTTACTACCCAGTCGGTTTGCACCATGCACCGAGACGCAGGCCGCTTCGCCAATGGCCATGAGCCCCGGCACGACGCTATCCGGATCGCCATCGCGCAAAGTAACTACTTCACCGTGGTAGTTGGTTGGAATACCACCCATGTTGTAGTGAACCGTCGGGATGACCGGGATCGGGTTTTTGGTCACATCTACTCCTGCAAAAATACGTGCAGATTCGGAAATGCCTGGCAAGCGCTTGTCAATGACATCAGCACCCAGGTGTTGCAGGTTCAGGAAGATATGGTCGTTGTCACTACCAACACCGCGCCCGCCGTTGATTTCCATCGTCATGGAACGACTGACGACATCGCGCGAGGCGAGGTCTTTTGCATTCGGCGCATAGCGCTCCATGAATCGCTCGCCGTCCTTGTTGGTCAGGTAACCACCTTCACCGCGGACGCCTTCCGTGATGAGTACGCCCGCGCCGTAGATACCCGTCGGGTGAAATTGAACAAACTCCATGTCCTGCAAGGGCAAGCCTGCGCGCAAGACCATCGCATTGCCGTCGCCGGTGCAGGTGTGTGCAGACGTGGCAGAAAAATACGTGCGTCCACAACCACCGGTTGCCAGCACAACTTGATGCGCGCGAAAGCGGTGAAGCTCACCGGTGGCAAGGTCCAGCGATACAACACCGCGACAGACACCGTCATCCATGATCAGATCAGTGGCGAAGTGTTCAATATAGAACTCGGCCTTGTGCTTCAGAGATTGCTGGTAAAGCGTATGCAAAATGGCATGACCAGTACGGTCGGCTGCGGCACAGGTGCGTTGTGCGGCAGGGCCTTCGCCAAATTCGGTGGTCATGCCACCAAACGGGCGCTGGTAGATTTTACCGTCTTCGGTGCGCGAAAATGGTACGCCAAAATGTTCGAGTTCGATGACCGCAGGCATCGCCTCACGACACATGTATTCGATCGCATCCTGATCACCGAGCCAGTCGGATCCTTTGATCGTGTCATACATATGCCAGTTCCAATGATCCTCACCCATATTGCCCAGGGCTGCACTCATGCCACCTTGTGCGGCGACCGTGTGCGAACGGGTCGGGAAGACTTTGGTGACACAGGCGGTTGACAGGCCTTGTGCGGCCATGCCTAGCGTTGCGCGCAGACCTGCGCCACCGGCACCAACGATAACCACGTCATAGGCGTGATCGATAATCTTGTAAGCGTTGCTCATGAGGGAGAACCGAGTCCAGTATCAGGTAGCGAAAGCGATGCGCAAAATAGAAAACACACCAGTGACGGCGAGAATAGCCGCAAGGAAGCTGACAACGATGATCATGACAGTACGTGTGCTGTGATTACCGATGTAATCCTCGATCACCGTTTGCAGACCGAGTTTCGCGTGGTAGAAGCCGGTGATCACAAACAGTATCAGCAAGATCGACGTAAACGGGCTTGAAATCCACTCGCGAATGGAGACGTAGTCCATGCCAGGCAAAGAGGCGATCGAGAAACCCAGCCATAACACTAGTGGAACGAGTGCGATAGCGGTCAGACGTTGAATCCAGAAATGCCCGGTGCCTTCTTTGGCTGAACCCAGACCTTTTACTTGCGACAACGGTGTACGTAAATTACTCATGAGGCTAATGCAACTCCCCAAGTGATGACGGACAAGGCGCCGGCTGCTGCGAGACAGACAAAACCTGACTTTTTCGCGGTTTCCAGCTCGAAGCCATAACCTACGTCCCAGAATAGATGTCGAATGCCATTGCACATATGGTAGTAAAGGGTCAGTGTGAAGCCGAACAGCATCAACTTGCCAAACCAGGAGTTGGCGATTCCCGACATGAAGGCATAGGAATCAGGGGTGCCAGACGCTGCGGCGATCAACAGCACCAGCAGAACAATGGCAAAGCTGTTGATGACGCCTGTTATACGATGGCTTATCGATAACAACGCCGTAACCGGCAATTTGTAGTGCTGCAAATGAGGTGACAGCGGACGTTTATCGTTCAGGGCCATAATATTGAAGGGCTCTCGTTAGAAATCGGTGCAGCGACCATTTTTTTCCCAGTCCCCGTAGCGCGTCGGCTCAGGACCGGCTTGGCCACCATATTCACTTTTAGAATCGCTAAGTTTATCAGTCTCCACAGAATCTTCTACCGGCGTATCGGATTCTCGCGATAAATTTTCGTCCATCTGATGATTCACATTTTTATTGGTAGCAGAATCCCTACGCGGTAATTGAGACGTCGGATCAGCGTTTTTAGCGTCTTCGGTTGGCATAATCTCTTGTCAGCAGCTCTCACTCAACACACAATGATAAACAAGGTACCTGGGAAGCACGAGAGGATATGTCGATCAATGGTTAGTTCATGGCAGTCAGAAATGGAAGAAATCGGGATTTATAGTGCAGCGGGTCTGCCGATGGAACCCCTTGCCTGCGATGCCCAGCCTGATGAACCTCTTTGGGTTGACCTTAGTCACTTGACTGTCGTTCAGGTCAATGGTTCGGAGGCCAGGGATTTTTTACAAGGTCAGTTCTGCAACGATCTGGGGCTTGTTGGAACCGATCAAGCGCAACTGAGCGGATATTGCACACCTAAAGGCCGTCTACTGGCGATACCCATCGTGCTTGCTACCGAGTCAGGCTTTCTGCTGGCCGTTCCTGATTCAGTCAGTGAAGCCTTCGTCAAGCGACTGTCGATGTTTGTCCTGCGTGCTGATGTCACCATCGCTATCAAAAATGATCTCGTGTGCACCGGCCTTATCAGTGATTCAGCGGGTAACTGGGGTGGTGGGCTCGCCTCTGATCTCGTCCTCGCCGATAAGCCGCTTTCGGCCGTTAACGATTCGACGGTTCATATGCTTAACTGGCAGCCCATTGAACTCGCCGGCCGTCGTCGTCAACGACGTTTGCTGATTGCCACTGAAGCGCAGCAGCTGGACGACTGGCGTGAACATCAGGACGTGGCAAAAGTTTCTGCGAGTGTGTGGCGTCTTGGCGATATTCAACAGGGTGTACCGAGTGTTGTGGCGGCAACCAGTGATGCCTTTGTACCGCAGATGGTGAATCTGCAATTGATCGACGCATTGAGTTTTACCAAAGGCTGCTACCCCGGTCAGGAGATCGTTGCGCGTATGCAGTATCTCGGCAAAATCAAGCGCCATATGCAGCGCTTTGTCATGCCACTGCCCGATGCGGCGGATGCGTCACTTGCCCCGAAACAAGGAGATGCATTGGTCAACGGCGATGATATTAATGCGGGCATTGTCGTCGATGCAGTCACCATGGATGGTCAGGTTGAGCTGCTGGCCGTGGTCAAGGTGTCCGCGGCGACAGATACTTTTACCTTCCAGGGTGGGTCATTGAGTACTGTGGCCTTGCCGTATGAATTACCAAGCCTTGTTGACGGTGAAGTTGTAAGCGACGGAAACTGAATACAGTGCCACTGATATACCGAGCAGCTAACGTGGTTGAAGCGCAGTTAATTGTCGATGAGTTGCAGGCAGGCGGGATGCAGGCGTCGGTAACCGGTGGATATCTGAGTGGCGCGATCGGTGAGTTGCCACCGACCGAAGTGATCGGCGTCTGGTTGCATCAGGAGCAACATCTGCAACGCGCCCGTAAGCTGATTGAAGAATTTGAAGCATCTCGCCACGGGCCAGAATCGAGCTGGTATTGCCGAAGCTGCGACGAGCGCGTCGAAGGGGAGTTCGGCGCCTGCTGGCAATGTGGTGCACCAAGGCCACCTGAATACGGATAGCCTTGCGTACTGTGCACTTAATTCAATCAATTGCTCAATGCGCAAATGCTTAATGCAAAAGGGCAAAGAGCTTGCGTCGGTACTGACCAGCCAATGGGTCATCGCCCAACACATTGAATAACGCCAGCAATTTCGCACGTGGCGCACCGTCGTTATAGTCCGGATCGGTTTGTACTAGTTTCAGCAAGTGATCCATGGCGCCCTGGACGTTGCCTGCCAGCGATTCAGCAATAGCGAGTTGATAGCGAGTCTCACTGTTCCCTGAATCTGTCTCAAGCTTTGCCTGAAGACTTTGCACGCTTTCAGTTGAATTGTTCTCTCGGGCCAGTTCGACAATGCCGGCAAGCCGGCGTCCTTGCTTGCCCTCTCGGGCTTCTTCATTCAGTGCTTTCAAGCAACTCTCCGCGGCATCAAGATCGCCTGAACTGACGCAGACTTGTCCGAGCGCGAGTAAAATCTCGGTGTCTTCCGGATTCTCTGCTTGTGCCGCCTGTAGCAGCGCGCGCGCTTCTTCGATCTGGCCTTGCTCGAACAGGTTCATTGCCGCCAAGACACGCTGATCACCAGGGTTCTCGTCTTGTTCAGCGCCAGCCTCGGCAGGCGTTACATGTTTGTCCAGAAAAGTACGCACTTCACTCTCGGGCAGAGCGCCCATGAATTCATCGAGTAACTGACGCTCTTTAAACAGCTTTACCGTCGGCAAGCTACGAATACCGAGTTGCTGGGCGATACCGGGGTGCGCCTCAGTATCGAGTTTGGCCAGAATGAAGGCGCCGTTGTATTCGACAGCGAGCTTCTCGAGAATCGGCATCAGGGATTTGCAGGGACCACACCAGTCCGCCCAGAAATCCACCAGAACTGGTTGATTGTCTGAGCCTTCGACGACCACTTGCATGAAGTTTTCTTCATCGAGCTGAACGATGTAGGGCGAATCGGTCATGAGACTTGGGTTCCTTGGAAAGGGAGTAGAGTTGTGTATTGTCACATTAAGTGTGTCGGCAATGCTGACGAACTTCAAGTGAGCTGCGCTACACTTCGCCACATGCGCCCCCAGCCAGATAACAACGAGAGCACATATTCTTTATGAGTGGCCAATATGATGCTGCTTCCATCGAAGTCCTCAGCGGACTCGATCCGGTGCGAAAACGCCCGGGAATGTACACCGATACCCAGCGGCCCAATCATCTTGCCCAGGAGGTCATCGACAACAGTGTCGACGAGGCTTTGGCCGGACACGCGACTGATATCAAGGTCAAGCTGTTCAAGGATGGTTCGCTGGAAGTCATCGACGATGGGCGGGGTATGCGGTCGATATGCACCCCAAGCTCAAGAAGCCGGGGGTTGAAGTCATCCTCACCACCTTGCATGCCGGTGGCAAATTCTCGAACGACAACTACAAGTTCTCCGGCGGTCTGCACGGGGTCGGGGTGTCCGTTGTCAACGCTCTGTCCAAGCGCCTGGAAGTCTCGATTCGTCGCGCAGGTCATGAACTTCTGATGACTTTCAAAGGGGGCAACGTCGATAGCAAGCTCAAACCGGTTGGCAAGGTGGGGCAACGCAACACGGGTACCCGAATTCGTTTCTGGCCCGACAAGAAATACTTTGACTCGGACAAGATTTCGCTTCTAAAACTGCGTCACCTGCTGCGCGCCAAGGCTGTCTTGTGCCCGAAACTGCGGGTCCGTCTGACCGACGAAGCCTCCAGCGAAAAGGATGAATGGTATTACGAGGATGGTCTTGTCGATTACCTGAGCAGTGCGGTACACGGTTATACCTTGCTGCCAGAGCAGCCCTTGTCGGCAACGATGACCGGACGCAATGAGGCTGCCGAATGGGCGGTGCAGTGGCTGCCGGAAGGCGGAGAGTTGACTCAGGAAAGCTATGTGAACCTGGTGCCCACGACGCAAGGCGGGACGCACGTCAACGGTCTGCGCACAGGATTGACGGACGCGATCAGGGAATTCGCCGATTTTCGTAACCTGGTACCGCGCGGAATCAAAATTACGCCCGAGGATGTATGGGACAGAGTCAGCTACATCTTGTCGGCCAAGCTTGAAGACCCACAGTTCTCCGGGCAAACCAAAGAACGGTTGTCCTCGCGTGAGTGCGCTGTATTCATCTCTGGTGTGGTCAAAGACCATACCGCGCAATGGCTGAATCAGCATCCGGAAACTGGCGATCAGTTGTCAGCCATGGTGATCGCCAGTGCACAGGCTCGTGCTCGTTCGGGCAAGAAAGTGGTGCGCAAGAAAATCACCAGTGGTCCGGCCTTGCCCGGCAAGCTTGCCGATTGCAGTTCGACTGATCTATCGCGTACCGAGCTGTTTCTG
>CAYUZB010000137.1:0-8566 GCA_964449565.1 uncultured Granulosicoccaceae bacterium | reverse complement strand
AATACTTTTCTTCGTGATCGTCGTATTTTCAAAGGCGGTGAAAACATTTCGCCGCGCGAGATCATGCTGCCCCGTAGAGCATCTCGTTCAAATAGAGCCGCTGAATTTTCCCTGATGGACCTTTGGGTAATTCGGGCAAGATGTGCACTGTGTCAGGCGCTTTGAATTGCCCGACGCGTTCCACACAAAGGGCAAGCAGGTCGGCGCTACTAATTGTTGAAGTCTCGCTAAGCCGGACGGCAGCTTCGACACGCTCGCCGTAGCGATCACACGGGCACGCAAAGGCGGCTGCTTCAACAACGTCAGGATGCTCATACAAGGCTTCGTCAATCTCACGTGGCGCGATGTTTTCGCCGCCTTTGATAATCAGCTCTTTAAGCCGACCGGTAACAAATACATAGCCGTCTTCGTCCATACGACCCAAATCGCCAGTGCGAAGCCAATCGCCAAAAAACGTAGTGGCGGTGGCGTCAGGGTTGTGCAGGTATTCCTTCATGACGTTGGGGCCACGGATCTGAATTTCACCCTCGACACCGCGTGCGCACTCCTTTCCGCTCTCATCAGCAATACGGGCCTCATTGCAATTCGCACAGCCCGCTGATCCAATCTTGTGAAGTGCCGGATCAAGCGGATTGACCAGGCACTGCGCCGCCGTCTCCGTCAGGCCAAGCGACTCGACTATCGCCAGCCCAAAGCGATCTTGAAACGCGCGTTGTGTTTCGACCGCCAGCGCTGACGATGCGGATCGCGCAAATCGAAGTTGCGCCTTCAGGGCGGGTTCAGGTTCGGCTGCACCGTGCAGTAAATGGCTAATTATTGTCGGTACCACGGAAAACCACGTGATGCCCCCGCTAGCTGCCTGATCCCAAAACTTGCTGGCGGAAAACCGCGAGACCATTGCCAGAGAGCCTCCGGACACCAGGCTACCCATGACGGAAACGCACAAGCCATTGATATGGTAAAACGGCAGAACACCCATGCCGCGATCTTGCGGTGTCAGTTCATGCGCCACACTGACTGTCCATCCACCGGCAAGCAGACTTGATTGTGTGTGCACGACCCCTTTCGGACGCCCGGTAGTGCCAGATGTATACATCAATAGCGCATCGTCAGCAGGTGCAATGTCGTAAAGTTTTGCACTCTGGTCTGCACTCTGGCCGCGCGCCGCAAAACGCTTTAGCTTGTCTGGGCGAACCTGATTAAAAACATCCAACTGATCATCATGCACAAAGGCAACGCGCGCTTGTGAATGCTCCATCGCATAGCTTAAGGCGTCGGGCCCCGCCGCCAGGTTAAGCATGGTCACTCGGAACCCACCATAAAGCGCGGCAAAAAGTGCTTTGACCCCTTCAAGCCCATTGGGATGCATCACGACAACGCTTTCGCCCTTGGCGATTCCTTGTGCGGTTAAATCTCCAGCAATATTTGCAGCAGTAGCTTGCAGATCTGGCCAGCTTAAGGTTTCCCCGGTTTCCGGAAAAACGAATGCTGTGCCGCCCTCCTTTGCCCGCGAATCGACCCAATCACGGACCGTTCCGGCGGGCGGGGTCTGGCGATCGAGCTTCATTGGCCGGCCGTGTTCCAGTAATCGACAAAAATATCCTCAAGACTTGGCTCTCGCGACGGAATTTCGCGCACTATCTTGGTCGATTGCATGAAGTGTCGATAGTTAACGTTTTCGTTGACCGAATTGCCACCCCAAGTACCGCAACCCATAGACAGCGAGAACGGCATGCCGTTGGTAAACGCTCCACCTGTTGCGAAGGTGTGCGCCTGATTGACAATCACACGGCTGGTGGGAATGGCTGTTGCCAAAACGCTTGCCCGACGATCATCGGTGGTATGCAAGCCAACCGAATGTCCCGCCCCTTGATGTTCTTGAATGCGGCGTGTCACGGCAACGGCGCTGTCGAAATCAGCTGCACGATACAGTGCAAGCACTCGGCTTAGCTTCTCTCCCGACAAGGGGTGATCAGGCCCTATGCCCGTTGTCGGAACGGCTATGTAGTCAGTGCCGATCGGTACGTCGAGCTCAAGCGCTGCGATCATTTTGTCAGCATCTTGTGCAATCACCGAACGATTCAGATGCCCATCAGGCCAAAGCTTGGCAATGATCCCGGCTTCATCCTCCACCAGCGCGCCACCACTCTCTGCCATCGCGGCGACAAAGTCAGCATAGATTGCATCAACCACAACAACCGCATTTTCCGAACTGCAAGACGTGGCATTGTCAAAGCACTTCGATGCGCGGATCTTTGTCGCGGCGGCGGCAAGGTCGGCGGTTTCGTCCACAATCACCGTGACATTGCCCGCACCAACCGCCACTGCCGGTGTGCCCGCAGTCTGGGCGCGATGTACGTTGTTCTGGCTGCCGGTGGCAACGATCATGTCACACGCTTCCATCAAGGCTTGCGTCTTTTCTTTTGATCCCGGCGCCGGCAGCATCTGTACCAAGTCTGGGTCTTCGTTGATCTTGACGAATTCCGCATGCACATATTCCAACAAGCGTTCCGCACAGGACACACCTTTTGGGGAAGGTGCGATCACAATCGCGTTACCGCATTTCAAGGCGTTGATGATGTTATTGGCAGGGGTCGCGGCTGGATTCGTTGAGGGTACAATTGCCGCGACAACACCCTTGGCGCGTGCGATTGTCGTTATGCCGGTTGCCGCATCATCGACAATCACACCAAAGGTCGCTGCATCCTGAATGTCTCGCATGAGCCCGAGTGTTTTGCGATGGTTTTTGGTGATTTTGTCGGGCACATTGCCAAGCCCTGTGGTCTGCACCGCTAATTGTGCGAGTTCGCGATTACGAGTGGGTTCCATAATCGCCCATGCTACGGCCTGTGCAGCGCGGTCATAGCGTTCCTGCGATCCGTTAGCTTCGTAACGCGTCTGAGCTGCCTTTGCCCGCGCAACGATCGCTTCGATGTTAGCGTCACTCACGACACATTCTCCCAGCTCGCATTACGCGTAAGGATTTGCCAGTTGTCTTTCATAAAATGTGGGCAGGGGTTCATCAGCATCCTACTGTTTTGCACTGGGTGCTTTAAAGGCTCGATAAACGCTGGAGCCAAGCGTAAGCAAACCCGCAAAAATCAGAACCGCACAAATAGGACGCGAGAAATAGGTGCCTAAATCGTAGTGCACCATCTGCATACCTTGTGCGAAGTTTTGTTCGCCTATCTTGCCTAAAATCAAACCCAATACGATTCCCGGAATGGAAAACCCGGAACGACGCAACAAATAACCTAAGATGCCGGCAACGAACATAACAATGACATCAAGGACCAACCCTCGGCCAATATAGGCGCCGGTAGCTGCCAGCATGAGTATCAATGGAGCAAGAAACTGAAACGGGATCTTGAGCAGGTTGAGGATCGTTTTGGTTTCGACCACGCCTATGATCAGGATCGACAGGTTGGCATAAAACATTGCCGCAAAAACAATCCAAATCAAATCTGGCGACAACATAAAGACCAAAGGTCCGGGTTGTAGATCATGCATCTGAAAGACCACCACCATCATGGCGGTCAGCGCGCCACCTGGAAGGCCCAAGGCTAACAGCGGGATCATCGCAGCACCGGTGGCGGCATTGTTGGCCGTTTCGGCCGAAATTACGCCTTCAAGTTTGCCCTTACCGAATTCTTCACGGTTTTTGGACCAACGAACAGCTTCGCCATAACTCATGAAGGCTGCCAACGTCGCACCGATGCCAGGCAAGATGCCGCACAGGAAACCAACAACGATGGATCGGGCGACCGCGATCTTGTGCATCCATAACTCGAGCCAGGATGGGAAGGTCATGGAAACCTTTGGCGCTTTGTATTTGCCGCTCGCTTTTTTCTCGGCTTGTACGAAAATCTCGGAAACAGCGAAGAAGCCCAAAATGGCCGGTACGAATGCGATCCCGGCAGCGAGATCTGTAATGCCAAAGTTGTAGCGATTGATGCCGCCTACAGGGTCTTGCCCGATGGTCGCAATCAAGAGACCAATAAGCACAGACATCCACCCTTTCCAGATGGTGCGCGCGCCGATAGAGGACGCCACTGCCAAGCCGAAAAAGACGAGGGCAAAAATTTCCGGCGGGCCGATGTTACTAATGGCCCAGTTGGCCAACGGCTCAGTCGCCGCCATCATCACCAGCGCCGAGGCCATACCACCAATGGCAGAACACAATACCGCTGCACCGACAGCCTTGCCGGATTTGCCTTGCTGGGTCATCGGGTAGCCGTCGAAAGCCGTTGGTGCGTTTTCGGCAGAACCAGGGATGTTGAATAGAATGGCGGTGATCGCACCACCGTAGGTACCGGTGCAGTAAATCACCGCGAATAGCATCACGCCTTGTCCGGGTTCAAGGGCAGCCGTAAAGGGCAACAAAATCGCGGCCAGTGTGAGCATGCTGACGCCCGGAATGGCGCCGAAAAGCATGCCACCGATTACGCCAAAAACAAATATCCCGATAGTGAACCAATCACCGAAAAGGGCTGCTGATCCGGCCAGAAAATTCTCAATCATGGCGTGCTCAAAGCCCTTGCAATTTTGCGTTCATCGTAAGGATCCATGCGCTGAAGTCATAGAACGGCGATACGTTGCCTTGTGGTAAAGGCGCGTTCAGGATCACCAGAAATAGCCCAATGAACAGGACGTAAATGACGACCGTCATGATAAGAATTGCTTTCCATCGTCGTTCGCCGAACAGCCACATGATGGCTGCGATAAAAAAAGGCGCTGAGAAATAGATGCCAACTGGTTTAAGCAACCAGGCAAAGACTAACGGCGTCAGCAGAACCGCAGCCATGCGGCTAATGGTTCCGGGTTGGCTGAAATCGGCCAGGTCATCACTACTGCCAACAGTGGATTGCGAGGAAGACCCGTACTTAGATTGAAACCAGATATTGCCAAGGGTTGCGATCAGCAAAATGCCAATGATCACCCGTGGCCACGCTGTCGCGCCGTAGCGGTAGATTTCAATGGGCTGATTAAACTCGAATGAGAACCCAAAAAAGATCGCAATGATCAGCAGAAAGACTACCGCCTCTACCAAATGGGCGCGTGCTAAACGTCTCAAGATATGCCTCCCACAAGGAATAGAAAATGCGGGGCACCCGAAGGTGCCCTGCATAGCGTTACATGGATGGCTTACTTAACATCCAGGCCCATTGCCTTGTAAACATCGCGGTATTGTCCGATCGATTGTGTGATCAGATCCTTCGCACCGTCGGTGTCGCGATAGCTGTCGATAACAGTCATGAACTTGCTTTCATTGTATGCCTGATAGCTGTCTTCACAGTAGCCACGCTGGAAAGCCCATTTCAGCCACTCTACCCGTTCGGCAGGTGCATCAGCATGCACGTAAAAACCACGGAAACGCAGTAGTGGATCGAAATCCATACCTGCTTCGCGGTGTGTCATCGTGTCCGCGAATGCTTCTGGACGCTCGTCAAAGATAGTAAGTATCGGCTTGAACTGTCCTGCATCCAAGAAGTTGCGCACGTCACCGGGCTGTTCGAACAAGGCATCAACCTGACCACCCAACAAGGCGCCGTAACGTGGAGCACCCTTGTCAAAGGAAATCTGTTGGATGGTCATGCCCGCCGCATCGGTGATGAAACCCATGGTTACCCGTTCCATAGAACCTTCTTTGGATACGTTCGCAATGGTTGCCTTGCCGTCTTGAGCCTTCACCCATTCAACAAACGAAGGCCAGTCGGTGAATCGCGTTTCATTTGAGCGAATGTAAACCTGGCTAAAGGTCACCTGGCTGATCGCCAGCGGAATTAAATCCTCTGCCGGGTTGGGCAGTGAGGAATCTAAAGCGTGGGCAGAGGATGCATCGTCAATATGCTCAAGCACATTGTAGCCATCAGCCGGAGCTGCCATGTAAGCCGTCATGCCTACAGTACCCGAACCACCTGGCTTGTGATCGCGGTTGATAGGAATACCAGTGAGCCCTGTCACGGCCTCTGCCATGGCTGCTGCCACCTGGCCCGAACCGCCCGCCGGTCCGTAAGGTACGATCATCGTCAAAGCGCGTTCTGGAAAGCCATCGGGCTTGTCAAAAGACGCTTCTGCTCGTTTGCATTCAAATGCCGAGGCATTTCCGGCAGCAAACACTGCAGCGAAAAACGTTGCAGTTCCTAAAATTTTTCTCATTGTGCTCCTCCAAACAATACATGCTGGTTATTTTTTTCCCGACCGCATGATCGCGGATAGGTGGACCCCAGTTTAAATGATGAAAATAAAAGTGCAAACGTTTTCATTTTCGGCTGACCTAGAGCCCTGAGACGGCCAACTATTGCCCAAAAAGGGGCGTCTGGCGGTAACGATCTGGCCAATCGAGCCTGTGTGTCGCCTGTCACGGTTTCGCGGCAGCTGTTGAAGCAGCGCTGGAGATATTTGTCGGGGTTTGACTACAGGACCGTAGGAACCCTCTCGGTCTGCTGCGGGTACTGCTTAGGCTAAATTAGTCCGTTTGACAATGGAAATCCAACAGACTCCAAATCGAATCACTGCTTGTCAAGATACTTAGCACTACATCGCCAGCATATTCTTGCTGTTGTATTAGCATACAGACTGAGTTTTGATCCACCATAATACTTTTTACAATGTCATCTACAAACACTTTAATGTCAGGCACCCAGGAACAATCAAAAAATTTCTCAAACGATTTACTTAATTCAGACATTGTTAGGTTTCTATATTGCAGCTCAACTAACTCATTCCCCCAACATCCATGATCTTTATAGTGCGAAGTAAGTTCGATTAACGATGGTTTTTTGGAAAACGTAGTAACTACATAACCAATACCGCCACTAGGATTGGCGTTTTCGTAGACATATAGCACTTCCTTGAACACCGCTTCAAGCTTAGTATTATTCGTTGTCTACTTGGCACTCTAAAGTCGTTAGGGTAGTGAACGATTTCATTCGCACATTTTGAGGCGGTGACCTCAGGTTGATAAGATTTTGTTAGCGGACTTCATCAAATTAACCAAAGGAACTACCACCATGAAACAGGATACCGATGAACTCTCGTATTAGCACGGTTGGCTAGAGTTTATCAAACCAATGCGACTGCCATTCGTATTGATCGGTTCTTAGCAACAGCGATGGTTGCAGCCGAAAGGGCTATCCCCAAGCGGGCACTTGTAAAGCTGACCCGAAAAAGAGAATAATAACCGGAGACCAATCATTCACGGCTTGGAAGAAAAGGCTGATTGTTCTGGTCAAGGTCAACTGTCAATAGCCTTCGGGCAAGAAGAGGACTACTTATGGTTGTTGTTGCGCTGCGAGACTACGCTCATATCACGGCTATTCCGTTCGCACCGAACTTGGGTGCGGAAATTCATGGAGTAGATCTCAGTGAGCCCATTTCTGACGAAGTGTTCGTTGATATACACCAGGCATTCCTCGACTATCAGGTGCTGATGTTTAAGGATCAGAAAGAGATCCCACCCGAACGTCACATTGAGTTCGGCAAACGATTCGGACCATTGCATGCACACCCGGCAGCACCAACGATGACAGGTTTTTCGGAAATTTTCGAAATACACGCTACCAAGGATTCCAAAGTGGCCAATGGGGAATTCTGGCATTCAGATGTGTCGTGCGATGCAGAGCCGCCGTTGGGGACAATGTTGCAGATGCACATACTGCCACCGTGCGGCGGTGACACCATGTTCAGCAATATGTACGCAGCCTACGATGCGCTGTCAGATCCGTTGAAGAAGATGCTTGAAGGTCTCACAGCAACACACGCATCGGAACACGTATACAAGGGACGCTACAGTGATCGTGGTCAGGATGATGCCGAGATTGACTGTCCAACTGCGGTACATCCGGTGGTGCGAACGCATCCGGAAACCGGTAGAAAAGCCTTGTTTGTCAACCGAACCTTCACCATAAAAATCGAAGAGCTCAGCCCTGTCGAGAGTGAAGCCGTGTTGAAGCTATTGTTTGAACACTGCGAACACATTGATCACCAGATTCGGTTTCGATGGAGTCTGCATGATCTGGTCTTTTGGGATAACCGCTGCTGTATGCATCGAGCAATTTGGGACTACTGGCCGGAGGAGCGTAAGGGTCGTCGTGTGACAATCAAAGGCGATAAGCCGCGGTAGAGATGACGGGAAATCCCCCTGTGGGCCCCGTTCGATTCTACCCCTGGCCACCATTTAAACTCCATTCCATATACCTTCTGACTGATCCGGTCGATTCGTCCGGTAACAGCCGTAACGATATATATCGGTGGCCCTTGAAAAGTTACTAATACTCAATTTGACCACCGAGAAAGTAAGGGGACGGGTCAGCTTAGTTTTGTAACGTCAAAATTTAGGAATCTGTTTGAACGTTACAAAACTAGCCTGACCGCTTTTACACCAAATATGAGGTAACCAGCATAGGCCGTTCTTTTCAGGCGGCCTATAGACATGGCCAAAAAAATGGGAGATGCTGATGTGTAAGCAATAGCGCTACTTTTCATGGGATACTTGGTCGTCTAACGCCGCGCTTCAGTCGTAATTTATAAGATGGCCGTTTGCATGATAAAATGGGAGGCACGA
>CAYUZB010000136.1:0-8606 GCA_964449565.1 uncultured Granulosicoccaceae bacterium | reverse complement strand
CTCTTCAGGCCTATGAAATGACAGGACGTCCGATATGGCTTGAACGTGCAAAGCAATTAAGAGCAAAAGGCCTCGAGTATTTTTTTGATTTGAAAACCGGCACTATCGTCGAGTTTATCGCACCTGATCTGAGCACTCTTGAAGGACGAAACGGCCAAAGACGTGAGATCGGTCATCAATGCGAGTGGGCTTGGCTACTGTATCGCGAAGCTGAGCTTGGCGGTGATACCAACGTATGCAAGATTGCGGACTCCCTGTTGATGTTCGCGGACAGTTACGGCTTCGCAGCAAATGGAGTCATGCAGGGCGCAGCATTCGATGCCGTTTCATCTGACACCAGCTGGCGTGAGGATAGTTTTTTACTCTGGCCACAAACTGAAGCCATCAAGACTTTCGCCATCAGAAAAAAACACGCCAGGCATGCAAAAAGCGCCGAGCAATTGATGCTGCTGGTCTTTCAAAAGTATTTTGCCAACTATCCAGCTTTTGTTAACCAACTGGACGCCACCGCTCAGGTTTTATGGCCGGAGGCACTCAGTAGGCTGCTTTATCATCTGGTTCTGGCGCTAACCGAAGGAAGTAGAGCTGGATTGTGGATAATACCAACGTTTACCGACTCGCCCCCTTCGCACTGACGTACAGCATTGCGTCATTAACAACCTTATCCAATGGTTGAGAAATATCGACGGTCACACCCCTTTCATCGCTTTGTAGTGGTTCCAGAAGTTGGAATTGACTGTCTAGTAAACTGAGCGGCATGAAATGCCCGGTTCGATTTGACATCCTTTCTGCAATTACATCACGATCAGTATGTAAGTGGATGAACCCGATTGGTGAGCCAACATTATCCAATAGATACTGTCTGTAAACACGACGCAAAGCTGAGCAGCTAGTGATCACTGGCGTGGTTGAAGCTCGCATTTCTTTGGCAACACGTAATAACCATGGCCATCGGTCATCATCATCAAGTGCCTCACCGCGAGACATTTTTTCAATATTTTCTGTGCCATGCAAGTCATCAGCTTCAATCACGATTGCGTTCACTCGCTCTGCCAGCATTACGGAAACAGAGCTTTTGCCACAACCGGCAACTCCCATAACAATAAAGTGTTTCACCGAGTTCATCAGTACAGTCGAATTGTCAATTTACAGCGATGAAGTAATTCCGCCATCAACATACAATGTGTGTCCATTTACAAAGCTGGAGGCGGATGCCGATAAAAATATACACGCGCCAACCAACTCTTCGACTTCTCCCCAACGTCCCGCTGGGGTGCGGATTTTCAACCACTCTGAGAATTTTTTGTCGGCAACCAATGCAGCATTGAGCGGTGTATCAAAGTAACCCGGCGCAAGTGCATTACATTGCAATCCATATTTGGCCCAGTCTGTAGCCATGCCTTTGGTCAGATTTCCTACCGCACCCTTGGTTGCGGTGTAAGGAGCAATACCGGGTCGGGCCAACGCGGTTTGCACACTGGCTATATTGACTATCTTCCCCTCTCCACGGCTAATCATGTATTTCGCAACAGCTTGAGATACATGAAAGACACTGGCGATATTGGTTTGCAAGAGCTTTTCAAATGCCTCAGGTTCAAACTCTTCCAGGGGCCCGCGGTGTTGCATCCCCGCATTGTTAACGAGTATGTCGATCTGCGTTCCTTGCGCCTCCAATTCATCGACTGCCTTTCGCACCGCATCATGGTCTGTTACATCAAAGGCACTGATTATCGTGGTCGCACCCGCTTCACCAAGCGCCTTCGCCGCTGTATCCAGCTTCTTTCTATCTCGGCCATTGAGTATGATGGTGGCGCCGGCGTCAGCCAATCCATGAGCCAGCGCAAGCCCGATGCCCTGCGACGAACCAGTAATCAAGGCGGTTTTTCCGTTCAAACTAAAAAGATCCATAAATCTGATAACTCAAATATTGGTATGTTGATATAATGTTACCGGTAACATGGGATTAAATCCAGATTTTTATACTGCGTATCTACTCGGTCACGCAGCAAAACTATAGTGAAACCATGCAGATGAAAACCATCGTTGTGCACGCAGCCCAGGACATCCGTCTTGAGTCTCGCCCGACAAGAGATCCGGGTGATGATGAAATCCAGATTCAGGTCGAACGGGGCGGTATATGTGGTTCTGATCTGCACTACGTGCAACATGGCGGCTTCGGTAGTGTCCGGTTACGAGAACCAATGATACTCGGGCACGAGATTTCTGGACGCGTATTGCAAATTGGCAAAAACGTACAG
This sequence comes from uncultured Granulosicoccaceae bacterium, assembly GCA_964449565.1. Taxonomy (GTDB): domain Bacteria; phylum Pseudomonadota; class Gammaproteobacteria; order Granulosicoccales; family Granulosicoccaceae; genus Granulosicoccus. The sequence continues at coordinate 6,348 of CAYUZB010000136.1, read as the reverse complement.
AACTTCGCGAAAGGGCAACTGCTTGCCGTTTCGCCTTCTCGACCATGCTCTGCATGCGACTACTGTCTTCGCGGTCAACCCAATCATTGTATGGAAATGCGTTTCTACGGATCAGCCATGCCCTTTCCACACATACAAGGGGCGTTTAGAGAAATATTGGTAGCGCACAAAAATCAGTGTGCCGATGCACAAGGTCTGAGTTCAGCCGAAGCCGCCATGGCTGAACCTTTAGCGGTGACAATACATGCAGCCCGCCAGGCGGGAAATCTTGTCGGCAAACGAGTGCTGATTACTGGCTGCGGACCTATCGGTTTATTGTGTTTACTGGTAGCACAGCGCGCCGGAGCAAAAGAAGTTGTTACAACAGATATCAGTGACTACCCCCTGGAGATGGCAAAAAAGCTTGGTGCAGATGCGACAATCAATGTTGCTAATGCAGGGGAATCACCTCTAGAACAATTCCATGCTGACAAAGGGCACTTTGACACGCTTTTCGAATGTACTGGTGTCGCTGTCGCACTTGCCCAAGCAATACCAGCGTTGAAACCACGAGGCGTCATTGTGCAGTTGGGCTTGGGCGGGGACATGAATCTACCCGTGCAACAGTTGACGGCCAAAGAATTGCAACTGCGTGGGTCTTTCAGGTTTCACGATGAGTTCTTTACTGGTGTCTCATGGATGCAAAGTAAAAAAATTGATGTAGAGCCCTTGATCACCCATACCCTGAAAATTGACGATATGAAACAAGCATTCAAGCTCGCGACGGATAGATCTGTCGCAATGAAAGTACAACTGGACTTTGCTTAAAAGAGGCAGACAATCAGAGTACGCGCCGACGCCATCCATGAGACTTTCTCTGTTTATGTCACCAATCGGGTGCTGTCACGCATGCTCAGTGACACTTCCATATCGAATTTTTTCGGCTCATGATGATGGTTTTCGTCGTCAAGTAAACGAATGACAAGTTCGCCCGTAATTCTACCTAATTCAGCTGGATCAACTCTGACCGTGGTAATGGACGGCTGGGCATACCGAGATACCTCAAAATTACCAAAACCCGCTACCCCTACGTCGTTTGGGACTTCCACTCCTTGCTCTTGCAAAGCTCTGAGCACTCCGAAAGCAGGCGAGTCGGATACGCAAAATATACAATCAATGTCGTCATAGTACTGTTTCAGGTTCTTTCCCACGAAATAACCGTCTTTGATTGACATTGGGGGTGCGCCGAATCGAATCATTCGGTGTGATGACAAACCAGCGGCTTCCATCGCATTTCTGAATCCCGCTCTTCTCGCGGCACCTCGGGTCCATTCATCGTTGGTTTCACACAGAAACGCGATATTCGTATACCCGAGCTCAATGAGCTTTTCAGTCATCAAATAAGAGGCTCGTTCATTGGAAAAGCCAACGGTAAAGTCAATCGGCTTTGCCGGCGTTTCCCATAGTTCTATGATCGGTATTTGTGCCTGCTTCAATAATTTTACCGTTCTGCGAGAGTGCCCATCGAACGGTAGCGCTATAGCTTCTGGTCGTCGTCTAAGCATACTTTCGACAAGTTGTTCTTCTCTTGCCATCGAATAGTCAGTATGTCCAAGCAATATTTGCAAGCCTGTCGTTTCAATGATCTCGGTAAGAGCCTGAACCATCTTGGCATAATGAACGTTATTCAAAGACGGAACCAATGTGGCCACAAAGCCTGAGCGTTTACTGGACAAACTACCGGCCATTTGATCAGGCAGATAATTCATCTTGTTTACAATTTTAAGAATCCGCTCTCGCGTGTTCTCAGACACAGAACCATCAGCCCGCAATGCACGAGAGACGGTCATTCGAGACACGCCAGCAGCCTTGGCGACATCTTCCATCGTGACCGTTTTTGACTTTACACGTTGAATCATAGCGAGATCAGCCGAGTATCAGGTGAGTTATTGACTCCAATCATTACTCCTGTGTCCAGGCAGGTTCAGTATTATGAAACCTGACGATATCAATCCAACCGGCCAAGACCTGACTCGACAGAATTTCCATGCGGCTTGTCCTCTGCCCCGATATAGCCTGATTATCCACTTTCGTCGAGCATGTCCAGAATAAAGGGATAGTTTACTGCACCTTCATCTGGCTCACCATGATCAGATACCACAGAAAAGCGTTTGCAACAGCTGATATTCGTACGACTTAACCGCGCCCCACGAAGGGCATACTGTTAGCCATTACTGTCATGTTCAAGACATTGGCGTCTTTGGGTAAATTAACGATATACAAAATAGCATCACAAACGGGCTTTACAGCAATTGTCGGTTCGGCCAGCGTGGAGCCGTTTGCTTGCAACACACCTTCAGCCATCTTATCTCCCATTTTCGACGTAATATTGCCCAGATCAATCTGACTGCAACTAATACCGAATTGTCGCCCATCCAGTGACAATGATTTTGTGAGACCTGTGATGGCATGCTTGGTACATGTATAAGGCGCAGAAAATGGGCGCGGGGTAGTAGCGGAAATAGAGCCGTTATTAATAATTCGACCACCAGATTCCTGTTTACGCATTTGACCAAAAGCGGCCCTTGCACACAAAAATGCGCCAGTAAGGTTTATCGCTACAACTTGATCCCATATTTCTTCTGACAGCTCATCAACAGGCACTGCCGGCGCCGCAATTCCTGCATTATTAAAAAGCATATCAACACACCCGAACTGACTCACAGCTTTACTGAACAAAGACGTAACATCAGACGCTTTACTGACATCACATTCGACAGCCAGACCTGGTGTTGACATTAACCCCACTGTCTCATCAAGGGTAGACTGCGTCCTGCCAGCGACCACCACCTGCCAGTCGTTCTCACTCAAAGCAATAGCAACCGCTCGGCCGATTCCGCCACCACCACCTGTTACTACTGCCACTCGTTTCATCATGTATTCCTGATTAATTAAAAAATCGCATTGACTTATACAACCGAAAACTACCCTTTGACCACATTAGCGGCCCAAGGGTAATTATTTGCCGTGAAGCTGATAGATTAAGCAAGATTGGCAGGATAGCAAATCAGTAGAACCTGGGATATATTGCCGCGAGGCGATTCCCAAACTCGATGATAGGTAGATGTGTCTACCTTATTGCGAGATGTTGGAATTACTTATTGCAAAATGTTGGAATTATTAGAGTCGTCGTGAAATGACTGAGCACACTCCTGCTATTTTATGGAGTGTGCTCAAGGGTGACAATAGATGAAATTCAAAGGTGCAGAAAAAGGAAAAACAACGCCTTTTTCCACACCCTGCCAATATCAAATCAACGCTTTAGCGGATCAAGACCTGAAAATCGGAAAGCCTCTTTTTGTAAGGCATCAAGCTCCTCAGCACTAAGCTCATCGTGTGCAACGGTGATACGCCCCAGGAAAACCAGCGGCAATTCATCCGCACGCCCTTCCATATCAGCCTTGATAGCTTCGGCAGTGGCAGCACCCACATCATCACCCATACGCATAGGCGTCGCATTCAATTCACCACGACGAATGGCATCGAGCTCAAGACCCGTTCCACCCCAACCCGTTGAGAATATATCCCCGTGTTTTTCAGCGGCGACCTGTGCCTCAACCGATCCCATGGCCATCGCGGTATTTGCATTGTGTATGACAGTCGCTTCAGGGTAGGCTTGGATAATTGAATTGGTTCCATCAAAACCACCTTCACGCTGGTACTCGCCATAGTGCTCATAAACGACGTTCCAGTTACCTTTTTCAGCAACACAATCTTTAAAGTCACCTGATCTTTGGTTATCAGTTACACCAGGAATACCTCGATTCATTGCGTAGGTGACATCATTTCCCAGTCGTTCCAGCATGTAATCACATATTTTTTGCGCACCATAAGCTGATGAAAAATCAAACCAGGCAGCGGGTTGCTTCTTGAATTGCTTCAACGGTGTATGGAATGCCCAAACATAGGTAGTGAGCCCATCGGTCTGGACAAGCTTTTCTATATTGTCAGCCTGAGTGGCCAATTCAGACGGGCCAAAGATCACATAGTCATAGAGATCTGCATCCTGAGCAACCTGTGTTGCATACGTTGATTGAAGTGAATGCTCAATCTGACGTGACGCAAATTCGGTTGTTTCAAATTCAATACCAACCTGCTCGAGCCTTTCCGTCATCGCGATGTAATTTCGCGCCCAGAAGTCAGATGTATCGGACGAGGGATAAATCAGTGCTATTCGAACAGGCTTGTCTTGCTTTCCAGAAAATTTTACTGCCTCTTCACCCGTTGCGGCTTGAAGCGCTTCCAGCTTCCCCGGGGCATTAACTTGCTCCGGCAGCCAATGATCGCGTTCGGCATCATCAGGCAACGATTTTAATGGAAGATCCTGAGCGAACAACGCAGACGACATCAGTGCAGCTGCGGAGAACAACATTCCGTTTCTTATTTTTAAACCATAATCAAGTTTCTTCATAACAATTCCCTATTTGTGGTCAATTTTATTTTTTAGTACTTCATTATTTACGCACTTCAGCGTACGTATGTGAAAATGCGAACGAACATGTAAACAAAACCACTAGCCACTGCCGGTGACGTCATTCGCAAAAATAAATCCAAACAGAACGGTAATCAGCAACGCTATCACCATCACACAGGCGAGCTTGAAGAGCATTTTGTTGTCAGGCGAGGAAGCACTGGCAAGTATTCCTTTCGAGCCATCACGATCTTTCTTTTGTAGCCAGGTATAAAAACCAACAGACAATATGATGACCACACCGGACGCAACCGATTGCCAGAAAAATTCAATTCGCAGGGTCACCAAAGCATTGATCATCATCGATAGAAGCAACACACCTGCAAGCGAGCCGAGCATGTAGGCCCTGCCACCAAAAAGCGACGTACCGCCGACAACGACGGCAGCAATAACATGCAGATTGAAGTACGGCGCTGATGTAGCCTGAATAGCATTGAGCTTTCCAGTCAACATGACACCCGCCAAGCCTGCCATCGCTCCCATCAGCACGTATGCGTATATCTTGTAACGATCGACAGAGATTCCTGTCATTTCAGCCGATTCCGGATTGGAACCGATGGCTATCGAATAACGGCCAAACCAGGTTTTTCTAAGCAGCAGTGCACCGACAATGAACGTCGCTATCCCTATCAACACGGGTATTGGCAAAAATCCCGGCAGTCGCCCTCGCCCAATATCCGTTATCAAGTCAGGAAAACGAGCCAACACAAGACCCTTGGCCAGTACCAGTGCAAATCCGCGATAGACCAAGTCCATCGCCAAGGTGCCAATCAGATCGGGCACCCGAAACTTCGTGATTATGAATCCATTGATGAAACCAAACATGGCACCGATAAGAATGGCCATTCCGACAGCCATCCAGGCGGGAAAGCCATACTGCTTGATGGCAAAAGCCATAATGATCCCGGTCAGTGCGGCGACTGAGCCAATGGATAAATCTATCCCTCTTTGCGTAATGACAAAAGTCATCGCCATTGCCATCGGCATATACAAAGCCGCTTCCAGAAGAATAATATTTAGATTAGACAATCGAAAATATCGAGCAGGCTCCATGATGCCCATGAATGCCAAAATCATCGCGATCATTGCCAATGGGCCAATAATCGCCAAATATGGCTCTAACTTATCCTGCCAGGTACTCCGCCCCGATCCTTGATCATGAGTCGCCGCAGTATCGGTATGGGTACTCATAAAGCTTCCGCCTTTGCTGGTGCACCCACGATCAAGCCTAATACTTCTTCCGCGGAAGATTCAGATGTCTGGACAACACCCACTCTTCGACCTCTTCGCATGACCTGAATACGATCGGATACAGCGAATACATCGTCAAGGGAGTGAGAAATTAAAATAATAGCCAGACCTTCTTCACGAAGCACCTGAATCAACTGAAGAGTTCGTGCCGTTTCCTGCGGGCCCAATGCGGCGGTGGGTTCATCCATAACAAGGACACGTAAATCAGAATGATAGACAGCACGAGCAATCGCTACGGCTTGTCTCTGTCCACCAGACAAGCTCTCCGCAGGAACACTCATACTGCGCAATTTGACACCCAGTCTCTCGTCCAATACGCGTTCAGCCTCTGTGCGCATTTTTCGATTATCCAGATAAGGAATACCTAAAAAAGATCGCGTCAACTCCGAACCGAGAAACATATTGGCTGCCGGATCCAGATGATCGGCAAGTGCAAGAGTCTGATAGACCGCGTCAATGCCGAGGTTTATTGCATCTGAATGGTTGTTTAACTCTATGCTATTTCCATCGAGAGAAATTTCACCAGCACTAGGCTGATAAACACCGGTAAGGATCTTGATAAGAGTGGACTTTCCAGCACCGTTGTC
>CAYUZB010000135.1:0-8888 GCA_964449565.1 uncultured Granulosicoccaceae bacterium | reverse complement strand
TCGGGTAACAAGCCCATACCAGCCTGAATTGCGGCCCGCGGATCATTGCTGGCAATCTTGTTGCCGTGCATTTCTACCGAACCGGCGTCGGGGCGATCGATACCCGCGATAAGTCGTAGCAATTCTGTTCTGCCCGCACCGACCAAACCTGCAATGCCCAACACTTCACCGCGGTGTAACGTCAGAGAGGCATCCTTTACATATTTTCCGCGGCTAAGGTGTCTGACCGCAAGTACCGGCTCATCACTGGCGTGTGATACATGCGCGGCTTCCACCAGGTCGCGTCCCACCATGCTGGCGGTTATGCCTGCCGCATTCGTTTGCGCCAACTGGGCAACGCTGATATTGCGACCATCGCGCAAAATGGTTGCACGCGAACACACCTCGAAAATTTCATTCATCTTGTGCGAGACGTAGATGATCGAAACACCTTGCGCCGAGAGTTGCTCTATCAGATCGGCCAGGCGTTGAAACTCTGCCGGCGTCAGACTGGATGTTGGTTCATCCATGGCAATCACTTTTGCATCCTCCATCAACGCCCGTCCTATTTCGATCAGCTGTCGCTGCGCAACTTTAAGCGTACGGATTGGTACCGAGGGGTCGATATCGGGATCCAGCGTTGACAATACTTCCTGTGCTATTCGTTCCTGATGTTTGCGATTGACAAAGGTACCTCCCATGCGCGTTACTGAGCGCCCAAGAAACATATTTTGCGCAACACTTAGCTCAGGTACATGTTGCAACTCCTGATGAATCATGGCGATGCCTGTGGCTCGTGCGTGCAACGGTGACTTAATACTTACTCGATTGCCATTGATGGTGATCGTGCCACTGTCGGCTACCAGCACGCCAGAAAGGATATTCAGTAACGTTGATTTGCCCGCACCATTTTCACCCACCAGGCCATGAACCTCGCCTACCCTGACATGTAGATCCACGTTATCCAGCGCGATATGGCCTGAAAAACTCTTAGAAATCCCATCCAGGCGCAAGCGATCGACAGGCATATCATCCGGTTGGGCCTTGTCGCTACTGTGCGTGCTTGTTGTCATGGTTTCGTCGAGACCAAAACCACGACTACCGCTTTCGATAAAATGATAAAAAGCGTGTAGTCGTAGTCGTGGATGCGCTCTGACAGAATTACTTCAACAAGAATTCACGAAGTGCTGCCATATCTGACGTTGAATATTGATCAATATTTTCAGACGTCACCAACGCTTGCGGAGTTGAAACCACGCGAGGCAAGTCCTGTCCGGCCAACAAGCGAAGTACAACTTCCATCGCCACTTCACCCGTCAGTACCGGGAATGAATCGATAGTCCCTGTCAGGTCACCAGCCTTGATGGAGGCATACGCATCGGAAATACCGTCAGTGCCGATTACCGCAATCTGATCTTGTAATTTGGCCGCTTTAACAGCTTCTACAACACCTAATGCCATTCCATCATTATTCGCATAAAAACCAACCAGATCTGGGTGTTGCTTCATGATGGTAGCGGCCGCATTGAATGCCAGCTCACGACTCCAATTCGCCGGGACGCTAGCGACAACCGCAAGACCGTTACTGTCGGCATTGATAGTCTCGGTAAAACCGGCAGTGCGCTGACCAGCTGCAAATACGCCCGGCTGGCCTTCGATGACCGCGACTTTGCCGCCATCAGGATTGTTTTCAATAAACCAATTGGCGGCACGTACGCCATTGTCTTTCTGAACGTTGCCCACGTAATGGGTTGCACCAGGGATAACAGCATCATTCACATTGAGTACAGGGATACCTTTCTCGGTGGCTTGCTCCAAAGCGGGTTGTAGATTGACATCCGTCTGGGGGGAAAACAGCAGAGCGTTAAAACCCTGAGTAATCAGGTTTTCAGCGATTCCCAGCTGTCCAAGCTGGTCTCCCTCGTTGGCAGCGGCTTGATAAACGAACTTTACGCCATTGGCATCCGCCGTGTTCTGGTAGCCCTCGCCCAGGGAACGCCAGTATTCATTAGTCAGGGTTTTGGAAACCCCACCCACAGATGTCCCTTCTGGAACGGCAGGCAAAGCACCAAATTTGGTATTGAGTTCACTCCAATCCATGCGGTCAGCTTCGGTGTCTGAATTTAATGGACTGAGTGATTGAGCTGCAGCCATGCCGCTGAAACTCAAGGCAGCTAGCGTGGTGGCCAGCGTGAAAAATCGTTTAGTTGTCATTCTCTAGCTCCAAGGGTAGATACATCACGAATTTACAGAATATCATTAATTTGTGTTTTTTATCAATATAATATATACGTATGCAGCGAAGTTCGGTTTCGCTTGCCAACATGCCACGCCACTAACTTCTTGACAGGAAAAATCCCTGATGACCTTCAACACGAACCAACGCTATGCCGGTCGATTAAATGCGTTCAAAATTGGTGCTGCTGAGTATTGGCCTGGAAAGAATCAAGTCACAACTGCTGATCTATTGCAAAGAGCTTCAACGGTCGATGGGCTCAATACTGCGGATCTCAATTACCCGGATCACTTCGAGGACGACACACCTGCTGAGTTATCGCATAAGCTAGACGCTCTTGGCATGTCGCTGAACGGGCTTGCCATGCGCTATTACACTAACCCGGGCTTCAAGTTAGGCGCCTTCACCAACCCACAAAAAACTGTTCGACGTGATGCCATCGATATCACATTGCGCGGCATTGATGTGTTGAGCGAGATGGGTGGCTCATTGATGACACTCTGGGTAGGTCAGGATGGTTTCGATTACTCCTTCCAGCTTGATTACACTCGCGCCTGGGACAACACGCTAGAAGCTCTTGCCGTTGTTTGTGATCACAATCCGAATGTCGATATATCACTGGAATACAAGCCCAACGAACCTCGATCATTTGCGCTGATGCCAGATGTGGGAGCCAATCTATTAGCACTTAAAGAGCTAAACCGAAAAAATACGGGTATGACCCTCGACTTCGCTCACGTACTTTATGCGGATGAAATGCCAGCACATTCAGCCGCGATGATCAGTCGTTACTCTCGACTGTTGGGTGTACATCTCAACGACGGTTATGCAAAAAGAGACGATGGTTTGATGGTCGGCAGCGTGCACCCGCAGCAAACGGTTGAGCTGCTTGTCGAATTGATTCGCAGTGGTTACGACAGCGCTATATATTTCGACACGTTTCCGGATCTCTCCGGCCTCGATCCTGTCGCCGAGGCGACCACCAATGTGTCCAGTATTAAACACCTGATAGCCGTTGCGGAAAAACTGTCAGAAAACAAAGATCTGCACGCCGCTATCGGTCAGCAGGATGCACCGACAAGTCAGGGTATCGTTGCTGGCGAGCTTTTCGGTATCAGGCGTTAACTTCACCACGGACTACAGATGCGTCTGTAGTCTTGGCAAAATCAACAGACTTCAGAAGCGTCCGAAGTCTTGGCAAAATCAGATGATTATCGTTGGTGCTCCTAGCTCCAGTTAGACGTAACCATCTGTTTGCCGTATGAAAATACCTGTCATCACACTTGTTTAACAACAACCATCAAGATCAATCTGTTTTGAATCGCTCCGCACGCGATATATCCGACTGATCAGTGGTTGTAAAGCGTAAATTGATGATGTCGGGTGAAAACAGCATGCTCCAGGTCCATTCAAAGAAGATCCTTGTTTTCTTGGCAATCGTCGGCATAAGCGACAAGTAAAATCCACGCCACAAGAGCCAGGCTGGAAATCCACCGACGCTCACCGACCCAAACATTTCGGCAACACCATTGAGGTGGCCGATTGTGGCCATGGATCCTTTTGATTCATAATTGAATGGTTGTGTCTTTTCTCCACGTACTGCCCGCGTGATATTGTCGGCCAGCTGCTGTCCTTCACGGATAGCAAATTGAGCCGTAGGCGGCGAAAGTTTCCCGTCGTGTTCATTCGGGATCAACGCACAATCACCTATCGCCCAGACATTGGAATGACCTTGTACTGACATATCAGGATCGACAAGCAGTCGGCCACGCTCGTTCGGTACGTCCAACTGTTGTACCAATGGGTTGGGTTTGGTGCCGATCGTACAGATCGTGGTTGCGCCATCGATTCGACCTTGTGAGTCAGTGATAACACCCTGCTCGTCTACGCCAGTGACTCCAGTGCCAAGTGCCAGATTGACACCACGCTTGGACATCTGTTCGAGTACGTGTTGCCCGAGAGCTGGTTCCATTTCCTGTAATGGAAGTGCTTCACGATGAATGATCGTGACTTTCAGATCGTCATCGTTGAGGCGTGGGTAGTGCTTGTGGGATGCCAGAATGAAGTCCTGAATGGCACCGCCAACCTCAACACCACTAAAGCCAGCGCCGATAACGACGAAATGCCCCATCCACTTTCGCTTTTCTGGATCTTCTTCCAGTTCGGCTTTTTCCATCTGTTCGATAACGCGGTTACGAAGTTTCAGCGCATCGCCCAGTAACTTGAACGGCAGAGCATGCTGTTGCATCCCAGGGATGATATCCAGGTTGGCACGCGATCCAAATGAGAAGACAAGATGCTCATAGTTAATAGACCCATGTTTGTCTTCGCCTTCAAAATGAACGGTTTTGGCGTCTAAATCCACATTGGTGACACGCCCGGAAATAAATCGTGTCTTGCGAACCATTCGACGGATAGGCGCAATGACATGACTGGGCAGAACACTGGCGCCCACGACCTCAGCAAGCATCGGGTTGAATGTCGTGTAGTTTTCTTCGCTGACCAGAACAACTTGCCAATCATCCGTTAGCTGCCGTTCAAGCTTTTTGACCATTTGCGTGCCGGCAAATCCACCACCGATCACGACAACGTTCTTTTTGTCGAGTGACAGAATATGCTCGACCTCGAGATCGGATCCAAAGTGGATCAGCCGTAGTGCAACCACTGCGCTGATAATCAGCAGATGGAACAATATATTGATTATGCCGATAGTTGAATTCGGCATATCCGGAAAGCCAACGGCAACCATATGTAAAACGGTCAGAGCAACCAGCATCCAGCCAACGTGTTTGATTTGAAACCCCGTTAGCAGTGAAAGTCCACCGATCAGTGACAAGACGAGAACGGGTGTACTTAGCCATGCATTGCTTGGTACTACTACGCCATGCTCCTGACCAGTGATGCCCATAAAGAAATACGCAAGAAAAGGCAGCGAAACCGATGCTCTGATCAGGATTACACCGAGATTCTTTCCGGCGCCGCTGACAACACTATGTGCAAATGAGGACAGACCGCCAAAGTTCTTGCGTGCGATCCAGTGAACAATACTGGACCCACGTCCGATAGCCCAGCGTCCACTGCCCAGATAGAACATCGCAGAGTAGAGACCTGCGCCCATGAAATGCGCTGAGAGACTGAGTAGGCGAATACTTGAGTTCGTATCATTGATGACGACCAATGATTCGGCGACTAGAGTGATGATGACTAACGCGGGTAAGGCGAGTCTAATATTCCACCCAATAATAAGCATGATACCGCCGATTACTTCAGCAGCAATGACAATATCGAACAACCAGGGAAGATGAGGTTGCAGGAAAGCTGGGAAATTGGTCATCATTCCCAGAAAATCGTCTGGCATGAGCAATTTGAAAATGCCCGGTATCAAAAAGAATATCCCGGCTGCGATCCGCAACAGGCCAACTCCCGTATCGGTGAGTTTTTCTGATCGATTCAGAAGATTCTTCTCTTCGGCCATAATCCTAATTATTCCGTGTTCCAGTCGGCAGGTTGCTCAACTGCGACTGATTTCCATAGTACCTACCCACGCAGATTTGCGCAGCAGGCGAGCGGTTTTGGGATTTTAATCCATTGGCGTAAAACATCAAGGTAGCGGGAAGCCGCCATACTGTTTTGGAAACTTAAATCACTGAATACGGTCCATTTCCGCCTTTCTTACGATACAAAAGCGGATACAAAAGCGCTATTTTAACTTCGCCATCAATGTTTCCACCTGGGCACGTGTTGGCATGGACGGTGCGGTCCCGGCTCGAGTCACTGACAGGCCGGCGACTGCAGAGGCAAAGTGAGCGGCGTCAACGGGGCTTTGTTTTTGTGCGAGTGCTGCCGCAAAACCACCATTAAATGCATCACCAGCACCGGTCGTCTCAACCACGTCGCCGGCGATGACGGCCGGTATATGGACTGATTGCTCAGCGTTGTGCAGCAAGGCACCTTGCTCCCCGAGCGTTATCAGGGCGGTCCCGACCCCTTTTCCGAGCAAAACGTCACCGGCTTTTTTTGCATCATCAATCGATACCACCTTTACCCCTGTATACGCTTCTACCTCAGTTTCATTGGGTGTGACGTAATCGCATAGTTTGAAGACACCGTCATCGATGGATTCGGCAGGTGCGGTATTCAATATGGTGATGACGCCCGCTTTGCGCGCAAGAGCAAGCGCATGCTCGGCTGCATCAAGCGGTTGTTCAAGCTGCGTGACAAAAACATCAGCACGCTCGATAACATGCGCCATACCATCAATATACTCAGGTGATATCGTACCTGCCGCGCCAGGACAGACGATGATGGCGTTGTCTCCGGTTTTGTCATCAATAAAGATGTAAGCCGAGCCGGTATAGCTATCAGAAGTCTGTTCTATGCGTGCGTCAATTCCCTCGGCCGTGTACATGTCCAATGCCATTTGGGCAAAGGGGTCTTGACCCAGCCGCGAAATAAACGACACCTCGGCATTGCACCGTGCAGCCGCAACGGCTTGATTCGAGCCCTTGCCGCCCGGGCCTAACGCAAAGCTGGCCCCTAATATGGTTTCACCCATAGTCGGTTGCCGTGCGGCGCGATAGGCCGCATCGGCTACGAAGACGCCGAGTATCGCAACGGATCCATGACGCTGTTGTGCGGTATCAGGCATTGGGAGGTATCACTCCCTTGGTCAATATGAAGCAACCGTAAAAACGCCGTTCACCGGTTGCGATCACCGCATAGGCTTGTTTGGCGCGGTCATAAAACGCAAAGCGCTCAACGGATACCATTGGCCACGGTTTGCCCTCAGCCGAGTCGATAGCCCCTTGTACCTCAGCCTGTACCGGCGGTATTTCATCAGGCGATCCTACTATTTCCATACGTTGGGCGGCATCATCGATAAAAGTATCGAGTGGCATCACAGACAAAACTGCCTCAGTGGCACGAGCGGCCGATACGTTATCGATTCGGAGCAATTTGCCCAGGCTTGTGTGTCGAGCAACCGAATCGGCCGGAAAATTGGTATCGCAAATGACGAGATAATCCCCATGCCCCATGGCGCGTAACGCCTGCAGTACATCAGCGTTAAGTAATGGGTCAAGATTCTTGAGCATAAGATTTCCTTTTTCAGCGTGGGCGGCGCAGTATTGATAAGGGAACAGCCGTTGACGTGCCTATATCACCAGATATTGCCACATGCGTCAACGCCATTACACGGGCAGTACCATGATCAGGTATTGTCAGTTTTCTTTGATGCATCAAGCCAACGAGCCAAGCCAATGAGAGAACAAAAGCGGATTAGTGATTCCCGTATCCGTACCATGGTCAGCTTGATCGACCTGACCAATTTGAGCGATAACTGCGATTCGGCCGCTATCGAAACGCTCTGTCGTCAAGCCCGGACTCCGGTTGCGGACGTTGCCGCAGTTTGCATTTGGCCGACTTTCATATCCGAGGCCAAAAATAATCTCGGCCTATCATCTGCGGTAAAGATTGCAACTGTCGTCAACTTTCCCACTGGAAATGAATCTCTCAGGTCGGTCTGCACAGCCATAGACGAGGCGCTTAATGATGGTGCTGATGAGATCGACTATGTCATGCCTTACCGTGAATTGGTCAACGGAAACATTCTTCAAGTAGCAAGCGCTCTGAAAACGGTACGCAATCAAGTCCCTGATAATAAAAAATTGAAAACCATATTGGAAACCGGGAAGCTCGGTAGTGACGAGATGATTCGAACCGCTGCAACTATTGCGATAGATCAGGGTGCCGATTTCATAAAAACATCGACGGGGAAAGTACCGATCAATGCGACGGAAGAGTCGGCAAGAGTCATGCTCGACGCGATCTTGAATGCAAAACGCAAAGTCGGGTTCAAAGCGGCAGGTGGGATAAGAACCCTGGCTGACGCTGATGTTTATTTAAGGCTTGCGGAAGAGCGTTTCGGCCAACACTGGATAGACTCGGCGCGTTTTCGATTCGGCGCATCAGGCCTTTTGCAAGATGCCTTGAGCAATCTGGAATTGGAGGCATCACAATCGCCGGAGGATCGCGGGGATTATTGAGCAGATATGATTGGACTATTGACTGCCGCGCTGCATGGTTTCCGGTATGTCGAGGAGGCACTGGAAAATGGTCAATCTCTGGCCGCTTGTCTACGGCGCCGGCCGCTGAGCTGATAAACTGGACGGCAAGATGACCACCAGGTACGGGCCTTTGTAACGTTGGAAAGTAACCTTGTGTTCCACGCCACTATGGCGGCATGGTTCGCCGACATGCCTGTCAGCCGCTATTCTTTCACCTGTTCAATAATAAAGACTGCGTTTACAAAATGGATTCAAAACCCCCTCGCTACGCTGCCCGTCTGAACGCTTTCAAAATCGGTGCAGAAAGTTATTGGCCCGGTAAGAATCGGATTACAACAATCGATATGTTATCCAGAGCGGCGACGGTAGATGGCTTGAATGCTGTCGATTTTAACTATCCCGATCATTTTGATGATTGCACCACGGCCGAACTCAAGCAATGTATCAATGATCTGGATATCCATCTCAACGGTATGGCTATGCGCTACTACACGGATCCTGGATACAAGCTGGGTGGTTTTACCAATCCTGATCCCCGGATACGCCAATCTGCAATTGATCTGACGCGACAAGGGATAGATAAACTGTCTGAGCTCGGCGGATCGCTA
>CAYUZB010000134.1:0-8919 GCA_964449565.1 uncultured Granulosicoccaceae bacterium | reverse complement strand
TTGTTTGAAAAATCCCAGTACATTGGGTGCATGAGCGAAGCCATACTCAATCACTTCGACACAGATTCAGCCCGCTGGAACGCTGTTCAAAATCGCGAAGCTGTGGCCGATGGTGTGTTTTTCTACGGGGTCTTAACCACCGGCGTCTATTGTTATCCGTCTTGTGCATCGCGTGGTGCCCTGCGGGAAAATGTGCGTTTCTACACCTCTCGCCAAGCGGCGGTCGACGATGGATTGCGACCTTGCAAACGTTGTCAGTCAGATCGCCCACCCTTGACCGAGCGGCATTTGAAACTTGTCGAGAAGGCCTGCCGACTGATTGAACAGTCAACGGGTCCGGCGCGCATTGAAGCCATAGCAACATCGCTTGACGTCAGCCGCTATCACTTGCAACGCGTATTCAAGGCGCATGTTGGTATCAGCCCCAAGGCGTATGACAAGGCGGTACGGGCGGGGCGATTGTCATCGGTTCTGAAAACGAGTGGACGAAAAACCGAGGCGATCCTCGATGCGGGTTATGAGACTGCCTCGCGTTTCTATGAAGATGCAGGTGAGCGGCTGGGAATGCCTGTCAAACTTGCTGCCAAGGGAGCAGCCGATATGTCAATTTTATATGACTATGCCAAGACATCATTAGGTCTGGTACTTATCGCCGTCAGCCAACGTGGTCTCTGTTCAGTCATCTTTGGTGAGTCGAAAGCCGCGTTGTGTGACGAGCTGAATACGCGCTTTCCCAAGGCTGATGTAAAGATCGCTAACTCCAAGGATCGGTCGTCGGATGAACCACTACATCATTGGCTTGCACTCGCAACCCGATTGATAGAACAACCGACGCTTGACGATTGGCAGTTATCAACACGCTTGCCTATTGATATTCAGGGCACCGCTTTTCAAGAACAAGTCTGGCAGGTATTGCGGCGCATCCCGGTCGGCAGTACACAGAGTTACAAGGATATCGCGGTGGCCATTGGCAAGCCTAAGTCGTCACGTGCCATCGCTCAAGCCTGTGCAGCGAATCCACTGGCGGTTGTCTTGCCGTGTCATCGGGTGGTAGCCAGTAGTGGCAAGTTGTCAGGTTATCGCTGGGGAGTTGAGCGCAAGTCCGCCTTGCTCGAGCGTGAAAGCAAGCACGATGATGTTGCACAAGATGACGTCGCTAAAGACTAAGCCTGGTCGCTCTTTTCAAACACCGGTTTGCCATCATCAATCTCGTAGTAGTCGCCTTTGTCGGCGGCATAGATATGATGTGACACAGTCAGTCCGGTCGGTGAGTCCAGGCAACCGGCCAGAATCGAGGTGCGATCCGAATCCTCACTGCGCCACAACAACACGGAACCGCAGTGCTGACAGAAGCCACGAGTCGCGTCCGCAGATGCCTTATACCACTTCAGATGTTCCTCGCCGCTTATCGTTAAATCGCTGTTATGAACACGGGTCGCGGCGACAAAATGCCCGGTCTGCTTTCGGCATTGTGTGCAGTGACAGGCAACAACATCTCGCTCAAATGACCTGATTGTCAATTTCACCTTGCCACATAGGCAACTGCCGCCAATGCTCAAGCCTATGTACCTTTAAGCGGATTCAGTACTACTTGATGAACTACCACTCTTGTCGCCACGGCGCCAGCTATGGTATTTCTCGACCCATTTAAGAACAGTCTCTGGCTGATGTGCGCGCTTCCATTCACCGGCTACGTATTTGTTTGATTCTGCCAAGGTCGGGTAGATGTGAATGGTACCGAGGATTTTGTTCAGTCCAAGCTTGTATTTCATCGCCAGCACATATTCGGCGATCAGATCCCCGGCATGCTCACCGACGATGGTGACACCGAGTATCTTGTCCTTGCCCGGCACGGTCAGCACTTTCACCAGGCCATAGTCGCTGCTATCAGCGATAGCGCGATCGAGATCGTCAATGCCGTAGGTTGTTACCTCATAGGGAATATTCTGCTCTTTGGCTTCAATTTCATTCAAACCGACACGGGCAACTTCCGGGTCGGTAAAGGTGGCCCATGGAATTACCCGGTAGTCGGCGCGAAATTTCTTGAAGGTGCCGAATAGCGAATTTACCGCTGCATACCAGGCTTGGTGTGAAGAGGTATGTGTGAATTGATAAGGGCCTGCAACATCACCGACCGCGTAAATATTCGGGTAATCCGTTTGCAGGTATTCGTTGGTTGCTATCGTGCCTTTCGGGTTCAGCGAAATACCGAGTTCCTCGGCGCCAAAGCCACTTGTATTGGGCTTTCGGCCCACTGCGATAATGATTTCGTCAAAGGCGATCTTGATTGTGTCGCCACCTTGCTCACACACCAGCTGTTTCTCGCCAGCGTCTGTTTCGACGCCAACCGCATTGGTATTAATCATGACATGAACGCCTTCGGCGACAAACTTCTCACGTACCATTTCGCTGATTTCAGGGTCTTCGCGATCCATGATTTTGTCTTCGCGCTCGACCAACCACACCTCGCTACCAAGACGGTTGAACGCTTGTGTCAGCTCGCTACCGATAGGGCCGCCGCCTAACACGATCAATCGTTTGGGCTGTGTTTTCAACTGCCAGAGCGTGTCTGATGTCAGGTATTCAACGGTTTCGATATCTTTGATGGCTGGCACAAAGGGTGATGCGCCCGTTGCAATCACGATGTTTCGCGTCGTCAGTGTGCGACCGTTCACTTCAACCGTCCAGGGCGAGGTAATACGGCCTTCACCTTCAATGACGTCAACGCCAAGGCCGGTGTATCGTTCGACCGAATCATGCGGTTCTATTTTTGCGATGACTTCATGCACTCGCTGCATGGTCTTGGCAAAGTCGATTTCAGCGCTGGCCTGCTGCACACCGTATTTTTCAGAGTGCTTGATATTGTTCATCAATTTCGCACTTCGAATGAGCGCTTTTGATGGAACACAACCTGTGTTCAGGCAGTCCCCACCCATCTTGTGACGTTCGATCAGAGAGACCTTCGCTTTGACAGCCGCCGCGATATACGAAGAGACGAGGCCACCCGATCCTGCACCGATAACCACCATATCTCTGTCAAAAGATTTGGGCTTTTCATGTCCCGCATAGATCTTGTTGGCCTTGATCACTTCGACAATTTTCTTCGCAACGAGTGGGAAGATACCCAACAGGGCGAAGGAGAAAATCAACCCCGGTGACAGGATGCCGCCAAGACTGTCGATCTTGGCTAATTGAGTACCCGCATTGACGAAGACAATGGTGCCGGCCAGCATGCCGATCTGACTGACAAGGTAGAACACAGCGGTTTTCAGTCGGGTCAGTCCCATGACCAGATTGACGAGAAAGAAGGGGAAAACCGGAACCAATCGCACCGTGAACAAATAGAAGGCGCCGTCCTTCTCAATGTTGTCATTGAACGTCTTTAGCTTGTCGCCAAATTTTGCTTCGATTGTGTCGCGGAGCAGAAACCGTGACACCAGAAATGCCAGGGTCGCCCCGATCGTTGACGCGAAAGACACAATAATCACACCCAGCCAAAGTCCGAACTGGGCACCCGCTGCCAGCGTCAGTATCGCGGCACCGGGTAGTGACAGCGCCGTTACGGCGATGTAAATAAAGAAGAAGCTGAGGATGACCAGCAGCGGCTTGTTTTCGTAAAGTGAATTGAGCGCCGCCTGTTCGCTTTTCAGGTATTGAAGATCGAAAAACCGTCCCAAGTCGAAAATGAAAAATGCCGCGATGAGCGCGGCAATCACAACGAAAATCAGTTTTTTATTATTCATTGTCGTTTGTGGTCCGGTAGCGGCGTGGCAAGAGCCCACGTATGATACAGACTGTCGAATCTCTGTTGCGGCATAATGGCTATGTGATTGTAGGGCCTAGGAGGAGTTCCGTGGCCCTGTTCAGGCCTTTTATCTCTATAGCGGCTTGTCGGAATACGTCAACATTATGCACCGCACAAGCACCGAAGTAACGCTACTGTTACCGGGTCTGGAGTCCGCATCGGCTGCACTTTCGGACGAGCCAGTCAAGGGTCCTATGCTGGCTGAAGCTCGTATGAGCTGGGCCGATGACCCGTCTCGTCCCTGGGAAGTGTCGCTTCAACATGCGCTGGGGCTGAACGCAGGCGATACCGTTATTCCGATGGCTCGGGCGTTATGTCTCAGTGACCACATGGCAAGCTCGTCAATGCCTGTCGTCTGCGCTGATCCGGTCCACTTCAAGCCTGATCGTGACACCGCCAGTCTGGTACCAGGGCGAGTAATGTCGATCGAGCCGGGCGATGCCCAGGCCTTGATCACATCGCTTAACGAATTTGTCCGTGAAGACGGATTGGAGTTTGAATTCCATCATGCGTCCCGCTGGATTCTCAGAGGTGTCGCCGCTGACGACCTGGCCACCTTTCCGCCGCATTATCTTGCTGAGAGATCAATCTCCCCGTATCTCTCGACGTCAAGGGGCGACCACCGTTGGCAGCGCTGGCAAACCGAATGGCAAATGTTGTTGCACAGTCACCCGGTGAACCAGACGCGTATGGCCGCTGGAAAATTGCCGATAAACAGTCTCTGGATTTGGGGAGGGGGTGCGTTAGCGGATGCCAGCGCTGTATCGGCATTGGTCTACACGAACGATGACGATGCCAAGGCCCTTTGTCGAGGCTTCGGTGTACCCAGTCGATCACTTGCTGATTTACCTGAATTAAACGCTGAGCTCAATGCGGAACAGCCAGTCGCTCGGGTAGTCATTCTGGACACCTCTCTACTGGATGCCTGGATGGCAAGAAATGCAGAGCAACTGACGGACTCTTTACGAGATATTAATAATGAATTGATACCAGCGCTGGTGGATGCGTTTGACCGAAACCGCTTGTCGCGCCTGGCTGTGGTCACTGAAGACGGACATCGGGCAACGCTACAGGCAGCCGCAGGATGGCTTTCTCGTCTGCGCAAGACATTCATGTCACCATGACCACTGCCGCAGCGACCAGTGCGACGCCGGCTGAAATCGAAGTGCGCGACGTGCCGGATATATCCCCACCGTTACATGCCAGCGCGGTCGCACATCGTGTCCTTGCGGCGCGCGGGGTCACCGACGTCAATGAGCTTGATTTCTCGCTAGCCCATTTGCCCAAACCCGATAAATTACCGGGAATCGACAAAGCCGTAGCGCGTCTACAACTGGCACGTGCCAGGCAGGAGCGCATCACGGTCGTCGGTGATTATGACTGTGATGGGGCTACCAGCACCGCAGTCGCCGTTTTGGGACTCGCGATGATGGGTTTTGAACAGGTCGACTATCTGGTACCTAACCGTTTTGAATATGGCTATGGGCTGTCGCCTGCCATCGTTGATGTTGCCAAGCGCGGTGATCCATCCTTGATCTTGACCGTGGATAACGGTGTTGCATCCGTTGATGGTGTCGAACGTGCCAATGAATTGGGAATCGATGTTGTCGTTACCGATCATCATCTGCCGCCAGCGCAATTGCCGCAGGCCGTTGCGATCGTCAATCCCACGCTGCCCAACGCTACGTTTCCGAGCCGAAATCTGGCAGGTGTTGGTGTGCTGTTTTATGTTCTGCTGGCATTGCGTCGTGCCTTGGCAGAAGAAGATGATGTGGCGGGCGCCGCACCGCTGGCTGATTTGCTGGATCTCGTCGCCATTGGCACGGTTGCCGATCTGGTGCCACTGGATCGGGTCAATCGCACCTTGGTCGAACAAGGCCTCAGGCGAATACGTGCGGGACGTAGTCGACCTGGTGTGCTGGCGTTGATCAAGGTGGCCGGGCGTGATCACGAATCTCTGAGTACCACGGATATCGGTTTCGGAATCGCCCCGCGTCTCAACGCGGCAGGTCGTCTTGATGACATCGCCTGGGGTATCCGTTGTCTGCTCAGTGAGGATGCGCTCGACGCGCATGAACTGGCAACTGCCCTGGATACATTCAATAAAGAGCGGCGGCAGATCGAGGCGGGTATGCGCGAGTCTGCATCAGCGCAGCTGGCTCGTATCGATACCGACAGTAGTGATGATCGATTTGGCATCTGTCTGATGGATGAGACCTGGCATCAAGGTGTGATCGGCATCGTCGCAGGACGATTGAAGGAGCGCTTGCATCGCCCGGTGGTTGTTTTTACAGCCGATAGTGAAGACACCTTGAAAGGCTCGGCACGTTCGATTCCCGGTGTCCATGTAAGAGATGTATTGCAGGCCATCGTTGCCAGACATCCGGGCATGATCGACAAGTTTGGTGGTCATGCCATGGCCGCAGGCCTGAGCTTGCCACGGGAGCAATTCGAGTCGTTTGAGGAAGCGTTCGACGAGGAAGTGCGACGGGTGCTGAACGATCAGCGACCCACCAGAACCTGGGTGACCGATGGATCGTTAGACACCGAGGAGCTTGATCTTGATACCGCCTTACTGCTGTCTAGCTTGATGCCGTGGGGGCAGGGCTTTGCAGCGCCGATATTCAATAATGAGTTTCTGGTCAAGACGGCAAAGCCTGTCGGCAAGGGGCATCTGAAATTATCCGTTGTCACCGATCATGGCTCGCTCGACGCAATCGCCTTTAATTGCACGTTGCCTGTGCAACATGGTGACTGGGTTCGGCTGGTCTACAGTCTTGATGTCAACCGCTGGCGCAATCGTGTGACACTTCAACTCAATGTATTGCATCTGGAACCCGTAAGATTCGGTTAGACTTCGCGCCATGATCGAGATAAATGCTTACCTGACACACATTGAGGATTTGCGGCAGCGTGCCGACTCCCTCCGGGGGTATCTTTGACTACGATGCCAAGAAAGAGCAGCTAGAAGAAATTCTGCGCGAGCTCGAAGACCCAGCAGTCTGGAACGAGCCTGAAAAAGCCCAGAAACTTGGTCAGCAACGCGCCTCATTGCAAGATATTGTCGATGTCTTTGAAGCGCTGGATACAGGTTTGGGTGATGCTGGCGACCTGTTGGATATGGCGCGTGAGGAAAACGATGAAGACACGGTGACGGCAGTTGCTGCCGACCTTGCGTCCTTGGAAGACGGCGTCGCCAAGCTGGAATTTCGCCGTATGTTCTCTGGCGACAATGATTCAGCAGCGGCCTTTCTTGATATCCAGTCTGGCAGTGGTGGTACCGAGGCGCAGGACTGGGCCGAGATGCTGCTGCGTATGTATTTGCGCTGGGGTGAGCGCGCTGGGTTCAAGACCGAACTCATCGAGGCATCCCCCGGTGATGTGGCTGGTATCAAGTCGGCAACCATTCGTTTCGATGGCGATCACGCCTTTGGCTGGTTACGCACCGAGACGGGGGTGCATCGTTTGGTGCGTAAAAGTCCGTTTGATTCCGGCAATCGTCGACATACCTCTTTCGCTGCGGTGTTTGTTGCACCCGAGGTGGATGACGACATCGATATTGAAATCAATCCGGCTGAATTGCGAATTGATGTCTACCGGGCAAGTGGCGCAGGTGGTCAGCATGTTAACCGCACAGAATCGGCGGTTCGAATCACACATGAGCCATCCGGTATTGTCGTGCAATGCCAGAATGATCGATCCCAACACAAGAACAAGGCGACAGCCATGAAGCAGCTCAAGTCCAAGCTGTACGAGGCAGAGTTGCAGAAGCGCCAGGGGGATCAACAGGTGGTGGAAGAGGGCAAGTCGGATATCGGCTGGGGCAGCCAGATTCGCTCCTATGTGCTCGACCAATCACGCATCAAGGATCTGCGCACCAGCCTTGAAACCAGTAATACCCAGGCCGTGCTGGATGGCGATCTGACGCCTTTTTTACAAGAGAGCCTCAAAGCTGGTCTATAACAGACGAGTATTCACCCGGCCGAAACCTGCGACCAGACTGTATCCATGAGTGACGACGACAATCAACTGATTCAACAACGACGCGCAAAGCTTGAAGCCATGCGCGCCGCCGGTAATGCCTTCCCGAATAGCTTTCGGCCATCGCATCAGGCAAACGATCTGCATCGTGATCATGCAGACAAGGAAAAAGACGCCTTGGCAGCCGAGGAGATCACCATCAAGGTGGCCGGGCGCATGATGTCGCGTCGTGATATGGGTAAATCAAGCTTTGCCGACTTGCAGGATGTCTCCGGGCGCATACAGCTTTTTGTCAATCAAGGCGTGATGGGTAAGGAGAGCTACGAAGACTTCAAGGGCCTTGATATCGGTGACATTATCGGTATCACTGGCACCTTGTTTCTGACCAAGACCGGGGAGCTGTCGGTCAAGGCCAGTGCCTGTGAGTTGCTGACCAAGTCCTTGCGTCCATTGCCTGAAAAATTTCATGGTCTGAGCGATCAGGAAACCCGCTATCGACAACGTTATGTCGATCTGATTACCAGCGAAGAGACACGCAACAATTTTCGCGTGCGTTCAGCGGTGGTCGCTTACATTCGAAATTTTTTCATGGCACGTGAGTTTCTTGAAGTGGAAACACCGATGATGCAAGTGGTGCCAGGCGGTGCGGCGGCGAAGCCGTTTGTTACACATCACAATGCCTTGGGCATTGATCTGTATTTGCGTATCGCGCCTGAGTTGTATTTGAAACGACTGGTTGTCGGCGGATTTGATCGGGTGTTCGAGATCAACCGCAACTTTCGTAACGAAGGCTTGAGCACGCGGCACAACCCTGAATTCACGATGCTTGAATTCTATATGGCCTATGCCGACTACCGTGACTTGATGGACTTGACCGAGGAACTATTCCGAGGTCTGGCCGAGGATGTTGTTGGTACACTGCAAATCGCTAATGAGGAGGGCAACGGTCATTTCGATTTTGCCAAACCGTTTACACGTTTGAGTTTGTTTGATTCGATCCTCGAGCACAACCCGGACATGTCGGCAGATGCATTGCGTGACAAGTCGAGTGCGACTGATATCGCAAAGCGTTTACATATTGATGTCAAACCGAACTGGGGGCTGGGCAAGATACAGACTGAGATTTTTGAAGC
>CAYUZB010000133.1:5929-9048 GCA_964449565.1 uncultured Granulosicoccaceae bacterium | reverse complement strand
ACTTCTCGAAAATCAGGGATATTGTCACCATCGGTATCCCTCGGATCACCAGAAGGGCTTCCAGCTTCAACCGCATCAGGTATGCCGTCAGCATCGGAGTCCAGATCAAGGTAATCAGGCGTGTTGTCGCCATCAGTGTCAGCGAAACCTTCTAGCAAGTCGAGAATACCGTCGTTGTCTGAATCAGGGTCAAGATGATCAGGTATTCCATCACTATCAGTCTGGGTGGCTAGTGCGCCCGTTACATCATCATGGAGCCCATCACCATCAGTATCTTCGAAGCTATCTATAAGACCATCATTATCGGTATCAAAACCACCAGCTTCAGCAGCATCGCTCAGGCCATCATTATCTGAATCAGTATCAAGGTAATTGAGCGTCGAGTCACCATCGGTATCGATGGTTGCCGCACCTGTTGATCCGTCGTTCAAACCATCGTTATCGAAATCGTTAAAATTATCAACGATACCGTCACCGTTAGTGTCAACACCGCCAACTTCTAATGCGTCAGTCAAGCCATCGTTGTCTGAGTCAAGATCCAAAGAATCGGGAATATTATCACCGTCGGTATCGCCTGTTCCTTCAACCGTATCGAGAATGCCATCATTGTCATCGTCCAGATCGGTTACATCAGGAATGCCGTCGGCATCTGTGTCAGCCAGAACTGTCAGTGTGAATGTAGTTGTAACCAGCAGCACATCCAGCTCATCAGCGCCTGCGCCATTGTCACCATCTTCGATGACCGAATCACCATCGATATCAAAACTATCTTCGACATTAACACCAACACTGACTACTTGCGACAGAGGTGCGGAGCCGTTAACGCTCAAACTCGCTAACGCCAGGGCATCAACTGTCCAGCTACCGCTACCGTTACTGGTAACCGTGCCTGCAGTCGAGCTCAGTGTTACCGAGGTTGGAACATTAGTGAATACAAAATCTGACAAGGTTTCGGAGCCGTCCCCATCAACCAGACTCCCCACTGATACGGTTAGTGTTTGATCGATACCCTGGACACCTTGAGTATCATTGGCGCTTAACGTTACTGCATTGGCAACTGGCTCTACACTAACAGTGAAACTTTCAGTTTCTCCAGTCGTTGGTATCAAGAGTTCAAAACTATCCAAGCCAGAAACATTTTGCTCAGGTATATACGCCAAGCTGGAAAGATCCGCGGCATCAACAAGCCACATAGCAGGGGAAACTTCAACCCCATGAGAAAACGACCCACTTAAAGGCAGACCCGTGATCTCAAGCGGCCCGGCACCCCGCCAGGTTATCAAGCCATTCCCCTGATAATCAGCCCATGGCTTGTCGGCTGTTTCAGAAGTTGCGTTGAATCTCAAGGTTCTCGAACCATCCGGATTATCAAGGATTTCGAACTTCGCCGTTTCAGGTAAATCATCGGTGAACGTGCCAAACGTTTTGTTCGCGGTATATAAGGGATCCCCACTACCATCGGTCGCTCCGACAAAAGCAGTTCCCAACGGTACAGCGGACCATGAGAGTAAGTCCGGTGTTTGTGTTCGTATGAATGCCAGATAACCAGATGAAGTTAAGTTCTCCAAGTCGATAACAGCATACCCCAACCCAACATTCTCGTTTGTAGGGGATCCGCCAATGGTTTGCCATGCAAGGTTGATAATTCCAACCGATGCACCGTCAGGAATAGAGAACAACAACTCATCAATTGGCTCTCCATTAGCGTCTACCTGATCAATTGGCTGCGAATCAAACAAGGCGTCATCAGCTTCGACAGACAGCGTACCGGCCAGGGAACTAGCAGCCCTACGCTCATAGTATTCGGCAGTTAACAAGGTCGAATATTTGTCCGCGTAGTCAGTACTACGCAATACAATCAGTTCACCTGCTGCATCAATATAAATTGTCAGATCATCATTTACCGAGGACAAGGAAGTCGTATCACCAACGATTGTTGCACTGCTTGAAAGAATACTGCCAACCGTACCACCCACTCTTAGATCAACCAATGGATAGTTTTCAAAAGCATAGGTAACTGTGTTGTCTTCGGTCTCTCCTTGCTCAGCAAAGATCGTCCCGGAGATCAAATTGCTTTCGAGATCAACAATGATCCTGCCAACCCCTTTATGTTCTTGCTGGGAATTATCTCCAACTGAGATACTGACAGTGTTCAGACCTATAAAACCATTGTTCCCTGAGCCAGATTCCAAAACGCTTGGAATGGTCAGATTCGACATAGTCTCACCGGGTATCTGCACAGCGCTATCGGTACTAACAAAGTTCGAACTACCGCCTTGAGAACTTAAATACTCCAGAAGATAGGCGGTCTCCTGCGTATGAGTTTCGGTGATATACAAGTCATTGCCAATCACGTCGATCGTTGGGTTAGCGACATTTAACTCAGCGTTTCCTACCACCTTTGTCAGATCAGAAAGCACAGCTTGTCCCAGAGGAACCTCAATCCAGCTATACTGTTCAATGCTCCCCTCTAGTGGATGCTGCGGAAACGACACCTGCCCACTAGAAACCCCATTGATCAGATCAACCTGCACATTCAATAGTTGATAGTCGTCATTCAGATCATCGTCCTCGCCCGTGTTAGCGGGCTGAGTAGACAATCCAGTGATCGAAATGCCCAGAGCATCGGCAGGAATAGACGTTATAAATGGCGTTGCGCCGGCGGTATTTGTTCGAAAGCCGGTAGCGGTCCCTATCAAATTCGGGGATCTGCCTCCGTTAAGAACACCAGGCTCAACCGACAAATTCAGCGGTATGGAGGTGTCCTCACTCGTTGCCAGATCAAGGTTTGGTGCAGTAATGAAATTGGTTGCAGCCGCTACCGTTGCACCACTGGTCAAGCCTATAGCAAGCGCGCCATAACGCATTAGCTGGTTCACGTGGTTATGCGAATTACGACCGACTATGCTTTGCTTCAATCTGAACTTCATTGTCCACCCTGCGCCTATCCAGAAATTTCATGAGTGACAAAATCAATAATGAAATTGCCGCGTATTCGACCGGACGGAAACCCGCACGAAACTCGATCAGAGGCGCAGCCGTTATCTAAAATCGGAACTGGTTCACGAAGATAACGGTTATTTCCGCGTCGATATGAAACCTGTTAACGTTCAAGTTCA
>CAYUZB010000133.1:0-5829 GCA_964449565.1 uncultured Granulosicoccaceae bacterium | reverse complement strand
GCGAATTTCCTGATTCTAGATACGTCTTAGCTGAAGATGGTGTGGTTCCTGCTTTACAGCGGTATGGATATGAAAATTCTCAAGGCACAGGCTGGATTGCTCACAGCCCTGCTCTTTGCGGGTCCCGCCTCCAACGCCATCGCCGATACCGTTACGCCAGCCCCTGCAAATCCGCCTGCTGGCACCATCTTCAAGAGCGTCGATAGCGAAGGCAATGTGGTATTCACGGACCAACCGGGCAACAACCCAAATGCAGTCGTGGTCAAAACACAGCCAATCAACATCTCGGACCCCGGCCCGTCCAGCCAAACAGCTAACAGTGAAGAATTGGACGATGGCTTAAGCGAAGCCGCTGCCGAATCCGCGAACCCAGATGTGGGTGTCCAGGAATCGACTATCGACTCGGTCTCTATCGTATCGCCGCTGCCAGATGCCACATTGATCGACATCCCTGATCCCCTGTTTGTTGGTTTTCAATCTGAACCGATATCCATTGAAGAATCGGGTCTGACTGCGGAGGTCTATGTCGATGGGAAACTGGCCGTGAGCGGCACGAAATCACTGCTGGCAGTCAATGTTCCAGAGCGTGGCACCCATACCCTGCTGGTAAAACTGGTCGACAAGAATGGACGAACGCAAGCCGCGTCCGAAACGCAAAACGTACATATCAGGAAGCGAGTTGTCGCGAAGGGAAATTGAGCACAACATAACGCACTAAATTAGTGCAAACTACCTGTAATCGCACCGTATTAGTGCAAAAACAGGTGGAGATAAATTTCCTGAAAAATCTCAAACTATTGATTTTTATGGATTTTCCAGCCTGAGTGACGGACTGAAGCCGTTCATTTTGCGAGGTGCATAACTTGCACTAGCACTGGCATCCATGAACGCTCAACCCCACACCATAGAAGACTGGCCACTCATCGACTCATTGGCAACCGCCGTTCTGTGTGTCGATGACGGCTTGCGTATCCGCTTTCTGAATAGTGCTGCTGAACAGCTTCTCGGTTTCAGTTCGAGAAAAGCCCTGCAGATGCGCCTGACCCGTGCAGTCAATATCTCGGACACCCTGTTTGCTCGCATCCGTGAGGCTATCGCAACGGGGCAACCCTACACTGACCGGCAAGTCTCTATCGAACCGCATGGTCAAGAGGCCATACTGGTTGACTGCCACCTGTCTCCGGTAAACACGCGAAAACTCGGCCGCGGACTGATTCTCGAAATCAACGCCGTCGACCGTCCGATGAGGATAGCGCGCGATGAAGCATTGCTAACTCAACAGGAGCATGCACAATCCTTGATCCGCGGCCTGGCACATGAAATCAAGAACCCCCTGGGTGGATTACGTGGCGCCGCTCAGCTACTTGAACGAGAGTTGCCCGATGAGTCCCTGCACGAATACACCTCGATCATCATTCGCGAGGCTGATCGCCTGCAGACCCTGATTGATCGCATGCTCGGTCCAACGACACGACCCAAACGCGATGCCAGCAATCTGCATGAGATCCTCGAACATGTACGCAAGATCGCCCTGGCCGGCGCGCCTTCAGGCGTGCAACTCAAGTTCGACTATGACCCCAGCATTCCTGAATGCTTGACTGATCGGGACCGTCTGGTTCAGGTTCTGCTGAATATTGTCGGCAATGCCTTGCAAGCCGTGGGTAATGCCGGAACCATCTATTTTCGCTCACGGGTTGCACACAACTACACCATCACGGGTACTCGACACCCGCTGGTCGTGGCCATACAGATCAAGGACAACGGTCCTGGTATTCCGGACGATCTGCTCGATCAGATTTTTTATCCCATGGTGACAGGCTCAGCACAAGGAACCGGACTTGGCTTGTCAATCGCCCAATCGATGATGAATCAGATTGGCGGCTTGATCGAATGCCAAAGCGAACCGGGGGATACCACTTTCACAATTTTGATTCCGCTGGAGATCGCATGAGCGACGAAGACATTTGGGTCATCGACGACGACCAATCCATCCGCTGGGTGCTTGAAAAGACCTTGAAGCAAGCTGGCATGCAAGTCACCACATTTGAATCCGCTGATGAAGCGCTTGAACTGGTACGCAACAACGCCATCCCCCCAGACGCGATTATCAGCGATATCCGTATGCCGGGCTCCGATGGCTTCTCTCTGCTAAAACAATTGAAAGACGTGTATACAAACACGCCAGTGTTGATCATGACCGCGTTTTCCGATCTTGATAGTACGGTCGCAGCATTCGAACACGGAGCGTTTGAATACATTCCAAAACCGTTTGATGTCGATAACGTCATTGATCAAGTCAAGCGTGCCTGCAACGCACAAAATGATCAAACAACAAATGCTGATGCCGGCTTCAAAAAAGCATTGCTCAAAGATGAAGATCACGCAGAACTTTTAGGCGATGCCCCTGCAATGCAGGAAGTGTTCAAAGCGATCGGTCGCTTGTCTCGATCAAAGATCACCGTTCTTATCAATGGCGAATCCGGAACCGGCAAGGAGTTGATCGCCCGCGCTCTTCACAAACACAGCCCACGCGCCGAGAAGCCTTTCGTTGCGCTGAACATGGCTGCAATACCTCATGACCTGATGGAGTCCGAACTGTTTGGCCATGAAAAGGGATCATTCACCGGCGCTCAAAGCACGCGCATTGGTCGTTTCGAACAATCTGACGGTGGCACACTGTTTCTTGATGAAATCGGCGACATGCCCGCAACCTTGCAAACGCGGTTACTTCGCGTCCTCGCTGACGGGCAGTTTTATAGAGTCGGCGGCCACACGCCGATACAGGTTGATGTTCGTATTGTCGCCGCCACTCATCAAGATCTTGAAACACTCGTTATCGAAAAACAGTTTCGCGAGGACTTGTTTCATCGCTTGAACGTGATTCGAATCGAAGCACCACCGCTACGAGCGCGCCGTGAAGACATCCCACAGTTGATGCACCATTTCTTAAAAGCAGCGGCCAGAGAGCTAGGCGAAGAGACCAAAACCATGTCAACCGCATTTGAATCCTACATTGCTTCACTTGATTGGCCAGGCAATGTCAGACAGTTACAAAACACGGCGCACTGGCTGACCGTGATGGCAAGCGCTCAGGAATTGTCTATTGACGACATGCCTACAGAAACCAACAGCGTAGTCTCAAGCGATGGCAACGATTGGGAGACTGGCCTGCGTCAATGGGCCACTCGCGCGCTGCAGGATGGCGAAACCGATCTACTCGGCAAAGCTACGCCAACCATAGAGCGCATTCTTATTCAATGTGCACTGAACAAGACTCAAGATCGTCGGCAGGAGGCGGCTCGCTTGATCGGCTGGGGGCGCAATACCTTGACGCGAAAAATCAAGGAGCTTGAGATCAGCTAGCGCGAATCAGCCCCTATTCAGGCTTAATCCGAGGCAGCACCTCGCCTAGGACAATTCGCCGAGTTACCGACAAAATATCTGAACCCTGTCCAAAAGTCCCCCATTGCGGGCCGGCATCCCGACATTCTGTGAAGTACGGATATCCACGAATCGGACAAGCCGCCGATGCGATGGTTGAATTGGGAGACTTTTCGATGCATGTAGGGCATACAACGGATTCGGCTACAGACTCGCTATATCGCCTTGAGCCAATACCCGCCTGGATCAAGCAAGGCAATGATGCCAGCGCCTTGATCACCAATGGACAATCAGCGTCGCCAGAGGCGATTAGCCAGGACGAGGACCCGATACATTATTTGTATCTGTCGTATCAAGATCGTATCACCGACAATAGTATCGAACGTTTCAGTCAACGGGTATTTCGTGTAAACGACGAATCGCAAATTCCCGATTCATCGCAGTTTCTTTATCACGTCTCGCCAGATACTGGCCAAGTCGACTTTCATCACTGCAAAATCATCCGTGGCACACAAGTTATCGACTGCCTGAACACTGACCGAATACGAGCGCTACAACGCGATACCGGTCTCGAACAGCAGATGATCAGCGATGTATTTACCATCGAACTCATTATTGACGACCTTCGAGTCAATGACATTATCGATATCGCAGCCACCGATATCGAACGCTCAGGAATGCACCCACTGAACGGAAAATTTCACCTGTCACGCGCCTGGTTGGTATGGGGCGTAGGTATTGATGTTTATGAATGCCGCACTGTTAACGATAGCAAGAGCCCGATAACGATTCAGCATCTGGATACCGCCGCTGATATCAATGAAAACACACAAGTTGCACCCGGGGACATTGATGAGCGTCACTACCAGAATCTGGTTCCGGAACGAAACTCAAACAATGTCCCACATTGGTTTTGGCCACCCTGCCTGATCGCGAGCACTGAACGGTCGTGGCAGGAAATTTCACGCTATCTACATGGCTACTATGCTCGTGAAGGCATCATTGCGAGCACGTCGGTGGATGAGTTACCAGAAGAACTCGCGGAGATAGACTGGCAAATGCCCACCGCTGATTCACTGATCAATGTCATACGCTTTGTACAGGACAAGGTACGTTATCGCGCCGAATCAAATGGCATATATACCCATACGCCAAAGTACCCTGCCGAGACGCTCAAACGCCGTACCGGCGATTGCAAAGACAAAAGTGCATTGTTTGTCAGTTTATTGAAGAAATTTGATATCGACGCCAATCTGGTTCTGGTCAATACTGGTCTGAAGGAATCAGTTCAGGATGTCAATCCGTCACCGTTCTGGTTCGACCACATGATTGTGGGTTTTGACTTCGGAGGAAAGACTCACTTTGTTGATCTGACGACGCAAAAACAAGGCGGCAATCTGGATTCATTGGCACCACCGAGTTTCGGCCTCGCCTTACCATTGACAGCTGATGGATCACCACTAGTGCCAATTGCCAATATCAAAGCCGCACTAAAGTATGAAGATTTATGCGTCATCGACCTGCAACACGATACGCTGGAAGCCTGCACAATAGACATAACACGAACCTACTATCACGAACGTGCAAACGCTATGCGTTTCCACATCGCGTCGAGCAACAATAAATCACTACGAGAAGATTTTCACCAGAGCGCCGTATCTAACTACGAGCTATCTCTTGATATTGTCGAGCCGTTTCAAATTCAGACCGACGATATGGAAAACAATGTACTGGTCACAGTCGAGCGTTATCGAATCACGGACAGCTTCGATGATTTGGAATATCGCTGCATCCAATTTACGACACGTCTGCACGGTGCCTTTGAGATGCCATCTGATGAGGATTTTCCAGTCGCCACCTCAGATCTTGACGAAATCCGCAGCACCGTGCGAGTGGTTTACACAAAAGCGCCCATATTTATCAAGGACGAATTCTCTGAGAGTAACGACTTCTTCGACTATTCCGATTCGCTGATCAATACAGATAACGTGGTCGAATGTAAGACGCACTTTCGACCCAGTGTAAGCTTTGTACCCGTGGAGGGGATCAAGGAGTGCCGAGCGGCAGTCGAGCGTGTTGAAGAGCGAGTCACAACAAGAGTTCCAATTGCGCTGGACTATGAACAGCCAACAACCGCAATGGACCACGCTTGGTATCTTGGTCTTATCGCCTATGTGATGGTCAATGCTGCATGGATGAGCGAAAACTACTCTTTTGAAATTGACCCTCTTGTAAATATAATCGCTGGCGGCATTGTTGCGGTTCTTACCGCCCAAGCGCTGATACCTTCACTGTTCAGCAGTTTGAAAAAAACTGAACCGCGTGTAACCCGCGACAATTCAGATTGACCCTGAGAGTGAACTCTCGTTCAACTGGGATGAAACTTGCGTTAACTCAATCACGCAGTACGCCAGCACAATTGGCATGCGCGGATGTCACATCCCAATT
>CAYUZB010000132.1:0-9226 GCA_964449565.1 uncultured Granulosicoccaceae bacterium | reverse complement strand
CTTTATGTCTGTGCATTTTATCCAAAATCACTGCGAGCTATTGTGCTTCTTAGTTTGCACCCTTTGTGTTTGCGTGCATGAATGCGACATATACTTTGTACTGTCATTAGTTTGCCGCTGAGAGCTGAGCAGCGCACATTCAATTACCAACCTACGCTAAGCCTAAATATGAGCAACCTCTCTGACCCTGATGGTGTCGCGACCGGGATCATCATTTGTGACCACGGTAGCCGGCGCGCTCAGTCCAACGACAGCTTGCTGGAGGTCGCCCGTCGATTTGCCGAGCGCTTCGCCGACGAGTGCCGGATTGTTGAGCCCGCGCACATGGAGCTGTCGATGCCTGACATCGCACGCGCATTTGAAAACTGCGTAAAAAATGGTGCATCTCATATCGTGGTATTGCCGCTGTTCCTGGCAAAAGGTAAGCACTGGATGCGTGACATACCGAGTCTGACTAGCCAGGCCGCTGCCCGCTTTCCTGGAACGACTTACCAAATCGCAGAACCGCTCGGCCTGGATGATCTGCTGCTTGATCTACTCAAGAAGCGATTCGACGCTGATGATCAACCGACCCTTAGCAGTGGTGATGTGGACCCACGTCTCAAGGACACGCCCAAAGCCGAGCGTCGAATTCAATGCAATACATGCCCGTTTCAGTGGGATCAAGCATCGGGCACTGTCACTGTCAAACCGGATAGCGGCTTACCGGGCGCATAAGCGTATGTGCTAACTCACGTTCACACCACGCAAATCCCGATTACGCTGCAACACATCCAATCCCTGCTGTTTAAGCCACCAGGGTAGGTCAATCAACACCCAGTTCTCTGCCAGCTTGTTACCATCGCGTCGGTAGATATCCACGACTTGCATTTGCGTTTCTTCAGTACCCCCGGGCAAACCCAGCCAACCACCCAGTGGCTTGTTACGCAGATTTGGCCAGCCAAAAAAGCACGCGAAATTACCTTCGGCAAAACGGCATACATGACCTTCGAATTGTTTATCGCCGAGTTGTCCTCTGAACGGTAGTTGATGCTGTTCCTGATATCGCGGAATTGTGTAGCTGGCGCCAATACCTGCCGGGCCGTACCACAACATATCGTCATGCCAAGTTTTGGCGAGTAGTTCCGGTGAGCAATCCATCGCGCCACTGTCATTCAAATCGGACAAGTCTTGTACCATCGCGTTAACCAGCGTCAGCGTGGCTGCACTTTCTTGCGCTTCGGCGTCTTCGTACAACAGTCCGTCGTGATAGCGTGGTCCGGGGTAGTTGTAATACACACCGGTTGACGCGGGCAGGGGATTTACGCCCGCTTGCACCATCAGCCCAATCAAATCCACAAACAAACCTGTTTGACATAGCTTGCCGTCACGCACACAGCTGAATTCTGTATAGCGAAGGTTGGCAATGCGTCGTGTAGCAGGGATTCCCAAGAAGTCGGAGTCGAACAAGCCCATGAAGTTGCCCATGCTCATGACCCACGTTTCACCGTCGTAGATGTTCTCGCCGCCAATAAAGATGTCTTCGCGTCGTTGCAGGCGGGTAAAGGACCGCATGAGTGGTTGCCAGAAAACCTCCGCTGCACTTTTACTGTCGTCTTGTTGGCGAAACGGAAATACGCCGCGCCAGAGGTAGTTATCACTGGTGTGTTGGGCGAGCACTTGAGCAACTGTGGTCGCTGACGCGGTTTCCATTGCCTGCATATAACGACGTACCAGATTCTTGGCAGACTGAAAACGGCTCATGGCTAAAACTCTTTGGGCGTTGGGGCGGGTACACGTTTCATGGTCATTTTTGCATGGGTATGCAAAAAAGGCAAAATATAGATTGATATTCCCTGTATATGCCTTGTATTATTTTGAATGCGAATGCAAAAATCGGATTTGGTGGTAAGAATGCGGACTTACAATGGCTGAAATCGAGCTACGGAATCTGAGTAAGCAATGGGGGGACTTTGTAGGCGTCGATAATGTAAACCTGACGATTGCCGATCGTGAGTTTCTGGTTCTGCTCGGGCCGTCGGGCTGCGGCAAGACAACCACCATGCGGATGATTGCAGGCCTGGAAGATGTCACCTCTGGCGAGATACGCGTAGACGGAAAGTTGATAAACCAGCTGGAACCAAAAGACCGTGATGTCGCGATGGTCTTTCAGTCTTACGCACTGTATCCGAACATGAATGTGTACGAGAATATTCGCTTCCCGCTAAAAGTACGCAAAATCGACCCCGCTACCCACGATGCAAAGGTCAAACGTGCCTCTGGCATGGTTGAACTAGACGACTTCTTGCACCGTAAGCCGGCCGCGCTTTCCGGTGGTCAGCGCCAACGTGTCGCACTCGCGCGTGCAGTGGTGCGTGAGCCCAATGCGTTTTTAATGGATGAGCCCTTGTCAAATCTTGACGCCAAGTTGCGCGTCTCGACTCGGGCACAAATCAAGAACCTGTGTCATGAATTGGCTGTCACGACCATCTATGTCACACACGACCAGATAGAGGCAATGACACTCGCTGATCGAGTGGTTGTTATGAAGGAAGGCGTGGTACAGCAGGTCGGCACACCAACAGAGATTTATGACAACCCCGGTAATGCGTTTGTCGCAAGTTTTATTGGCTCACCGGCGATGAATCTGATCAACGGGCATGTCGATAGCGGTGTTTTTACTGCTGCAAATACTTCCATACCTGGTGTAAATGCCTCGGATGGCCCAGTCACCTTGGGGTTTCGTGCAGAGGACGCCAGCTTGGGCAGTAAGCAGTCTGGGCAAATCAATGCGCCGGTATACACACTGGAGCTCCTCGGTGATGCCACGATGATATCTGTAAGAATTGACGGTGTTTTGGTGTCGGTCAAGGCCGACAAGAACTTTCGAGCCGATATCGGTGACACGGTATCGATCAATATAGAACCCCGGTTTTGCCATTGGTTTAATGTTGAAACTGGTGCGCGTGTTTAGTGCTTTTAGCAGTGCCTTCAGTTTTATTCGGTGCGAATCATAACGTCGCACTACTTAACTTAATGATGGGAGATTAACTATGCTTTTAAGAAAACTAACCCTCGCTGTTACATTGGCGTTGTCGGCAAATGTAGTGTATGCAAATTGCGGCGTCGTTACCGGAAAGGTCAGTATTGTTGGTAACGAATTCCCGGCGATTCACACGGTTGCCAAAGGCGCAGCTGAATGTGCCGGTGATTCGGTGGCTGTTACTTCCAACCTCACTGCTGATCATCAGAAGATAAACCTCGCGGGTATGCAAGGTAATCCGGCTGAATACACCTCAGCAATCGTTGCCAACTCTTCAATCATCGCACTGATGAACGATGATGTCATTCGCCCACTGGATGATCTCATCGCTGAACACGGCGATGATATCCCTAAAAGAAATTTGATTACTGTTGACGGCAAAGTGATGGCTGTGGCGTTTATGGCCAATGCTCAGCACCTGGTATATCGAAAAGACGTTCTAGCTGAGATCGGTGTCGAAGCACCAAAAACTTATGAAGAGCTTCTGGCGGCGGCAAAGATGATCCGCGAAAAAGGCATCATGGAAAATCCGGTAGGTGGGTCTTTTAAATCGGGTTGGAACCTGGCGCAAGAATTCGTCAATATGTACATCGGTCACGGTGGTGAATTTTTCAAGCCGGGTACGGCGGAAGTTGCGGTCAACAACGCTCAAGGTGTTGCAACGCTTGAGATGTTGAAAGCCTTGACCGAATACATGAACCCCGATTACCTGACGCACGATTCCAACGCCGCGGGCGCGGAAATGGAAGCCGGTAACACGGCACTGATGAATATGTGGGGCTCGCGTATGGGCTCACTGATGGACGACGAAGGTGCAGAAGAGGCGGTGTATAGCAATATCGATGTCGCTGGTCCTCTGACGGTTGCCGGTGGTTCCACACCCGCCACCACATTGTGGTGGGACGGCTGGACGGTTGCGAAAAATGTCTCTGACGAAGATGCCAAGGCGACATTCGTCGCTATGAAAAATGGGACAAGCCCCGATATCCTGAACGATGACACCATGGGTGAGGCTGTATGGATGATCGATGGTTACAAACCGGCAGCCGCTAACGGCGGCGTGTTTGCATCCATAGAAGCAGGCTCTAAGCCGTACCCGATGCTGCCATTCCAAGGCCTGTTGCACACAGCCCTTGGTGATAATTTGTCAGACTATCTCCAGGGCAAGGAAAGCGCCGAGCAAGCATTGGCTGATACAGAAGCCGCCTACACAACAGCGGCTAAAGAAAAAGGCTTTTTGAACTAAGCCATTTTCGGGATGGGCGGTGTCTTGCCGCCCATCTTTATCAAAAAACTCACTTGAGTCATTCACACAACTAGCCCATGAAACACAAAACGTTTTTTTGGTTTGTGCTTCCGTCGTCCTTGGCGATGCTGTTGTTTATTTTTTTTCCTATCGTATCCATTGTGATTCAATCGGTGCATGTCGATACCGAGCAAGTTATCAAGGAAGTTGAAAACTGTGGCCCCTTTGGTTGCGAAACGACAACTTCCGTTGATCAGGAAGCTACTCAGGCACTAAAGCGCGAAAATCCCCTCGGTCGCTTTGCGGGGTTCACCACTTATCTGGATCGAAGACATCTGGCGGTTGATGAGGTGCGTGCTGTATGGGGTAGTAGCCAAGGCACGGGTGATTTTTTCAAGCAGTTGATGAACCTGCCTTTTTACAAGGCCATGAGCTTTACTCTGGCATATACATTTATCGTCACACCGTTGGTCATCATATTTGGGTTCATAATTGCAGTGGCGGTCAATAGCGCAGTCAAGTGGGTGCGAGGCCCGCTGATATTTTTCTCCCTGCTGCCCATGCTGGTCACACCACTGGTCGGCGCCTTGATCCTGTTCTGGATGGTCGATGCCCGTGGCATAGTAGGTTCCGCACTGCAGTACCTCTCGGGTGATCCCAATCTGTCAGTCAAGGCTTCCACGCCGCTCACCTGGGTCATGTTAATGGTCTACGGTGTGTGGCACTCAGCGCCGTTTGCTTTCATTGTCTATTACGCTGGCCTTCAGTCCGTCAACCAGGACACCTTGGAGTCAGCCATGATTGATGGCGCGAATCGTTGGGAGCGGATCCGCTATGTGATCATTCCACATCTGCTGCCACTGACCACCTTCATCGCATTGATGCAGTTGATGGATAACTTTCGTGTTTTCGAACCCATTGTCAGCTTCTCCGCCGAAGCACATGCTACATCGTTGTCGTGGGCCATCTATAACGACCTGGGTGGTGAAACTCGACAGTTGAGTTCCGCTGCTGCCACATCCGTGTTGACCATTCTGGGTATCTGTATCTTGTTGTTTCCGGTACTGGTACGCACCTGGCGCGAATACAGTCATAAGTAGACGGACCAGATGACTGCAACTACACAAAGAAAATCCCTCGGAAAATCCCACGCACTGAATCTGTTGTTAATTGCTGTGCTGCTTATCTGGATGATAATGGCCGCATTCCCGTTCTTATGGACGTTATGGGGTTCATTCAAGGTAGAGGGCGATTTTTTCTCCAAGGCCAACTGGGCCAACGCCTTGACCGGTCCGCTCACAATTAAAGAGACCGGTGCGGTGTTCACAGGTGATGGCTACCATGGCGCATGGGTCAAGGAAGCCTTCGGGCTGGCTGCCATGAATACCGTGATCGTCTGCCTGTTGGTCGTAACTATTTCGCTAACCTTCGGTACCTTGGGCGGTTACGCCTTGTCTCGCTCTACCTATCGATACGCATTCTGGTTTTTGATAATTGCTCTGATTTTCCGAGCAATGCCTCCCATCACATTAGTATCAGGTTATTTGCCCGTGTTTTTCAATTGGAATATATGGGGCTATTTACCTACCGCTATCGTGGTTTTGGTGGCGATCAATCAACCGTTCACGCTGTGGATGTTGCATTCGTTCTTTAAGAATATCCCCAAAGATTTGGATGAAAGCGCCATGGTTGATGGTTGCACGCGTTTTCAGGCTTTTCGGCATGTAATCGTGCCAGTGATGTGGCCAGGCGTGATTACTACCGGGCTGTTCTCATTTTTACTGGCCTACAACGATTTCGCCGTGACGGCAATGATCCTCTCGAAAGAGAATCAAACCATGGTGCCAAAGATTGCAAGCTTTCTCGGCACGACACAAACCAAAGGTAATGTGATGTTTGCGGTGGCGGCAGTGGTGTCAGCGACTGCGCCCTTGTTTGTCATGGTGCTGTTTTTTCAACGTCAGATTGTCTCCGGCTTAACCGCCGGTGCCGTTAAAGGATAGCGCTATGAAAGGCAGCAGACCAGAACAGGCGGTATTGACGCGAGATACCGATATGGATCGCACCGACGACACCCGTCGGGTGATTGAAGGCATGGTTGACGGACTCAATGATCACCGCATCGACGATATAGGCGAATTTTTCAAAGAGACTTTCCGTTGGATGGGTAACGCGGGTTGTGGTACTAAAAATGGCTTGCAAGAGTTTCAGAAAAATTGGCAACAGCCGTTTCAGGCTGCGTTTTCCGACAAGGTATGCATCGATGAAGCGCGCTTATATATGGGGGAGTGGGCGGCCGCCTTCGGTAAACAGCATGCCGTGCATAGTGGTGACTTCATGGGTATACCCGCCAGCGGTAAAACGATAGAAATTCGTTATATGGATTTTTGGAAAGTGGTTGATGGAAAAATCGAAGATAACTGGGTAATGGTGGATTTCCCGTATGTGATGGCACAGCTGGGTAGAGATGTATTCGATGGTGAAGGCTGGGAAGCGTATGACCGTGGTGAACGTGAACCACCACAAGTCGGTGCTTGATGAGACCTTCCATAAAAACAGTTTCGAGATAAACGTATGGCAATTGAATATTTGAAGCGGGGTAAGTCTGTAGGGGAACGCGCAGATGATGATGCGGCCGTCAGACAAGTGGTTGAAACCCATTTAGCGGATATCGAAGCGCGTGGTGATACGGCCGTGCGAGAGTTGGCGGAAAAATTCGATAAAGACTCGCGCGATACCTATCGTTTGACTGAGGATGAAATCCAGGCCTTGATCGCTCAGGTCGCACCTAACGATATTGCTGATATCAAGTTTGCCCAAGCGCAGGTAAGAGGGTTTGCAGAGGCACAACGAACCTCAATGACTGATATTGAGGTCGAGACATTGCCGGGCGTCATACTGGGTCATAAGAACATACCGGTACAGTCGGTAGGTTGCTATGTACCAGCGGGTAAGTTCCCAATGGTGGCATCCGCGCATATGTCGGTGCTGACAGCGGCGGTGGCTGGTGTACCACGCATTGCCGCTACTACCGCACCCTTTCAAGGCCAACCGAACCCGGCAGTTATCGCTGCTATGCATATGGCAGGGGCGCACGAAATTTATGTGCTTGGGGGTATCCAGGGCGTTGGTGCATTGGCGCTTGGTACTGAAACCATTGATCCCGTGCATATGTTGATTGGCCCAGGTAACGCGTTTGTAGCAGAGGCTAAACGTCAGCTGTTTGGCCGCGTCGGCATAGATCTGTTCGCAGGTCCCACAGAAACACTGGTGATAGCGGATGAAACAGTGGATGCCGAACTGTGTGCAACTGATTTATTAGGGCAGGCCGAACACGGTTACAACTCGCCAGCCGTGTTGTTAACTAATTCGCGTGAGCTGGCAGAGAGTACGTTAACGGAGATTGATAAGCTGCTAGAGATGCTCCCCACCGCCGAGACCGCTGGGGTCAGCTGGCGCGACTATGGTGAAGTCATTGTATGCGACACCTATGACGAGATGTTGCACATGGCCGATGAGATAGCCAGTGAGCATGTGCAGGTAATGACCGATCGAGATGATTGGTTTCTGGAAAACATGACTTGCTATGGAGCCCTGTTTTTAGGCGCACGTACCAATGTCGCTAACGGCGATAAGGTAATTGGTACCAACCACACTCTGCCAACCAATAAGGCTGGGCGTTATACCGGCGGCTTATGGGTGGGTAAGTTTTTAAAAACCCATAGCTACCAACGCGTGACAACGGATAAAGCTGCCGCTGAAATCGGAGCCTACTGCTCCAGGCTTTGTATGCTCGAAGGGTTTGTCGGTCATGCGGAGCAAGCCAATGTACGTGTCAGGCGCTATGGCGGCACCAACATACCGTATGGCGAAGCGGCGCCTTATACGGCGGGTGAAGGCTAGTTGTCATGAGTCCGAATCAATCCAACAAGCAGCGGGTTCTGGCGTATTGGGCGGCTATTGATGCTGCCAGCGCTGATTTAATGGAGGATGCCTCAAGTGCTCATCTACCTGAAAATTTCTGTTGGAAAGGCCCGGCACCTCTGGGAGAAATCAGTGGTCCGAGTGCATTGGCGCAGCGCGTACTTGCACCATTAAAATCTGCTATTCCTGATTTGCAACGACAGACTCATCTGTTTATGGGTGGCCAATCATCAGATCATGTAGGTGATGATGCTATCGATGCCTATTGGGTTGCTGGTACTGGCTACTTTACTGGCACGGCAGTTAATAGCTTTATCGGTATTCCTGCCAGTCGTCATCGATTGCGTATTCGATGGAGCGAATTTATTCGCTTTAAAGATGATGTGATGGTGGAATCACAAGTCATTCTCGACTTCGTTGACTGGTTCGACCAGATAGACTTACCCGTTTTGCCAGCGCCACGCGGTGCCGCGCATGTATTTCCTGCGGCCACAAGCTTTGATGGACTTTTGTATGAACCTCAAAGCAGTGATGAAACAATACGTACTCTTGAATTGGGTAATGGCTTGTTATACGGCGCGTTAAATGGCTTCGATCAGAACGAACTTGCCAGTATGGGGATGGCTGACTACTTTCACCCGAATTTGAAATGGTATGGCCCTGGTGGCATCGGAGCCTGTCTGTCGCTTATCGAGTTTGAACAACTACACCAACGCCCCTGGCTGCAAGCATTTCCCGATCGCAAAGTGGTTGGTATCGAGTCGTTGTTTGCGGAAGGCCGCCTGCTCGCAGCTTCTGGCGTTGCCGGCGTCGAGGCAAAGCATACCGGCGCGTATTTAGGTGAGCCAGCCTCAGGTG
Organism: uncultured Granulosicoccaceae bacterium; assembly: GCA_964449565.1. GTDB lineage: Bacteria > Pseudomonadota > Gammaproteobacteria > Granulosicoccales > Granulosicoccaceae > Granulosicoccus. Next base: position 176 of record CAYUZB010000132.1, on the reverse strand, counting down.
CACACCTGAAAATATCCGGTATTGACTTCTGGCTGCGTGATGGTGATCAGTTTACCGAGAACTGGATATTTGTTGACATGATCGATCTATTCGATCAAATGGGTGTCGATCTGTTCGCTCGCCTGTCAGCGCAGTCGCAGCAACAGCAACAGCAACAGCAACAGCAACAGCAACAG
>CAYUZB010000131.1:0-9399 GCA_964449565.1 uncultured Granulosicoccaceae bacterium | reverse complement strand
TGGACTCCATGATCGCGTTGATGTCTGAGGACGAAGTGCTCAATCGATACATCGGTTGAGGTGATTGACACGATTTTCTGAAAAACGGGACTCGTCATCGACATCGACGACGAGTCCTTGCCACTAGCCAGTCATTCGTTCCTGTCACAACTTGAAAATCAAATCAATCTTTCGCATCGCCTGCCTGATGGCTGGCACGCTGGTCGCCTCGGCCGCTCATTCGGTCGAAGTCGGGAAATCCGCGATAAGCGATCTACAGGCTCAGGCTCGCCAGCTCAGGTTGGCGGACTCAGTCGAATGGCGACGACTGGTTCATTACTACCCTTCTTCCCGCTCCAAGACTTCGATAGAAAGTCATGTCGATGACGAGCGCTTTTTCCTGGCCAGCGACGGCAAGACCAATCCTGAGGCCGAGCTACTTGCCAGCATCGAACAACTTCTGTCAGAAGAGCCTGTACTGGGCGAAAGCGCGAAAACACTCTCTATACAATGCCGATTTGTTGCCCGCTCATTGTGGCTTCGCGAAAAGCTCGATCTGGCAGCCACCGAGGTACCAGCTCAGTGCACTGAGTTCCACGATTGGATGGAACGGGTAAACCCCCATACGATCACCCTTGTTTTCCCGGCATCCTTTCTCAATAGCCCTTCGTCGATGTTTGGCCATACCTTGCTCAGAATCGACCCGGAAAATATTGACAGTAACTCCGACTGGTTGTCCTGGTCGCTAAATTTTGCCGCCGAAGTGGGTGAGGAAGATTCTTTTACCCCCGGTTATGCCTTCAAGGGCATCGCGGGCGCATTTGCCGGCAAATTTAGCTCGGTGCCCTACTTCCAGAAACTGCAGGAGTATGGTGCGATAGAAAATCGTGACATCTGGGAATATCAACTGGACCTGACGCCGCATGAGGTCAAGCGCTTGGTGATGCATGCCTGGGAACTCAACGATATCAATTTTGATTACTACTTCTTTCGCCAGAACTGTTCGTTCCGCCTGTTGGAATTAATCGAATGGGCGCGACCATCGCTAACATTGACCGATCAATTTCCATTAACCGCCATACCGGCAGATACTGTCAAGGCAGTAGTCAATGCCGACATCGTTTCGACAACAAACTATCGCCCTTCTCTGGGCACGCAATTACACACAACCATCAACCATGTACCGAACAAACTAAGACGCTGGGTATCAATCATCGAAGACAATCCCGCGCGCATAAGCGATGCGGCTTTTTCCACTATTGACGCAGACGATCAGGCAAAGATCATCACCGCCGCCAATGATCTTTTAACCTACCGCTCGCGGAAAACCGTAAGAACCCCGGCAATCGCCAAGCGGCGACTTGCCTTGCTCAAACACATCAGCCAAATAGAGAATTTCAACAAACCCGTACCACCAACACCGTCGACACCTGAAAGTGCGCACGAGACAACATTGCTCAGCTTGGGGTTCGGGCGACGCGACGATCTCAACTACACCGATCTGACTTTTCGCGCCAGTTATCACGATCTTCTCGATCGACAGGACGGTTACCTGCGCGGTGCCGGCATCTCTTTAGGGGAGTTGACCATTCGTCGGGATGAAAATAACGATACCCGGGTACAGGCTTTTGAACTGGTGGAACTACAGTCGATCAGCGACCGACCGCGAGAATTCAACAGCCTGTCCTGGACTCTGAATGTTGGCCTTGCTCGCGATCCCTTGATCGGCGACGACCGTCTTGGTGGACGTGTGCAAGGGCTATTGGGAAAGTCTCTTCCTGTTACAAAGAATACGATTGCGTTCGCGCTTGCCGGTCCATCAGTCAATGTGCTCACAGGTAGCACGCGAACGTTTTTCAATGTGCACGCGAATGCCGGTTTACTATGGTACCGATCCTGGGGCACACATCAATTCGATGTATCGGTTGACTCTATCGAATCAAGTTCTGCGCGTTTTGGCGCAAGTGCTATCAGCAATTTCAATCTGAGTACCAATCATGCAATTCGGCTGACGGCTGCCTACGAAAACGTCGACAGCGTCGATACAACAACGATAGATATCGCCTATCGTTTTTTCTTTTAATTTGGAATATTGTCGTGCGGTTTGGCTAAGCAATCGTCACACGTTCGTCAAGATAAGCATCCTGAATCGCGTTCAGCAAAGCCACTCCGTCCTTCATGTCTTTTTGAAATGCTTTACGGCCAGAAATAAGGCCCATACCGCCAGCCCGCTTGTTGATGACCGCGGTTCGAACCGCTTGCTGTAAATCGTTGTCGCCGGAACCCCCGCCAGAGTTGATCAAGCCAGCACGTCCCATATAGCAGTTGGCCACCTGATAGCGCACCAGATCAACCGGGTGATCAGTTGTGAGATCCGAGTAAACCTTGGGGTGTGTGTTGCCAAAGCCGATCGCGTTATAGCCGCCATTGTTTTCAGCCTGCTTCTGCTTGACGATATCTGCCTGAATCGTGCTGGCAATGTGATTGGCCTGACCTGTCAGATCTGCTGACACATGGTAGTCATTGCCATCTTTCTTGAATTCCCCATTACGTAAATACGCCCACAGAACAGTGGCCATGCCTAGCTCATGTGCACGATGAAACGCTTCAGAGATTTCCTGGATCTGGCGACGCGAATCAGGCGATCCAAAGTAGATGGTGGCACCAACGGCCAAAGCACCAAGATCAAAACATTGTTCAACCTGCGCAAACAAGGTCTGTTCGTACATCGCTGGCAAGGTCAAGGTTTCGTTGTGATTGAGCTTGACCATAAAGGGGATGCGATGCGCGTAACGGCGCGAAACCGAGCCCAGGACACCAAGCGTTGACGCGACACAGTTACAACCACCCTCGATCGCCAGTTCAACGATATTGGCCGGATCAAAGTAGATCGGATTCGGCGCAAAGGATGCTCCAGCTGAATGTTCTATGCCTTGATCAACAGGCAACATCGACATATAACCCGTACCGCCAAGTCGGCCAGCATCGAAGATCTGCTGCATCGCTCGCATGGTACCGGGCCCACGATCACTGACGCCAATAACGCGATCCACAAAATCCGGTCCCGGAAGCTGAACCATTTCCTTGGGCAGTCCTGCGCACGTGTGATCGAGCAGGTATTCCGCTTCGTCACCAAGTAATGAAACGACGTCAGTCATGGGGCGTATTCCTTATTAGGTATGGTCCGCACACGGCAAGATTCACGCCAGTAAACTCATGGCGTACTTCCAAGATCTCCCGTTTCCGAAAATAGTGCCTATGCGTTGCGGCTCGACAGCACAGCAACGGCTGGCAAGGTTTTTCCTTCAAGAAACTCTAGGAAAGCACCGCCACCGGTAGAGATATAAGAGACCTGAGATTCGATCCCGTATTTGTCGACCGCCGCGAGCGTGTCTCCACCACCAGCAATCGAGAAGGCGCTGGATTCTGCAACTGCTTTGGAAAGCACTTCCGTGCCATGGCCAAAAGCATCGAATTCGAAGACACCAACCGGGCCATTCCAGACGATCGTACCGCCCCCTTTCAAGAGCTCAGCATAGTGCGCTGCAGTCTCGGGACCGATATCAAGAATCATTTCGTCAGCCTGAACGTCAGACACTTTACGGATGACGGCATCACTATCCGCGCTGAATTCAGTCGCACAAACCACATCGGTAGGTACTGGTATCGCCGTGCCGCGGGCTTCAGCCTTTCTCATCAAGGCAGCCGCATCGGCGAGAAGATCTTCTTCATAAAGTGACTTGCCGACAGCATGTCCGGCAGCGGCGATAAAGGTGTTGGCAATACCACCACCAACAATTAATTGATCAACCTTGTCGGCCAGGCTTTCCAGCACCGTCAGTTTGGTTGATACTTTTGACCCGCCGACGATCGCGATCAAGGGGCGTTTAGGTTTTTCCAGTGCCAAGCTCAAGGCATCCAGCTCTTTGGCAAGCAAGGGACCTGCGCACGCTACCGGTGCTTGCTGTGCAACGCCATGGGTTGAGGCTTGTGCACGGTGCGCCGTACCAAACGCATCCATCGCGTAGATGTCGCAAAGCGCAGCGTAGCGGCTACTGAGCGCCGCATCATCTGTTTTCTCGCCTTTGTTGAAGCGAACGTTCTCCAGCAGAACAAGCTCGCCTTCGGCAACATCCGGAACTTCATCGAGATAGTTCGTGATCAAGCGAACAGGTTGATCGAGCAATTCGGACAAACGTGTCGCGACAGGCTTCAAGGAGGATCCCTCGTCAGGCTCCCCTTCAACAGGCCGACCGAGATGCGACATGACCATGACACGCGCACCGGCTGCCAAGGCGTACTGCAAGGTTGGAATCGAGGCGCGAATACGTTTGTCGGATGTGATCGTGCCACCGGACAGTGGCACGTTCAGATCCTGTCTGATCAGCAAGCGCTGACCAGACAACGGCAGCTCGGTCAATAACTTCATATAGTCAAGCCTTCATTGCGGCAAGCGTGGTATCGAGCATACGACAAGAGAAACCCCACTCATTGTCATACCAGGAGCACACCTTGACCAGGCGACCATTCATGACACGTGTCATCTCGGCATCGAAGTTAGATGAAGTTGACGTGTGATTAAAATCGATCGACACCAGCGGCTCGTCGTTGTAGGCGAAGATTTTGCCATCAGCTGCTTTTTTCATGGCGCTGTTGATCTCTTCGACCGACGTATCGCGGCTGGCGGTAAATGAGAGATCGACAATCGATACATTGATGGTCGGGACACGCATTGCAAAGCCATCAAGCTTGCCATTAAGTTCAGGTAACACAAGGCCAACCGCGACAGCAGCGCCGGTTGTCGTCGGGATCATCGACATGGTCGCAGATCGCGCGCGGCGAATATCCGAGTGATAGGCGTCTGTCAAACGTTGACCATTGGTGTAGGCGTGGATAGTCGTCATTAGTCCGTGCTCAATACCTACCGCATCATTCAAAGCCTTTGCCAGAGGCGCGAGGCAATTCGTGGTGCACGATGCATTGGAAATAATCTGATCAGAACTCTTCAATACCCCTTCGTTGACCCCGTATACGATAGTCGCATCGACATCACCTTTGGCAGGTGCTGAGATGATGACTTTCTTGGCTCCACCAGCAATATGCTGAGCGGCCGCTTCGCGGGTACGAAAAAGTCCCGTGCATTCGAGAACAACATCTACGCCCAGCTCACCCCAAGGCAGCTTGGACGGGTCACGCTCAGCCAGAACTTTCAAACGATCGCCGTTAATATTCAGGTAATCACCGTCTACGGTTACCGTGCCATTGAACTTGCCATGAGCGGTATCGTACTGAGTCAGGTGCGCATTGGTTTGCGGATCGCCGAGATCGTTGATAGCGACAACATCGAATTCCTTAGTCCGATCCAGCTCGTGTATGGCCCGCAAAATATTGCGTCCAATACGACCATACCCATTAATCCCAACTTTTACTGCCATCCCACCACTCCTGTTACTTTATTGATATTTCGAATTCAAGCCGACCAAGATAACGCAAGATGTCACGTTGTGCGTGAAATCACGTCATTGATTTTGTTTGCCAGATTGTCAGAACTGATACCGAAATGCGCAAACACATCTTTCGCTGGACCAGATTCACCAAACGTATCGATTCCGAGAACATCGCCCACCAGACCGACATATTTTCGCCATAAATCCGGCATTCCGGCTTCCACAGCCACCCGCGCAGTAATCGAGCGCGGCAACACCGATTCACGATACGCCTCGTCCTGTGCATCAAAGTAATCGGTACAAGGCATGGACACGACACGCACACCCTTGCCTTGCCCTTCCAATTGCTTGGCTGCATCGAGTGCCAACGATACTTCCGAACCGGTTGCAATGACAATCGCATCAACGTTAGCTGTCGGTTCATGCACGATGTAACCTCCGCGTTCGATAGCGGCGATTTGTTCATCACTGCGCGGCACATGTGGCAAGCCTTGTCGGCTGAAGATCAGACTCGATGGGCCTTCACGTTTTTCGATGGCGCATTTCCACGCAACCGCAGATTCCACCGCATCACACGGACGCCATACCGACATACGCGGCATCAATCGCAAGCTTGCCGTTTGTTCGACAGGCTGGTGTGTCGGACCATCCTCTCCAAGGCCGACTGAATCATGCGTGAACACATTGATATTCGGCAGCTTCATCAGGGCACTCATGCGCAAGGCATTGCGGCTGTACTCGGAAAACATCAGAAAGGTCGCGGAATAAGGTCTGAAACCACCATGCAGACAGATTCCGTTAGTGATCGCCGACATACCGAACTCGCGCACGCCGTAATTGATGTAATTGCCATCCGGTTCATCGTGAATGACTTTCGACCCCGACCAGATCGTCAAATTCGAACCGGCAAGGTCAGCCGAGCCACCTAAAAATTCTGGCAATAATGGCCCAAACCCATTCAACGCATTTTGCGAGGCCTTGCGTGACGCTATGGTCTCGGCCTTGTCATTGACCGACTTGATAAACGCATTCGCCTCGGTTTGCCAGTTGGATGGCAAGTCTCCTTGCATACGGCGTTCGAATTCGGCAGCAAGCGCTGCGTGCGCTGAGCGATACTTTTCGAAATTCGCCTGCCAGCTTGCTTCACGCGCTTCACCAGCATCACCTGCATTCCAGCCCGCATAGATCTCATTGGGAATTTCAAACGCTGCGTATTGCCATCCAAGCTGCTGCTTCGCCAATACGATTTCATCGTCACCTAATGGCGCGCCGTGACTCGATTCCTTGCCGCCCTTGTTTGGCGAGCCAAAGCCAATGGTGGTTCGCGCACAGATCAAGGTCGGTTTGCCGGTTTCCTTTTTTGCTGCAGCAATTGCCGCCTTGATTGCATCGCCATCGTGACCATCAACCGCTTCAATCACATCCCAGCCATATGCGCGAAAACGCTCGGGGGTGTTGTCGGTAAACCAGCCTTCCACCTCACCATCGATCGAGATGCCATTGTCATCATAAATCGCAATCAGCTTGCCCAGTCCGAGCGTGCCGGCCAAGGAACAGACCTCATGCGAGATGCCTTCCATCAGACAGCCATCGCCTAAAAATACCCAGGTGTTGTGGTCGACGATGGTGTGGCCGTCACGATTGAACTGCGCTGCCAGCGTTTTCTCTGCGATCGCCATGCCGACCGCATTGGCAATACCTTGCCCGAGCGGCCCGGTGGTGGTCTCGACACCCGGAGCATAGCCGTACTCAGGATGACCGGGCGTCTTGCTATGCAACTGACGGAAGTTTTTTAGCTCCTCGATCGGCAATTCATAGCCAGACAAATGCAGTAATGAGTACAGCAACATGGAGGCATGCCCGTTCGACAAGACAAAACGGTCGCGATTGCTCCAGGCAGGGTTCGCCGGGTTATGGCTGAGGAAGTCATTCCATAAGACCTCCGCAATATCGGCCATACCCATCGGCGCACCAGGGTGCCCCGAATTGGCCTGTTGCACTGCATCCATACTCAGCGCACGGACAGCATTTGCCAGCTCACGACGATCGGCCATGCTCAAGACTCCAAGAACGATTAAAAGAAAAGGAATCGCGCAGTATAAGCGAGGCGATACGCCCTTATGTTGCCTGTGATTTGAACAACACTTGGTTCAGGCTCAACGGTCGACTGAATTGGGAGCTATTCTCAGCTGGGTATAGATTGCAAAACGAGGAAACCTGGCCCCGGATCTGCGGTCAGAAAACCAAATTACGACGGACATTTAAGGGTTTTGAGTCGGATTCGGCAACCCGAAAGGCTCAACACTTCGAAAAAAAAGCACGAACACGGTGGCAGATTGACACTTTCAAGGTGTTTTTAGGGCCTGACGCTGTGATTTCTCACACTAAACCCACCCGCCTAGTATAATAGCGGGTTCACTTGACCGCAGAGGTAGTATGAGCGCTCGCATAGCAATGGACCAGAAACAGCAGTCCAGCCTCAAAGAGTTGATTGCCAAGGGCAAGGAACAGGGCTTCCTGACATACGCCGAGGTCAATGACCACCTTCCCGAGGGTATCGTAGATCCCGAGCAAGTGGAAGAGATCATCGCGATGATTGCCGACATGGGCATCACTGTCGGTGAGGTCGCGCCTGAAGCTGATACGCTCAGCATCAACGACAGCACCTCCACCACGGACGAAGATGCCGCCGATGAGGCCGCCGCGGTGCTGGCCACGGTCGATGGCGAATTCGGTCGCACCACCGACCCGGTACGCATGTACATGCGCGAAATGGGAACGGTCGAACTGCTGACCCGCGAAGGCGAGATCGAAATCGCCAAGCGTATCGAAGATGGCTTGCGGCAGGTCCTCGCAGCACTTGGTACTTATCCAGAGACGATCAACGTCCTCCTCGAGCGTTATCAGATGTTCGTCGATGAGCAGATGCGTTTTACCGACATCATCGTCAACTTCAAGGAAAAGACGGACGAAATCAACGTCGCCAAACCACCTTCTGATGACGACGATGACGAACCGGTAGACACCGGCCCCGACATGGAAGAAATGGCGCGCCGTATTCTGGCATTGCAAAAGCAGTACGCCAAAGCACTTAAAGCCATTGACGCGGCAGACGGTGTACAGGACGCCAAAGGCAAGGCAGAAATGCAGAAGGTCTCAGAGATCTTCCTAGAATTCAAATACGCACCGGTCTTCGTTGCGACATTGGTACAAGGCCTGCGCGGACAGGTAGAACGCATTCGTTCACTCGAGCGTCAGATACGCGATCTTTGTGTCAAGACCTGTCGCATGCCTCGTGGTGAGTTCATAAAGTCCTTCCCGGGACATGAAACCGATCCTGAGTGGTTCGCGTCTGTTACCAAATCCAAGAAGCCTTATGTAGAGAAGCTCCTGGCGCACCAGACCGAAATCGAATTGCTACAAACGCGCATTGCACAAATCTGTGCCAGCAGCTTGTTGCCGATTACCGAGATCAAAGAGATCAACCGCAAGATGTCCATCGGTGAGGCGAAAGCCCGCCGTGCGAAAAAGGAAATGGTTGAAGCTAACTTGCGTCTGGTTATCTCGATCGCCAAGAAGTACACCAACCGTGGCCTGCAGTTCCTCGACCTGATTCAGGAAGGCAATATCGGCCTGATGAAAGCGGTCGACAAGTTTGAATACCGTCGCGGTTACAAGTTCTCGACCTATGCCACCTGGTGGATTCGTCAGGCAATCACCCGCTCGATCGCGGATCAGGCCCGTACTATCCGAATTCCCGTACACATGATCGAGACGATCAACAAACTCAACCGTATCTCCCGTCAGATGCTGCAGGTCATGGGCCGCGAAGCCACACCTGAAGAACTTGCCGAGAAGATGGAAATGCCCGAGGATAAAATCCGCAAGGTATTGAAGATCGCGAAAGAACCCATCTCGATGGAAACCCCGATTGGTGACGATGAAGATTCGCACCTCGGTGATTTCATCGAAG
>CAYUZB010000130.1:0-9443 GCA_964449565.1 uncultured Granulosicoccaceae bacterium | reverse complement strand
ACGCCTGATTATCGAGAAGAGGATTCCGATAACGATACGATTCCAGATGCAGTAGAGGCGGGTAGTGATCCTGAAAATCCTGCTGATACGGATGCGGATGGCACGCCTGACTTCCAGGAGGAAGATTCCGATAACGATGCGATCCCTGATCAGGTAGAAGCAGGTAGCGACCCTGAAAGTCCGGTGGACACTGACGGAGATGGAACGCCTGACTTTAGGGAAGAGGATTCAGACAACGATAGCATTCCTGATTCTGAAGAAGCAGGTAGCGATCCGTCGAACCCTGAGGATTCAGATGGGAACGGTGTGCCTGACTTTTTAGAGGTGCCGGACGTTGAAGTGCCTGCGGCTCTTGATAGTGATGGTGACGGTATCCCAGATGATGTTGAAGGTAGTGACGACGCCGATGGTGATGGCATCGCTAACTTCCTGGATATCGATTCCGATAATGATGGTTTGCTCGATACCGATGAAGCAGTCGATGGCGATAGGCCTGTCGATACAGACAACGATGGTGTTGTAGATTATCTGGATCTGGACAGTGATAACGATGGATTGACCGATACATTAGAAGCTGGTGGTAGCGATATCGATGGCGACGGTGTGGTTGATAATTTCGTCGACAGCAATGGCGATGGGCACGATGATGGTGTAGGTGTGGCGCCACTTTCAGCAGATGATTATGATGGTGACGGTATCGCTGATTGGTTGGATGTCGATAGTGACAATGATGGATTGTCAGATGTGCTCGAGTCTTTAGGTGCGAATGCTGATACTGATGGCGACGGGCGAGTAGACAACATCATTGATGCTGATGCCAATGGTTTAGCCGATGGTATCAATGTAAACTCAACAGTCGACACAGATACTGACAGTGCATTTAACCACCTTGATCGTGACTCTGATGATGACGGCATCGCAGACGTTATCGAAGCGGGCGGGGAGGATGCTGACAATGATGGTCAGGTTGATGCCTGGTCAGACGTTGACGCCGATGGCATTCCCGATACGGTAGATGCAGACTTGTTCACTGGGGAAGATGCTGATAATGATGGTATAGCTGACTTCGCTGACGCGGACTTTGTCAATGAATCCGATGCTGATGGCGACGGTATTATCGATCAATTTGATGACGATGCCTTCGGCAATGGGTTTATCCCATTGGGTAGCGAGCCAATTACTGAAGCGACGCTCCCCGACTCGAATGGAAATAACGTTGCTGATGTGCTTGAGCCAGCGTTGGGAGGAGCGATACGAACCGGCTTATCTGGGTCAGCAGCAGGGTGCTCGATCGGTGAGCCAGGTCAGAAGCAAGATGTCATGATGTTTCTTTTATTGATGTTGGCTTCTTTCAAGGTCATTTTCGGGCGTTTTTTGCGTCACCGGTCTCGATGACTGCTGTTCTGTCATTTTAGTCGAATGATCCTATCTTGTTGAAATGCAAGTAAGTGTTGGTCACTTGTCAGGCAAGAGTACCCAAACGTTAATGGCCGGTGGCGCACCGGTGCGATTGCTACAAACTGATACCGCCATCAATCCGGGAAACTCCGGTGGTCCTATCGCAAGCGCGATATTGCTCGCGTTTGTTGGCACTACAGCTTGTAAAGGAGTTTGTGGGCGATCATGGATGAACTTGTTGGCGTGTGGTAGAGAGCCTGCTTCCGCTGTGCTTTCGATTTTAGGAAGAATAAAGCCTGTCAGATGTAGTAAGCGGGTTGCCACGGAGGTTCCATTCATCCCAATTCGCTTCATTGCGCATCGAATCCTTGCTTGATCCGTACTGGTGGAAAACGTAAAGCACCGTTGTCGCCCCAGAGCATTGACTTCTCACTTTCTTTGAACAGAGAAATTGACTTGGGAATTTTCTGCTGAAAATCCGCTGTTTCATTCTCGGTAAATTCAGACAGCCTGTCGCGATCCAAACATAGATTGTCTTATGACATTCTTCGCTCTCGTGTAAGGCGTTACATTTCAGTAGCAAGGATCAGCGCCACAGTACCTCATGTCGCGTTACCCGCCAATCAACGGAAGTGCCCTCGCCCGCGCGCATAGCGCCTGTCGCGCTTAGCGCAGTATGTTCGCGTATGCGAACGTTTTGTGCATCGCTTGCAACAATCCAAGGCCAACCAAACTCAAAGGAACTGAGTTTCTTGAATACGATGTAGCGCCCGTCTGGAGAAAAATCTGGATTCGCGACCTCATTTTCTGTCCATGCGGCTATGCGTCGCTGTGTACCGTCTTCGACATTGATAGACAATAGCTGCTGACCGCTGACGTAAACGATTTGTCTACCATCCGGATGGACGGCAACGTCTCGAATACGCTCTTGAACATTAACAATCAGCTCAGGTTCGGCCAAACCGTTCCCATCAGTATTTGTCGACTGACGGTACATACTCGTCCCATCAACAAGTAGTAGGTCACCGTTTGGAAACCATTCAACGACATCAACAAAACCCAGATCAGTGCGTTCGAAGAAGCCACCTTCGTTGATATCAAAAACCACGAGAGCTTGGCCAAAATCATCGTCATCATAAGCCCAGGCGATCAATGAGTTGGAATCTGGTGCAAAACGCGGTGTGCTCTCAGGCAAGAGATGGTAGCTGTTTGTCTCCAATTCATAATCTCTAAGCAACGCCCCTGCGTCGTCATAGACCCTCATGGAATAATCAAAGGTCTCCCGTATCACTATGGCTATTCGAGATTCGTCGTCAGATATAGAGAAGGATTCAAACTCGACAGACGAAACACCTGGTAATTCCACAACCGTTGCTACAACACCTGTTGCCAGGTCCATTTTTTCAATACGTGATTCGTCTTCATTGCTGTATCGGTACAAGCTGCCACTCAAACCACGATTGACCTGACCATTTTGTCCCAGCAAACTACCCGCTTGCGTTGGCGGGGGCGTCACAGCGTTTGCCCAGCGCCGACCTTCCAGTGGCCATAGGCGAGCGAGATCCAGTGATGCATCACTGTCGCGCTCAAAGACAGGCCTTATACCGTCGCTACTCCAACTTACCGGAGGTAATGCTGTCGGCAATTCAGTAAGTGGGAAAACCTGAGCAACTGCACCATTGGTAACAGGCGTAAAGTCGACACCAGTGATAATCGGGAAATCAGGCCCATCAAACCCAGTAGAGGTAGCAACGCCACCGCTAAGCCAATTCTCCGTAACCATCAATAACGAGCCATCAGGGGAAAACACCGGCCCATTGACATTCATATCCTCTATATCTGTTTCTCGGCTGCTTTCGACGATACGCTCCAGACCTGTGCCATCAACATTGATACGCCATACAGTTGCTGCACGAAAATCGACAGTGACGAGGAATCCCGATACATCAGTGACCATTTCAAAGACGATACTGCCGCCGTCTGGGGATACATCGAACTCATGGGGTGTGCCAGGGATATTACCGAGTCGAGCGATGCGTTCAAAGCGGAATGTATTGCGCTCGGTTTCGACGGCAACATCACCGTCTATCTCAAACACAAGACGCCCATCTGGCAGCCAATCAAAGTCGCCGATATCAGGCAATGCCCGAACTATCTCACGCCCGTTACGATCCCACACTGTTAAAGCAGGATCGTCGTCAAAGCACACAGAGTCATCCGCCCAGCGCCCTGCTATCGTCAATCCATCGGGGGAGAGTCTTGGTACACCATAAACCTCGTTGACAATATCAAAGCCGCCCACTGCAATTCCGGTAGCTGTATTGCGAATGGTTATCTGATCGAGAAACGTGATCTGACCGGGGCAAGATGGGTCTTCAATAAAACCGCCCTTTTTATTATTGTCATGTTCAATTTCAAGTCCCTTGATAACAACATTCCCCGTCAATGGTATCACGCCAATTAGCAAGATTCTGTCTCACCTGGAGGGCAGAGGGGGTTCACAGGAGTCAGCGACTCGTCGCCCTGGAGCACGCGCGCCGCCGCCAATCGATCATTGCAGTCAGCCCATCAGACTCAACTATATATTTTACGCCTCTAATCTCTACGACTTCTGCTGCAACCAACATTTGTGTGTCCCAGGTAGCAGCAATGTTTGCAACGAGTTTACTGCCAACATCAACTTCAATGACAAAGAGGCGGTCTTCAGCGGGTATAGAATACATGCCATATGCTTTAACGCGAGAAGCGCCTTTGTGTTTGCTGTCGGTCTTAACTGACCATCCCTCGAGCCCTTGAGGTATCGATTCCAGAAGGGTATCAGCAATATCGCTAGCCGTTGCAGGCAATACCCAAACCAGCAATGCGAAGATCACTGCCATGCTTTTGAAGGGTTGTATATTTTTCTCCAGATCTCGGATTAAGTTTAACTACGTTAGCACGGTAGCTTGCCGTCAGCAAAACCAACGTAAAGCAGTAATAATTTTGCTAATACATTTACCAGTGCTTATTAGCTAAAACGATCGCAGGTGTATAAAATCATGCAAAGAATAACCAGTCAAATAACCAATGCAAATCGGCCCTGAATTCCTGAAACGTTAGGTACAGGCTCTCATCTGGCGGATAGATGGGGTACAGGAGTCAGCGACTCGTCGCCCCCTGGAGCACGCGCACCGCCGCGAGCGGTTTGCTAAATAGCTGAAGAGGCACGGGCGCCCGGCTAGGGGCGCCCGGCCAGGGATGGTCGACGGGTACTGCACAAGGAAGAGGCGGGTGGGGGAATGTGCGCGCGGTGGAGATTGATCAGGTGCCAGATGTGTGATGGAGTGGGCTGATGGATCGCAGCCGGTGCATCAAACAGTGGGTGGGCGGAAAATGGGTAGCCGTCTCACGGTTAACGTACTGTGATTGTCGGTATTTTTTGTGGCGGCTCGGAGGTATTAGGCGGTTTATTTTTCCTATACTCTCCGCGTGAATTTTGCGTGGATCAGTGGTGCACGGTTAGGCACTGTAAGGTATTGATGCTATATTGTGGTCGGTAAGTTATTGATTTCACCAGCGCTAAAAAGTGCTTCGAGGACTGAAAATCCCCGTGTCGGCAGTTCGATTCTGTCCCTGGCCACCATTTGATATTTCCTTCCAGCGAGTAGGCCTCGCATTGAGTTATTGCTAAACGAACAGCCGGCAAAATCGGCTCCCCATGATAACGTCAACATTCTTTCGCACTTTTTTCAGCGGTAATCGCCTTCCAGAGAGCTTGGCTCTTGAGCACGATTCCAGTCGATGTGCGCGACTTGAAATACCTGAAATACGAGTTCCTGGGAACATCGGTGAATCGCCATTAAATTGGTTTGTCGTAAAACCAGTTTATTGAATGCCGATGTCCCCGTGAATGATAAAGAGCTGTGATGATGAGACGACGCTCCCAGTGCCGCAGGTTAAACCTTACACAGTGGTAGTTGACTCAGATTTTCTTATACCTTCCCTGTTTTTCACTTTTCGCCGAGTTGCGATTGCGCTTAATAGTAGCAAGAACAAATACTGAGGACTTAATGCACCGCCACCGCTAACGCTGTCTGTAACGCTACTGACTTGTGAGCTTAGTATGTCTTCAGTAGCTGCCTGCGGCGGTGGCTGAACGCTATTGCTGTCCAGATTCAGGGCCAGATTACTAACTCTGGCAGTACCGGTGGAATAAAGAACTCTTAGTTCAGGAGGGTTGTTACCTTCGCTGCTGCTGAAGCTGACAAGTCTGTTGTCCCGGCCTGCATCGTACAATACGAATGAAACATTTTCGTCATTCCTTCCGAGCAGATAAGACGATACATCCCATTCATACCACTGATCATCCGGCCCTAACTCTACCCTGCCGAGTATCTGGCCATCAGGTGGCGCATTGTTCCAGGTGATCGTATCCTCGCTCCAGCCGCTCTCAGTAGCATAAAGCGTGATATCAGCATTTGCGGTGCGCGTTGCATAGAGCCTCAGTACCGCTGCATCGACATTTCTCGGGTTGTTTACTCTGAAGTTAAGGTAGGATCTGCGGAAAAAATTACTGCTGTTTCCTTGTTTGACGTTTAAACTTTCCTCACGTCCAAAATTGTCATCGTCAGATCTTCCACCTCTGGTGTAAGCATCTTCAACGGGTCTGAGTATGTCGATATCCTGGCGTGGGCTGGACAACGCCGCTATACCCAAACCATCTTCACCTCTACCGGCGTAGATCAAATAAAGTGACCCGTCGCTGTCTTCAAAGACATAAGGATCCCTTAGTTGATTTACATTATTAGGTGCCGTCGAAGCCTCTGATGGTTCTGGTTCGAATTGTCCACCTTCCCATCCTGAAGTTGCGGTTAATATCTCAGCTGGCGGAAAGCTGAATTGCCAGTTCTCAAAATCACCCACATTCAAATTCACTGTGGACATCAAAACTCGCTCAGGGCTGTCTCCACGCCGGGTATAAAAAACTTGTAGTTCATTGCCTACCACTCTAACGGCAGTATGTCGGACGCGCAGTTCTGCTCTGCTCAGGCCCAGATTTTCCTCAATGGGTTCTTGTGTGAAATTACCTGACCTTTCATCCCATAGATTGGATATTGTCGCGCCGGAGTAATAGTTGGAAGGTGGTTCCCAGGGGTTATCAGCATCCAATGCTCTTTTCGGTGATGCGCTGTTATCGAATGCATATAATTCGTTGCCGTGCTCGAAGGTACGTACATATGACGCGGCAAGTCTGACCGGTTCGATACGGTTGTTGAAATCAAGCCCAAACGGGGAAGTAGCTACCCACGTAAATTGCCCGTTCATTTCGTTACCGTTAAAGAATGTTGATGAACCCGAATGAAAATACATAATTATTCGTTGGTTCTCGTTATCTACGTGGACGTCCGGTGAAGCTAAATGGTTTTCTTCAATGACAATGCCATTGCCGACATTGATATCTCTGCCACCGTTGTCCAGTACACCTCGGCTTCCGCGCGCCACGTTTGAACCAACCTGGTACAAGTGCCAGGGCCCAGTGATATTCTCTGCCCAGGCCATGCGAATGTAATCGCCAACATGGTCGCCAAAGTATAAATAGTAGACAGCTGACGGGTTGGCACGGTTCGCCGGTGAGATCCAGTCAGGGATTCGTATGAGCGAAGGCCCATTGATGTTATCCCCTTCATCTTCAACGCCAAGATCATCAAACAAATCTTGATCTATTATCGGTTGGCTGTTGTTTATTCGGATGACATCGTAAGGCGAGTTTGTTTGCGCATGCAAGTTGCCCGACAGAGAAAAAAGCGCGAGCAAAGAAATAATGAAGAACAATACGGGGTGAAATACGCCCGTGTGTGAATGTAAATAGTTGCGCATATTATTTCGTCCTTTGATTTAACGTAGGAAATAACAGTTTGGTATGGGTGCGATTCTCGAGCTCACACCGTTGCAACGTGTCTCGCACTGTTGAAACGTTTGTATAGTGTCAAATTTAAATTCTGTTAGCAGGGATCGCCTTATTGATTTGCAAAGCTGTTCACACAATTGCAGAGCTGTTCGTCGATTTCAGCAGAGTATTGACAATCGCTGTACGACGGCAGAATGCCTTTGCTATGTAAGGGAAGAATATTGCAAGCAACCTATGTTTTCTCCCGTCATGGACATCACTTGAAGGTTGTGTATAGCTGAGTTGGCAATTCAGTCAGCGCCAAGCTAATGCGTTTCAGATGGCCTTATGTGAGGCAAATATATTCTATTGATTGCCGTTAGGGCAACGACTTTAACAAATGGAAATACATTGCCATGTTCTGCATCGGTTCTGCGCCGAATGCCAGTACGACACTATCGTTTTTGATTGAAATTGCGCTCGTTGTAGAAGTGTGAGTTCAATATTGACGTGAATGTCTGCAGCGCTTGGAGTGGCTCGATGAAGATCGTTGCCGGTATCGAAGATTTTTGTGCTCGACAAAAAAATGTCGCATTCTGAATGCCAACAGCCGTGTGGTCAGAGATTCATCGCGCCAAAGCCCGTAAGTCGATACCAGGCGTCAGAAAATTAGCAGCAGACCACAGAAGATCGAAGGTGATTGCATCAGGAGGACTCGGTTGTGTAGTTAAGTAAAGAAGATTGCTTCCATGTAAGGTGACTCATGATGCGTTCTGGTACTTAATAGACAAGTCAAAGGGTTTAGAGACGTGTAGTTGGCCGCCGTATTGCTGTTGAAATGCCTTGGGTGTGTTTTGTCAGCTGTGACGGTTTGGTAGCGATTCGCGTTTGATTTTTCCCTTGCTTTGTATTTTTCAACTACTCAATTCTATCGCACGCACAGACTCTCTATTTAATAGAACAACTATTTTCAAACATGAGATTCAATCAAAGCCGTTTATTAACAGGTAGTCTTGTTGTTGCGCTATGCTGTTGGTTATACGCATGTTCGGCAGAGTCGGGTGGCGAACAATCAATCAGCGAAGAGTCATCTGATCTTTCGCTATTGCTCGCTGCCGCTGTAGGCGTCTGCGATCCCTACGAGCAATCGAGTCTCTACAGGCCCCGTCAGAATAGCCAAATAGTCAATCCACAGTCGGATTGGATTAGCAGCATAGAAAGAGCCGCCCCGGACACAGAGATATTGCTTGAAGATGGTAACTATCAGCTTGATCAGTATGTCGTGCAAGTCAGAAGCGGAGTAACTGTACGGAGTTTGAGCGGTGACCCGTCGAGTGTTCGTATTCAGGGTATGGGTTACGACGTGCCCTCTGAAGGAATAATGATTGTTGGCAATGACGTCACCATTGCTGATATATCAATCAGTGATTTCCGCGATCATGGTGTCGTCATGAACCCGAGCATAGGTGGGCGACAAGGTTTGCAGTTATATAACCTGGATATAAAAGATATAGGCACCCAACATGTCAAGGTGAATCCACCCGGTGCGCGCGACGGATTGATCGCATGTTCATCAATCGGGTATAGCGAAGGCGCCGCTTTAGGTGATTACAATGGTGCGATCGATATGCATGCAACAATAGACTGGACCATACGCGATAACTATATTTACAATATTAACGGAGATGGCAGCGGTTGCCTTCTGGACCGAGACTGCGGTCAGTACATCAGTGCACCGGCTATTCTTGTCTGGAACGGTGCGGAGGGCACAGAAGTTATCGGCAATACGATTTTCGATAGTTTCCGAAACATAGCCTTCGGTCTGGGTACCTCGCACGTTGGCGGCAGTATCTCACACAACACAATTTACCAAGCTACGCCAGGGGATGCTGGAATAGAATTGTATGGTGCCAGCGACACAATTGTGGAATTCAATACTGTCAAGTTGGCGGGAGACTATCCAGGCACGATTGAATTCAGGCAGTCTGACAATATCACCATTACCAATAACTGGCTCTCGTTACCACCTTGGGACCGTGGAGGTAATCAAAATATTAGTTTGTCAGAAAATAATACAAGGGTTTCCGAGTCACCTGCGCTAGAGTTATTTTAACGGTACGGGGGGCGGAGGTACAGGAATGGCAGTTACGCTAAAAAGCGTTCGCTACTCCAATAGTTT
>CAYUZB010000129.1:0-9580 GCA_964449565.1 uncultured Granulosicoccaceae bacterium | reverse complement strand
TACATTCTACTCAGGGCAGAACGGGGGTCACTAATGGTGCGCCAGAAAAATGGGCTGCAAGATTATCAATAACAAGCTGCCCCATAGCCTCTCTGGTTTCGGTTGTTCCGCTGGCATGATGTGGCTGAAGCACAACGTTCTCGAGCTTTTGCAGTGACTCCGGGATATGTGGCTCATTGGCGAATACATCAAGACCTGCTCCGGCTATGTGATTCTGTTCGAGCGCATCTATCAATGCCAATTCGTCGACCAATGTCCCGCGCGACACATTGATCAAATAGCCCATAGGCCCAAGCTTTTCCAGCACCTTGGAATTTACCGCCTTTAGCGCATCACCGCTTGCCGACGCAGTAACAAACAGAAAATCCACCGATTCAGCCAACTCTTCAAGTGATGCGACATATTCATAAGAGATATCGTTTCTTTGGGATCGATTGCAGTATTTGACACTCATATCGAAACCTTCCAAGCGCTTGGCAAGTGACGCGCCGATACTACCGAGACCAAATATTCCGGCACGTTTCCCGGTCATACGAGTAGTTAATGGCATAGCACCCTGTGTAGCCCAAAGACCACTTCGAGCATAGGTGTCACAATTAACGAGCCGACGGCAACAGGCCAGTGCCAGCGCCACAGCAAGGTCTGCCACATCGTCGCTTAACACATCCGGAGTATTGCCTACCTTGATTGATTGATTTTGGCAGTACTCAAGATCCACTGCATCGACACCAACACCGAATACCGAGACTATACGAACGTTTGGAAGCTGTTTTAATACATCAGCGCTCACACCAGTGCCGCCATCGGTCACCACACCCTCGCATGATCCTTCGATGCCCTTTAACAGCTTATCCTTATCATCCGATTCCCAGTAGCGATGTACATCGTAGGTGTCTTCAATTTTCTGCATGGTTGATGGCAGCAAGGGGCCCATCATTAGTAGCGTTTTTTTCATGATTGATTATTAGTTCGTTGTGTCGATCTGCTCAAAGCCTATTTTTGCTACACGAAGAGCATAAACGCTCTTACCTTTGTAGCTTCCTCTGCTAGAACATTATGTTGATGATACCGGTAACATTGTTATAATTACAAGGGAAATCGTAACCCAAATATCAGGAATACAATCTATGTTCGGTGAGCTGGAAGGGACTGGATTCGAAACACATGAAGCAGCATTTTCAGACTGTTTCGTTGGCCACGCACGTGTTGAGCGACTTTGGTCGGGAGCACGCTGGTCCGAAGGCCCTGCTTGGTTTGCAGCGGGTCGATATCTTGTGTGGTCCGATATCCCGAACAACCGAATGCTTAAATGGGACGAAACAAACGGTGTCGTTTCCGTCTTCCGTTCTCCATGCAACAATTCCAATGGTAATACTGTTGACAGATATGGGCGATTGGTCAGTTGCGAGCACCTGACTCGACAAGTCACGCGTACCGAGCATGATGGTCAGATTACGGTACTGGCGAGCCACTACGACGGTAAAAGATTGAACTCCCCGAATGATGTAGTTGTTAAATCGGATGGCTCCATTTGGTTCACTGACCCTGACTACGGCATTTTGACCGATTACGAAGGCGACAAGGCTGAACCAGAAATGGGCTGTCATGTTTATCGTATCGATAGCAACGGCACGTTAAGCCGCGTTGCGAATGACTTCTTGAAACCCAATGGCCTCGCTTTCTCACCCGATGAAAGTCGCCTTTATGTCTCCGATACAGGCGCTACTCATGTGGAGGATGGCCCAAAACATATACGTGAAATGATCGTATCGGATGATGGCCAATCATTGAAAACCGGAACTGTCTTCGCCGAATGCAGCCATGGTTTGTTCGATGGATTCAGATTCGATACCGAAGGTCGATTATGGACTAGCGCAGCTGATGGCGTTCATTGCTATCGATCTGATGGCACACTTTTGGGTAAAGTGCTTATACCTGAACTGGTTGCGAATGTTACCTTTGGAGGGCGCAAGAGGAACAGGCTTTTTATTTGCGGCCAGACATCCCTTTATTCTGTGTATTTAACCGTAACTGGTTGCACCTTGGGATAAATATAGCAACGTCCTACCCAATGGCGAGCTCCAGTGAACTGACAACTACCTACCTACTTGGCGTTAGCAAAAGACAACAGCGCATCCAGCCCTGACTGGGCAACCTCAACATCTTGATCAGGTGTTCCTGAGCCCACCCCTATACCGCCGATCAACGTGTTGTGTACAACGATAGGTAATCCGCCCTGTAGATTGGTAAAGTTCTCTGGACACGCAATTGACACCATTAATCCTGGCTCGAAAGGTATTTTGCCTGATGGCATACCTGTGGACGCCGACGCCCTCGCTTTTGCAATGGCGGTATCAATACTATGGAATTTGGCACCATCGAGACGCGTGAAGCACAGTAAGTGCCCGGCATTATCAACCACGGCTATGTTCTGTGGCACACCGATTTCCAACGCTTTCTCGATACAGCGATTCAAGACTATATTCGCCCCTTCGTGGGTTAATCGAATACTCTGCGTAATAACCTCAATTGATTTATCTGGCATGGCTTAATTCATATCTCGATGTCATGGTATGAAGTTCATCTGGCAGCTCATCCAAGTAACAAGGTGAAACGGGCGGCCAATGGAAAACGTAGCTGACCATGAGAAGGTCAGCCACGTTCAACACAACGTCAGAGCTTAAGAACCAGACCAGATTTTCTTGTAAACCGACTGGTAGTCGTTTTCCGGGTCAAACGAATTGTTTGGACCACCATCAAACTCGACATTTTCCTTGGTTACCACGTGCAGTGGTGATACATAGCCAGACCATTCCTCGCCAGCAAATGCACGGTTCAATTCGTCAACCAGCTGCCAACCTTGCAATACCAGTGGCTCAGCAACAGTTACAGCCTGGAATTGCCCAGAACGAACGCGCTGATAGGCTGATTCTGAACCATCACCCGCGGCGACATTGACAGGTGCACCATCACCCTTGATACCAGCGGCTGCCAACGAGGGCCCCATGAAGTCAAAGTACAAATCATTGATCGCCAGCGAATGCGTCCATTTGGCTCCATGGCGTTGCAACAAAGAAGTGGTAAGTTGCGGCATACGCTGAGATGTTTCAGCAATTGGCGTGTCAACATACTCAAGAACGGTACCGCCGAGTTCTTCAATCACCTCTTTCATACGGTCTGCCTTGTCTATCGCAATCTGATACGTCGAATCAGTAAAGATAACGACATTTGGCTTTCCACCTGCATCAGCAAAAGCCCACATGGCAGCGGATCGTGATACTTCCATCGGATCTGTAGTGACATTTGCAAAAACACCAATATCATCAATCGGTCCAATCGTTGATGCGGCATGCCAACTTACCATTGGAATGCCAGCTGCAGCGGCGGCCTCCATACCTGGCTTTTGCTCAACAGCATCGAAGCCATTAATGACGATACCGTCCGGCTTAAGCGCCAACGCCTGACCGAATGCCGATGTACGACCTGAGATAGATCCAGCCCCATCAAGGACACGCACATTCCAGCCAATCTCCTTCGCGGCATCTTCGATACCACTAGTAACGCCGAGAATACCGCCATTTTTCAAATCACCAGCCAGAACAACAATGGTTTTATCGGCTTGAGCTGCTGGACCGGCGGTTGGACCATCCCATACCTCAACCTTACTCGCATATTTGGCCACGACTTCTTTGGCTTCCGTCATGGCATCTGCCACTACCAAACCTGACCAACTAACTGTTGCTATGGATGCTGCAAGCAGTGCATTTTTCATCATCACTAATTCTCCTGTTTACTTACGTTGCTATTTTCCAAGGGTTGTTGAGCGTCACCCTTTGATAATTTGACTACACCCCCACGTTTTCGCTGGGCGTAGCCAGCGATTCCTATGGCAGCGAGTAGGGTTACACCGTTAAACAGAGGCTCAACCCAAAAAGAACCTCCGAATTGCTGAATGCCGGAAATACCGGCCGCCAGAATCACCACACCCACCATGGTGCCCCAGACATTTACACGCCCAGGCTTGATGGTGGTTGATCCCAGAAACGCACCTACCAGCGCAGGCAATAGATATTCAAGACCGACACTTGCCTGTCCGATACGCAACTTGCTCGCGAGAAGAACACCCGCCAGCGCTGTTAACAAACCTGATGAAATAAAAGCGCCCATGACGTACTTGGGGACAGCAATTCCATTCAAGGCGGCGGCAGTAGGGTTTGCTCCGATCGCATACATATACCGACCCGTCGGGAGATACTCGAATATCAGCCAAAGGGCGAATGCTATAGCCAGCACGTAGAAGCCAGTAATAGGCAATCCAAAAACAAAGGTTCCGTTTATGGCGTAGAAACCATCAGGAAGCGCACTGACTATTTGACGACCGCCGGTGTGCCATAACGCGATGGCGTATAAAACAGTACCCGTACCCAAGGTAGCTATAAAACTATCGATCTTTGCCACCTCAACCAGCATTCCGTTAAGAAACCCGACAAACGCACCGAGTATCAGTACAAGTAAACATGCGACTGGCCAAGGTAAGCCCATGACCTGAAAGCTGATGGCAAGGATATGCCAAAGAACAATGCCATACCCGACTGTTAGATCGATTTTGCCCGTTGCCATAGGCACCATAGCCGCCAGCGACAGTATTGCGATAATCGCCTTGTCCGAAATGATCGAACGTAAATTCAAGAGAGTCGGAAATGTGTCGGGAAGTAAAATTGAAAAAATCGCGATTAAGAAAACCGTCAGAATGACCAATCCATAAACCGGTATAAACCTTAGAATTTGACCGGCCAACGATAATTTTTTCAGCTCTGCACTCGTCGGCTCGAGCGCAGTGGATTTGATTGACGTCATAGCGTTGTCCGATCCATGTTATCCGAAATAATTTCCGATGCAGAAGCTGCTTGAATCAACGCTTCGGTGGTTAATTCCAATCCATCTAATTCATCTGTGCACTTACCGCGATTAAATACAATGGCTCGATTGGTAACAGTTGCGACTTCTTCAAAATCTGTGGAGATAATGACAACAGCCACACCGCTATCCACCAGTTCACTCAAAAGCGTATAAATTTCAGCCTTGGCTCCAACATCCACTCCTGCGGTAGGATCTTCTGCAACCAGGACGCGATTGGAATTGGCTAACCATCTCCCGACAATCACTTTTTGCTGATTGCCTCCAGATAAAGCTTCAATGGGCAACTCGGAGTTATTTGGCCGCAGACCGACATCTTCTCCCGCAGACAGTGCCATCGCCCTCTCAGTCCTTCGACGTTGAAATTGAAAAGGTTGCCGGCCTGAAGCAGATGGATTAAGAAAAAAATTCTCTCTTATCATCATGCTGGCGGCGATCGACTCCACGACACGATCCCGTGGAATCAAGCCGACACCCTGCTGCATTGCTTGTTTGGGTGATGCTGGTGCATAGGGAGCACCATTGAGCGTTATCTGGCCTTCATATTCGAGAGCGCCGAAAAGGCATCGACCTATATCTTCCTGACCGGCCCCTCTCAAACCGACCAGGCCAAGAATCTCCCCTTTTCGAATGTCCAGACTTATCGGCCCAGCCGAGCTTGTACGAACATCGTTGAGCTGCATCACTACTTCTTGCGAGGCAAGCTGAATTTTGGAAAATATTTTCGGTTTTTTCCCTACGATCATGTCGACGAGCTCTTCAGGACTCGTGTGATCGACAGGCCTCACTCCAA
Organism: uncultured Granulosicoccaceae bacterium; assembly: GCA_964449565.1. GTDB lineage: Bacteria > Pseudomonadota > Gammaproteobacteria > Granulosicoccales > Granulosicoccaceae > Granulosicoccus. The sequence goes on along the minus strand of CAYUZB010000129.1, from coordinate 3,870 downwards.
CCATTTTTCCATCGCGCAAAACTACCACTCGATCTGCAATCTGGAAAATCTCATCAAGTCGATGAGACACGTAAATCATGCCTACGCCATCTTCACGTAATTGTTTTAATACATCGAACAAACGATTGACATCTTCGTTCGGTAAACTGGCACTCGGCTCATCCAGTACCAGGTAATCACAATCGACCGCAAGGGCGCGAGCAATAGCGACCAAAGATTTATCTGCTCGAGTTAGTTCGCTAATGCGCATACTTGGATCAAAATCACAATCCACCCTCTTTAACGCGTCACGAGTTACGTTTTCGCAGTGCTTCCAATTAATAAAACCCGCGCGTTTTCCATAACCCTGCGCCATTGCCATGTTCTCAGCAATGCTCATCCATTCAATCAAACCTAAGTCCTGATGAATAAATGCAACCGATTGGCGTACACGGGAACTGCCCGGCGTGTGGCGATAGGGGGTGCGATCAATAACAACTTCACCAGAATCTTGCTGATGTATCCCGCCCAAAATCTTGATCAGTGTCGATTTACCTGCACCGTTTTCACCTAAAAGCGCAACTATTTCCCCACGCCCTACGCGCATCGAAACACCTTGCAGCGCGTGGGTTCCGCCAAAGGATTTGGATATTTTGTGAAAAAACAGCCCGTCCGGGAACTCCGGATTACCAGATCGCCCTGACGAACTGCTCATTGCCACTTCTGAATTCATAAATCACTCGAAAAAATCACAAAAGAATCACAGGGCTCTGACAGATAAGTATTTACGTTACCGGTAAAGTAGTGGACAATACGGCTAATCGGGAATCGTTGTCAATGCCTTCTAACAAAAAAAATAAATCGACTCGAAAATTAGCCGCCAGCCAAAACCCGGTGTCACTTGCCGACGTGGCTGAAGAGGCAGGCGTGTCCAAAATGACCGCTTCTCGAGTACTTAGGGGAACTTCGGGTTTCTCAGCCGAAACCCGAGAACGTGTCCTGAAAATCGCTAACTCGATGGGTTACGTACCCAACAGAGTGGCAGCAGCGTTTGGATCGGAAACCGCAAACAATCTGGTCGGCATTTGTATCCCAACACTTAGCCGCGAACTCTACGGCCAAATACTGGAAGGTCTGGAAAGTAAATTCTCCAGCGTAGGGTTTCAACCTATCGTAGGTGTCGTGGGTTATCAGGATGACGTGGAGTTGGCCTGGTTGAATTCAGCTCTGACATGGCGGCCAAAAGGATTGATCGTAGCCGGGCGTGAACGAACGGACAAGAATCGAGACTTTTTACAATCGCTCGCCATTCCCTGTGTTGAGATCTGGAATCTAGGTGGTGGCAAAGACACAATGAGGAAATCAGACCCAATGCGAGTCGGCTTTGATCACTATCGAGCCGGTGTCGAGATGGGCGAGTACCTGGTTGATCGTTACAACGGCCCGTTCGGGTATATCGGTATTCAGGACAATGGCGTGAAACTTGGCACTGACCGCTTTGCCGGTTTTGAATCGGTTATAAAAAGCTCCTTAGGCAATAACAAGGGATCAGCTGCCAAAGAAGCATCACCGATTGAAACAGTATACCTTCACGACAGGTCTTCATTCTATGCTGGGTACTATGGCACTGAACAGATACTTTCCGCCAACCCAGATCTAAGGGTGCTGTATTACCTGGATGACAATATGGCTGTCGGCGGAATGATGCTATGTCAACAAAAAGGCTTGAAAGTCCCAGGGGACGTAGCCATTGCCGGGTTCGGCGGAATGGACATCGGTGCGGTACTACCAACCCGGCTGACCACGACTACCGCCTTCAGGCTACGCATCGGAAAAATGGCTGCCGAAAATTTACTTAAAAAAATCAATGGCTCGCCGGTTGGTATGCTGACAGATGTTGGTACCGAGTTGGTTAAGGGTGGGTCGGCATAATCCTGGTGTTTAGATGTGTCTCACTATATTTGAGTTGTTTTCTCACACCTTATCGAGAGCTACTTCTTCACTCATTAACAATCGAATTACAATAAAAATTTAAATTTATTAATAATGACATAACACGAATACAACATTTCTAATAGTCACGATCGCCGATACATCAAAGCCTCCAGAACATGCACCGACTCGACGTGTTCACGTTGCCCAAGATCAGCAATCGTTCGAGCTACATTGACCAGTCGATACTCTGCCCGTCGTGTCAATTTCAATTCACGTACCGCCGACTTTATCGCCCCTCGCGCTGCTTCATCCAACAGGCTGATATCAAGTAACTCGCTCGAAGAATCAACCCTGCCCTCACTTGCTTGTCTTGATTGTTGCCAATGACGGCACGCGACTACACGAGCCCTGACATCGTCACTGCTCTCCTCTTCCCGAGAGTGGTGGACCGTTTTATTCAAACCATACTCATCATCACTTCGATCTTCACGCAATAAAGATACGTGCAGATCAATCCGATCCAGAAACGGCCCTGACAATCTGCTCTGATAACGTGCAACCGAATCTGGTGAGCAACGACACGCTTGATCCGGATCGGTCAGGTAACCACAGGGACAGGGGTTCATCGCAGCAATCAGCTGAAAGCGTGAAGGAAACGTCGCCTGCCGTGCTGCACGAGACACATTGATAACACCGGTTTCCATCGGCTCTCGCAATACATCGAGCACATGCCGGTCAAACTCCGCTATCTCGTCAAGAAATAACACTCCGTTGTGAGCCAACGAGATTTCGCCCGGCATGGGAATATTGCCACCCCCAACCAATGCGACTGCCGACGCACTATGGTGCGGCGATCTGAATGGCCGCACTCCCCAATGGCTTTCATCGAATCCGCCGAAGCTGATGGAATTGATTGCAGCGGTTTCCATCGACTCTTGTTCGGTCATCGGTGGTTGTATACCCGGCAAACGTCTGGCCAACATCGATTTGCCGGTACCGGGAGGCCCTGTCATCAACAGGTTATGTCCGCCCGCCGCGGCTATCTCAAGTGCCCGGCGCGCACTGGCCTGACCTTTTACATCTTTCAGATCAGGCAGCTTGTGAATGGCGTTGGATATTACAGTTGAAGTCTTGGCAAGTTTCAGTGTGCCATGACGCAACTGATTGACCAACATATCAAGGTTGTCTGCTGAAAATACACAAGTCCGTGCACAACGCAATGCTTCGGCCGCATTGATGGCGGGTATCAATAAGGACATGTCCGTATCAACGTAAGCATGACTCGTCGGAAGTATCCCCGGCACTGATCGAATATCGCCGGTCAGCCCAAGCTCACCCAGAACCACAAGATTTTTTAAGGCATCCCGTTCTAGCTGACCTGTCGCCAGAAGAATACCCAAGGCGATAGCCAGATCAAACCGCCCGCCTCGTTTGGGCAAATCAGCGGGAGCAAGGTTCACCACAATACGTGATTGCGGATAGGCGAGCCCTATCGACTTGATCGCAGCCTTTACCCGGTCTTTTGATTCGCGCACGGCTGATTGCGGAAGACCGACAATCGACATGCCGGGCAAACCACCGGCCAGGTGAATTTCAACGGTTACTGGAAGAGCTTGGATACCGGACAACGTGCAGGAGTGCACGGTGGCATAAGACATGGGAACCTCCTTGTTCCGCTGTATTTATTTATTGCACAGGCTATCGCCACTGATACAAACGTGCAATACACAACAACGTGATTGCTATTGTACTACGCGGGAAATTTCCAGTGCATTCGCGTAACTCTTGCCTGTCCCGCCTAGCATTTTCAGTAAATATATACAGATCAATCACGCAGATAATTCATACAGGTAATTCAAGCAGATAAAACGTACAGATAAAACGCACAAATAAAAAGCGCAATTATCTCTTGCGAAAACGCACATGGCACTACGCGCCCGGTGACGACCCATCACC
>CAYUZB010000128.1:0-9593 GCA_964449565.1 uncultured Granulosicoccaceae bacterium | reverse complement strand
CGCGCGACGTCGCGCGGAGTGGATGCCCGTGATGACCAAATAGCGCCACACGTTGACCAAGGCGCTGATCCCTTGTTGGGCGAGCAAAACTACGGGCAGGATTTTGAAGTATTTGGTGATCCGCACGCTGGGGACTTATCCACAGGAAACGCAGAAGAGTATCCGGGTTCCGGACGTCTGAACGCTGGCCGTCAGGATGCCGGACCTCTGGATTCTGGCCGCCTGGACGCCCCTTCACCGGATGACCTTGGCGGTTTCGATGACCCTGATGATTTTGTCAGACCTGCTGCTCGTCGCAGCGAAAGCGGCCGAGCGGCTGATGCGAGGTCGGTGGCCGCTGGTGGATTGAGCAGTCTGTCGAAAAAGATCGAAGCCTTCAGCGATCGCCTGACACCGGGGCGTCGTCAGCGAGTTGCAGAGTCAGAGCCTGCTGAGACCTCTGAAGAAAACTCAGCGGCCTACGCAAGCAAGATAATCACTTTGCATGTCGTATCGTCACCGGGTTCATTACTTCCAGGGCCCGATCTTTTACAGGTTTTTGAAAACCGTGCTTATCACTTTGGCGAGATGAATATCTTCCACTCGATGCATCATGGCAAGACCGTGTTCTCGATTGCCAAAATGGTGGAACCCGGCTTCTTTGATCTCAATGCTATTGATAGCTTTGAAACGCCCGGTATCACCTTGATACTACAATTGCCCGGACCGGTACCTGCCGACGTCGCTTTTGAAGTATTGGTTAGCGAAGCCTTCGAGATGGCTAACGAGCTTAATGCAACGGTGCTGGATGGTGATCGCAGTACATTGACCAAACAAACGGTACAGCATCTGCGCGAAGGCATATACGAATATATGCACCGCCAGAAATACTTTGGCACTGTGCCATCCTGAGCGATCAGTGAAAGGACCGGAGGCGCGTGCGCGCGAGTTGCACGCTCTACTGCATGAGTATTCTCATCAATATCATGTTCTCGACGCGCCGACGATCAGTGATTTCGACTACGATGCTCTGTTCCACGAGCTAGTCGCGCTTGAAGAAAAACACCCGGAACTGCTGACACCTGATTCGCCGACTCTACGAGTCGGTGCTCCACCCCTGGACGGCTTCCAGCAGGTCAAGCACGTAGTACCTATGTTGTCGCTCGGCAACGCCTTCAGCGAAGATGAACTCAACGATTTCGATCGTCGTGTCAGAGACCGACTTGATATGTCCGACAATGGTGAGCCGGTGGTATACACAGCGGAGCCAAAACTTGATGGGCTTGCGGTGAGTCTGCGTTATGAGAACGGAATCTTCGTACAGGGTGCAACTCGCGGTGATGGAAAAACTGGTGAGAATGTTACCGACAATCTTCGCACTATCGAAATGATTCCGCTGAAATTACGAACCGACAATCCGCCCGCCGTGCTCGAAGCGCGTGGTGAGGTGTTCATGTCCAAAGCCTCATTCGATGCACTGAACGAAACCATGGTGCGTAGTGATGGCAAAGCATTTGTTAATCCGCGCAATGCAGCTGCGGGCAGTTTGCGGCAGCTGGATTCGCGTAAAACTTCTGAACGTCAGTTGTCCATATACTTGTATGGGCTTGGTGAAGTAGTCGGGGCTGTAGCACCGGACAATCAACTCGATACCTTGCATTGGCTTGCCGAACTTGGCTTCCCGGTCAATGAAGAAACAAAACGTTGTGATGGAATAAAAGCCTGTTATGAGTTTTATCAGTCCCTCGGTGAACGGCGGGACAGTCTGGGTTATGAGATTGATGGCGTGGTTTTCAAGGTCGACAATTTCAAGCAACAACAAGAGCTGGGATTTGTGTCCCGTGCGCCGCGTTGGGCGATCGCGCAGAAGTTCCCCGCCGAAGAGGCGGAAACCGTCATGAACAGTGTCGAGTTTCAGGTCGGTAGAACTGGCGCGCTGACCCCAGTTGCCCGATTGGAGCCGGTGTTTGTCGGTGGGGTGACGCTCAGCAATGCCACCTTGCACAATATGGATGAAATAGAACGTAAAGACGTACGCGTTGGCGATACTGTGATCGTTCGTCGTGCCGGTGATGTCATTCCGGAAGTGGCTCGGGTCAACCTCGACAAACGTAAAAAGGGCGCACGTCGGATCAAGTTGCCAGCCAAGTGCCCGGTCTGTGGATCGGCTGTCCTCAATGATGATACTGAGGTCAAGGCGCGTTGTACCGGCGGCATGGTTTGCGATGCACAACGTCGTGAAGGTATCAAACACTTTGCATCACGTCGCGCCATGGATATTGATGGGCTTGGTGACAAGCTTGTTGAGCAGTTAAGCGATGCAGGCTTGATCAACACGTATAGCGATCTTTACACATTGACAGAAGAGGCGATCGCAAACTTGCCACGAATGGGTGAGAAGTCGGCAGCCAATCTTATCAAGTCAATCAAGGTCTCTGCTGAAACCTCACTGGCTCGTTTCATCTTCGCCTTGGGTATTCGGGAAATTGGCGAGACCGGGGGCGCGGCACTGGCCCAACACTTCGGTTCACTTGACGCGCTGATGGCGGCCGATGAAGAAACGCTTGTTGAGGTTGATGATATCGGGCCAATTGCAGCGGCCAGTGTTGTTGAATGGTTCGGGCGTCCTGACAATCGCGCCATGGTCGAAGAGCTGCTGTCAGCTGGCGTTCGCTTTCCTGAAGTGGAACGCATCGAACTTGTGCCTACGCTCGACGGTAATGTCTATGTACTGACGGGTAGCCTGACTGACATGACACGTGATCAGGCCAAACAACAATTGATCGCTCGGGGTGCCAAGGTCACGGGGTCAGTGTCTAAAAAAACGACGGCAGTCATCGCAGGCGATGCGCCTGGGTCCAAAGTGACCAAAGCCGAGTCCCTGGGTGTGCCGGTACTTGATGAAGCGGCCCTATTGAAATTGATCAGCTAAAAGAATGCCTGAGATGAATACACATGAATGCTGAGTTTGTGCAGATTGCTGTTAATGGGGCTGCAGGTCGCATGGGTCGGCAATTGTTGTTGGCGATTGCGGAAAGACAAGAGGCAAGTCTTGCCGCTGCTATTGATGCACCGGGCTCCGAAGCAATCGGACTCGATACAAGTGTGTTATGCGGTGGCGAAAAACACGGTGTCACCGTAACTGATTCCGTTGCGGTGCTCAGCGACGTGGATGTCATCATTGATTTTACTGCACCGGTGGTGACACTAAAGTTGTTGGAACAGCTTGAAGGGGCAGATACCGCTGTCGTTATCGGCACTACCGGCTTTGATGATGAGCAACTGCGCCTTTTGAAAAACGCTGCAACAACACGGCCGATTGTGTTTGCACCCAATTACAGTATTGGCGTCACCGTGTCACTTGCGCTATTGCGTCAAGCGGCCAAAGCCCTTGGCGATGACTATGATGTCGAGGTGCTTGAAGCTCATCACCGTCACAAGGTTGATGCACCATCAGGTACGGCATTGGCAATGGGGTCGGCAGTGGCTGATGCACTTGATCGAGATCTTAAATCATGTGCCGTGTATGGTCGCGAAGGCATTACCGGTGCGCGCGACAAACAAACCATTGGATTTGCCACTGTGCGGGCAGGCGACATCATTGGCGAACATACCGTACTGTTTGCAGGTAACGGTGAGCGACTGGAGATTACGCACAAGGCGACTGATCGCATGACTTTTTCTCGTGGAGCGGTACAAGCGGCTCTATGGCTCAAGACACAACCTCCGGGGCTCTATGACATGACCCATGTACTCGGACTCGCTGGACAGGAGATTAACTAGTGACATTTTCCGTTGTTTTTCCCGGGCAGGGATCGCAAAGCGTTGGCATGCTTGCCGACTTGTCCGCAGAATTTCCAGTGGTTGGGGCGTCCTTTGCCGAATGTGCCGATGTACTTGGCAAGGATCTCTGGACGCTTGCGCAAACCGGACCTGCTGAAGCGCTTGGCGATACGCGCGTTACCCAACCGCTGATGTTTACTGCCGATATCGCTGTTTGGCGTTGTCTTCGCGAAAAAGGTTTGCCGATGCCGGTGGCAATGGCTGGCCATAGTCTCGGTGAATTTGCCGCTCTCGTTGCGGCTGATGTATTGAGCTTTGAAGATGGCTTGAAGTTGGTCGGCAAGCGTGCGGAACTGATGGCTGCCGCCGTGGCAGAAGGCGAGGGTGGCATGGCCGCATTGATAGGTATGGATGATGAATCGGTGGTTGAGCTGTGTGCATCGCTTAGTGGTGAACGCATCACTGAAGCGGTCAACTTCAACGCACCGGGTCAAGTAGCCATATCGGGACACCTTGATGCGCTTGAGAAGACCTGCGAATTAGCACGCGAAAAGGGTGCAAGAAAGGCGATGATGTTAGCGGTCAGTGTGCCGAATCATTCTTCGCTGATGCGCGGTGCCGGTGAGCAACTTGCTGAGATGATTGATGCGACAAGCTTTTCTCAACCATCGGTACCCATTGTTCAAAATGCGAGTGCTGCAGTTGCTGCATCCTTGGATGAATTGGTCGCATCGCTAAAACAACATGTTTATAGTCCGGTGCAATGGACTCGAACCATTCAGGCCCTGATTGCCAACTACGGTGTTGCAACCGTTATCGAATCAGGACCGGGTAAAGTGCTGACCGGATTAGGCAAACGCATTGATCGATCGGTACCGACACTATCGGTAGAATCCCCTGAATCACTCAATGCGGCGATTAACGCTGTCAACACTGCCGCATAGGAAACCTGAACACTCATGCAAAACGATCAATTCAAAGAAGTCGTGGTACTTGTAACTGGCGCAAGTCGCGGGATTGGTAAAGCGATCAGCGATAGCTTTGGTGCAAGGGGTGCGACCATCATCGGCACCGCAACGTCCGACAAAGGCAGTGCCGCGATCAGCGAAAGATTCACTGCAGCGGGATTTACCGGCACAGGAATGACGCTGGACGTGACAGATCCAGCTGCAACCGAAGCTGTATATGCGGCCATAAGCGAGCAGTTTGGCCCCGTGTCAGTACTGATCAATAATGCCGGAATCACCCGTGACAACCTGTTCATGCGCATGAAGGATGATGAATGGGATTCGGTCATCAACACGAATCTGAACAGTGTGTACCGAACCTGTCGCCTGGCGGTCAAACCGATGGTCAAGGCGCGAACGGGCCGTATCATCAATATCACCTCGGTCGTTGGGCTGACCGGCAACGCCGGTCAAGTGAACTATGCTGCAGCAAAGGCGGGTCTTATTGGATTGACGAAATCACTGGCTCGTGAGCTCGGTGCGCGCAATATCACCGTCAATGCAGTTGCTCCCGGATTTATCGAATCTGATATGACGAATGCATTGAGTGATGAACAAAAGGCAAAAATTACATCAGATATCGCGCTCGGTCGATTGGGCAGCCCAGAAGATATAGCAGCCTCATGCCTGTTTTTGGCATCTCCTGAGGCTGCGTATATCACCGGACAGACATTGAGTGTAAATGGTGGCATGTATATGCCTTAACTAATTGAATATTAGCGATATTTCTAGATCATAAGCTGTGCGATTTCACGGTGAGTACACACTATAGTCATAATTTCGACGTGTGAATATGCTGGTGAATATGCAATTCTGACTTGAAATCAGGCTATACATACCCCCACATTTACGTGCCATTACCTGAATAATAAATTCAGGGAAAATTGCCGAGAAGTTGGCACCTTTTCGATGAACTCACTACAATAGGCGCTCGGCTAAGGCCGCCTAACTTCAAGAGGTTGATCCCACAATGAGCAGTATCGACGAACGCGTCAAAAAGATAGTCATCGAGCAATTGGGCGTGAAAGATGAAGAGGTCACGAACAAAGCTTCATTTGTCGAAGATCTTGGCGCAGATTCGCTTGACACCGTCGAGCTGGTAATGGCGTTGGAAGAAGAATTCGAATGCGAGATTCCGGACGAAGAAGCCGAAAAGATCACGACAGTGCAGCAGGCTATTGACTACGTCAACGCACACATCGAAGCCTGATTGCCTGACGCCTTGAAAGCACTGGTAATTTCCAGAACTGACATGGCGAGAACCGACATGGCGAGTCTCGCCAGAAAAGGGGCCGGGCTGTGACTCGTAGACGAGTAGCAGTTACCGGCCTCGGTCTTATCTCGCCAGTCGGCAGTGATGTCGACAGCAGCTGGCAAAATATTCTGGCCGGACAGTCAGGTGCTGCGACGATCGATTTTTTCGATGCGTCGGCTTTCAGCACCAAATTTAGCGCCTCGGTCAAAGCGTTCTCTAGCGAAGCCTATTTCAGCAAGAAAGAGGCTCGCAAGATGGACACCTTTGTTCATTATGGCGTGGCTGCGGGCATGCAAGCGATCAGCGACGCGGGTCTTGATGTGGCTGATGGTTTGGACCTCGAACGTGTCGGTGTTTCTATCGGCTCGGGTATTGGTGGCTTACCCAATATAGAAAATCAACATAGCGCCTTGCGCGATGGTGGTCCGCGAAAAGTCTCGCCGTTCTTTGTCCCGTCAACAATCATCAACATGATCAGTGGCAATCTTTCGATAAAGTACGGTTATAAGGGACCTAACGTCTGCACAGTGACTGCTTGTACGACTGGGACTCACAACATTGGTGATGCTGCACGTTTTATTGAATATGGCGACGCCGACATCATGATTGCAGGCGGTGCTGAAATGGCTACCTGTCCGCTCGGACTGGCTGGCTTTGGTGCTGCACGCGCACTATCAACACGTAATGATGATCCTGTTGCAGCCAGTCGGCCTTGGGACAAGGATCGGGATGGTTTTGTGTTGGGTGATGGCGCCGGTGTTCTGGTTCTCGAAGAATACGAACATGCACGTGCACGTGGTGCAACCATTTATTGCGAAGTAGCAGGTTATGGCATGAGCGGTGATGCTTATCATATGACGTTGCCATCCGAATCCGGTGAAGGTGCTGCGCGATGTATGCGATTGGCATTGAAAAACGCGGGTCTCGAACCGAATGATGTCGACTACGTGAATGCGCACGGTACTTCCACACCTGCCGGTGACATCGCGGAAACCGATGCGGTGAAATCAACTTTCGGTAGTCATAGTGAATCCTTATTGGTCAGTTCGACCAAAAGCATGACTGGCCATTTGCTTGGAGCGGCTGGCGGTATTGAAGCAGTTTTCTCGGTATTGGCTTTACGTGATCAGGTGGCTCCACCAACGATTAATCTCGATAATCCAGGCGACGGTTGTGATCTTGACTTCGTCGCTAATGTGAAGCGACCAGCCAAGCTCAACGTCGCCATGTCCAATTCGTTCGGTTTTGGTGGCACCAACGGCACGCTGGTGTTTTCACGCGACGGCGTGTGATTCGTTTTTTTTCCATAACCGCGCTGCTTTGCCTTGTGGTGGCAGGCATCTTGGGCTTGCTTGGCTGGCGCGATTACAATCAGTATCTCGAGACGCCGGTCAATCTTTCGAACCCCAACGCTGCTGATACGAATAGCGCCACGCAAAGTGTAAGCTTTACGATAGAGCCGGGCTGGTCGGCGAAGCGTGTAGGCAATGAACTTCACGAAGCAGGCATTATTGACAAGCCGCACTGGTTCGATATGTATGCGCGCTTGAGCAAGAAAGCCGCTGGGATCAAGACTGGTGAGTATGTGCTCAGTGGCAAGTTGACCGTGCCAGAATTGTTCGAGACCTTTCAGCAAGGGCGGACACGTCAGTACACGCATACGGTCATCGAAGGTGACAACTGGAAACAGTTACTGTCCCGCCTGGCGCAATCCGAGCATTTGAAGCACACCTTGGAAAACCCGAGTGTCGAGCAATTGATGCAAGCAATCGGGCATGAGGGATTGCACCCGGAAGGGCAGTTCTTTGCCGACACCTATGCGTTTCCCAAAAACACCACCGATGTCGAATACCTTAAACGCGCGAAAAACATGCTTGACCAGGTGTTGGCTGAGGAATGGGAAAATCGTCAAGAGGGCTTGCCGCTGGAAACCCCCTATGAGGCTTTGATACTAGCTTCAATCGTTGAGAAAGAAACGGCTGTTGCAGAAGAACGTCCATTGATTGCGCAAGTCTTTCTGTCTCGATTAGTCAAACGTATGCGATTGCAAACCGACCCTACGGTCATCTACGGCATGGGTGATTCGTTTGACGGAGATATCCGTCGCAAGGATTTGACCACCGATACTCCCTACAATACCTACACGCGCAGTGGCCTGCCGCCAACACCGATCTCGATGGTCGGTCGCGAAGCGATCCACGCCGTGTTACATCCTGAACCGACGACTGCACTTTTTTTCGTGGCGCGCGGTGATGGTACGCATCAGTTCTCTGATACCAACGAACAGCACAACGCTGCGGTACGCAAATATCAATTGAAGCGTTGATGAGCGCCTCAGTAAAGCATAAGCCTCGTGGCAAGTTCATCACGCTTGAAGGTCTTGAAGGTGTCGGCAAAACGACCAACCGCGAATACATCGAATCGCTTTTGAATGAGCGAGACATTGCGCATATCGTGACGCGTGAGCCCGGCGGTACACCGGTTGGCGAGCAACTGCGACAATTGGTACTGCATGATGCAGGGACAATCACGCCAGCGGCAGAGCTCTTGATCATGGCCGCATCCCGTGTCGAACATGTAGCGCAAGTGATCGAACCGGCGCTTGTTTCGGGAGTTTGGGTGTTGTGTGATCGTTTTCTCGATGCAAGCGTCGCGTATCAAGGTGCCGGACGCGGTCTCGGCACTTCGCTGGTTCGCGATCTGCATCGTGACGTCGGTGTTGTGTTGCAACCGGATTTGACATTGCTTTTGGATATGCCAGTGAAAGAAGGTTTGGCACGTATGTCTGCGCGAGGTGAACCGGACCGAATTGAGCGAGAGACACTTGAGTTTTTTGAACGAGCAAGAGCTGCTTACCTCGATACGGCTGCAGCTGAGCCGACACGTGTGCAGATTATTGATGCCGGTCGGAGCCTGGTGGATGTCCAAGCCGAGGTAGGTTCCGTCGTGACATCTCTGATTGAAAAGCATGACAAGCTTGATGAGCGTGGTCACTGATCATGGAGGCCTTGACTCCTTGTCCGCCTTGGCTAGTGAAAGACTGTGCTGCCGTACTTGGACGTGCCGAACAAGGTTCCTTGCCACATGCTTTGTTGATCACCGGTATTGAAGGCATTGGTAAACAACAGTTTGCTCAGGCGCTTGCTGAATCCTTGCTTTGTGAAAAAAAACTTCCTGAGGGGGCTTGTGGTCAATGTGATTCCTGCGCACAGCTCATCGCCGATGCCCATCCCGAATATCGTAAGCTCGTACCGGAAGGCGCCAATGCATCCATCAAGGTCGACAGCGTGCGTGAACTGGTGACGTGGTTGCAACTGACAGCAGCGCAAGGTTCCTATCGTGTGGCCTTGCTGGAACAAGCCGATAGTCTGAACCGCAATGCCGCCAACAGTCTGTTAAAAACACTGGAAGAGCCAGGCGACAACGCGGTGTTGATTCTGGTCGCATCGCGCCCTGGCAGCTTGCCGGCGACTGTTCAAAGCCGATGCCAGACAATAACCCTGCGCATGCATGACAAAGCCGCCGCGATCGAATGGCTCACGCCGCAAATATCGTCACCCGCCGATGCC
>CAYUZB010000127.1:0-9632 GCA_964449565.1 uncultured Granulosicoccaceae bacterium | reverse complement strand
AAGGTGAATTGAAACGTACGGGTTGGGATCCGTTGTTTACCATCAACCATACGCTCGCGATGCTGCGTGACAACATCAAGCGACTGACGCGTCGAACATGGTGTACGACGAAACGGCAGGATGCCCTGGAGGACGTCATCGCCATCTATGTGCACTTTCACAATAGCCGACTCGTTCCTTGAGTCAGCTAAATAGCGGGCGATTAAATCAGTGCATCAAAACCATGAACTAGCACTCTTGACGCACTAACAACAGCCAAATGGACCAGTTAGGAATAACTCAATGCAGCAGCTTTGCCAGAAAAAACACTATAGGCAAATACGCTATAAGCAATGATCATAGGCAACGTGAACAAGGTACCTATTAATATGATCATCAACGATTCGCGCGCGGCGGCGGCTTCCCAGATGGTCAGTTGTTCAGGTACGATGAAGGGAAAGAAGCTGTATGCCAGACCTGTAAATGCCAGAATGAACAAGGCTATAGTCATGATAAAAGGTAGCCATCGAAGCTGATCCTTTTGATCCGGCAGTCGATTCAACAACATATACAAACCAATTACCAATGCAATGGATACCAATGGTATCGGTGCCAGAATAATCAGATTAGGCAGCGAAAACCAGGCGTCGAATATGCGCTCGCTGACAATCGGTGTCGCGATGGAAATGGCCAGCATACCTGCGCCAGTACCAAACAAGAACAGACGAGCACAGCGCACAGCATGCAGTTGTAAAGCCCCTTCGGTTTTGGCAATTAACCAGCAAGCACCAACCAGAGCGTAAGCTGACGTCAAACACAGCGCGACAAGACTTGCAAACAACGTGGCCAACAAACCATCTTCCAGTCCGATAACATAGAAGCCAAGCATATAGCCTTGCGACAAAGCGGCGATCAGTGACCCAGCGAAAAACGCAAAATCCCAGTAACGCCTTTGGTGTTGCGGACCTTTGGCGCGGAACTCAAAAGCAACACCTCTTAGCGTCAATCCAATCAGCATTAGCGTTGTTGGTAAGTAAAGGGCCCCAAGTATTGCGCCGTGAGCCGCAGGAAATGCCACTAGCAACAGTCCTACTGCCAGCACCAGCCAAGTTTCATTGGCATCCCAGAATGGACCAATCGATCCAATAATGATAGAGCGATCCCTTTCATCTACCGTCGGTGATAACAAACCAACACCCAAGTCAAAACCGTCCAATACGACGTAGATCAGTGCTGAAAGACCGAGTAGCCCCAGAAATACAATTGGCAGCCAGTCGGTGATCGGTAGCTCATTGGGGTTCATGATAATGCTCCGGCCACAGCGCCTTTGAATTGCCCGGGATCTTGCTCGCGTCCATCAGCTTTTGTAGCGGTTCGCGTCAGATGTAACAGGGTCGCGATATAAGCGGTCAATAATGCTACGTAGACCAGCAGATAAGTCGCCAGTGACAAGCCAAGAATAGGCGCTGGGTGATCCGCCACTGCAGAGGCTGTATCAAGCACCCCATTAACCAACCAGGGTTGCCTGCCAATCTCGGTTACATACCAGCCTGCGAGAGTGGCGATCCATCCAGAGAACGTCATACCAACCAAGGCGTAGGCTAGTGGTTTGCCAGGTTCGCCGTGTTTACGCAATTGCCATGTCCCAAGCCAGCTGACAATAAGCATCAGAACGCCGATACCCACCATCACTCTGAATCCTATAAACACGGGAAGCACCGGTGGGTGTAACACCGAACCATCCTCTGCCACAAAATCATTCAAACCGGGGACTTCACCATCTGCCTTGTGAGTCAGGATCACACTAGCAAGACTAGGAATGGCCAACTCGTAGCGATTGGATCGACTCTCTTTATCCGGTAACGCAAACAAAACAAGAGGCACATGAGTTTGTGTTTCCCAATTCGCTTCCATGGCCGCCACCTTTGCAGGTTGATGCTCCAGTGTGTTTAGGCCGTGCATGTCACCGGCAAGTATTTGAATGGGAATTAGGCCAGCAGCAAGATAGACACCGGTGCGCATTGATTTTCTTATACCCAAGCTTCGATCTTGCCAAAGCCATCGGAGCGCGCTGATGCCTGCCAACAGAAACGCAACTGTCAGACCTGATGCGATGAGCATATGGACTACGCGGTACGGCATGGAAGGGTTAAAGATAATCGCCCACCAATCTGTCGCAAAGGCGACTCCCTCGCGCATTTCAAAGCCTGCGGGTGTATGCATCCAGGAATTGAGTACAAGAATCCAGAATGCCGAGAGACTGGTGCCAAACGCCACCAGGAAAGTCGCCAGAGTATGCACTCTGCGCGACACACGATTTGCACCGAACAACATGATGCCGAGAAAACCGGCTTCGAGAAAAAAGGCAGTGAGCACTTCATACGCAAGTAGAGGGCCTGCAATATTACCAACGCTTTCCATGAATCCAGGCCAATTGGTGCCGAATTGAAAGCTCATGGTGATACCCGACACCACACCCAAACCAAAAGACAATGCAAAGATCTTTACCCAGAATTTATAGGCCTGCATCCAACCCGGATCTTGTGTGCGATTTGCCTGCAAACGAAAATACATCAGAACCCAACCCAGCGCTATCGTGATGGTTGGAAACAAAATGTGAAACGATATATTGGCCGCGAATTGAATTCGCGCTAATAAAATTGCATCCATCATTTCTGACGCCCCGCTTTTGAAACCTTGTCTTTGATGTCCAGCACCTTCTGCGCTGTGGCACCAAGCTTGAGAAGTTGCTCCAGTCTCTCCACATCAACTGCGCGCATGTCGTCGTACCATTTGGTAAATAGCTCGATCATGTCGGTGGTCTGCTGAATACGCTGTTGCGTGTGTTCATCACTCTGCTCGAAATCAGGTTCAAGCTGAAGTTCACGCAGCAGCGTCAACGTCGGGTCTATTTCGCGTGCTTTGCGCTGATCGATGAGCGTGCGTACGATTTCCCATAGATCCGAAGGGGTTGAAAAAAACTCGCGACGGTCATTGGGACGATGTTGTAGACGCACGAGCTGCCAAGCCTGCAATTCCTTGAGGCCCATGGAAACATTGGAGCGCGAGACGCCCAAGGCGGCGACCAGATCATCAGCGCACAGGGCCTCGGTCGACAGAAACAGGACCGCATAGATTTGCCCGACGGTTCGGTTCATGCCCCAGCGCGCACCCATCTCACCAAAATGAATGACGAATTTCTGATGAATAGAGGAAAGATTCATATCAGGCATTATTGACATTCCTGTATTTTCAGTAATTACTGAAATATACAAAATTTGGATCACTATTGCAATTGCACTTGGTGTTAGCTCGTCGCGTTGCTCGCCTGGAATGTGACCAGTTTCCTGCCGAGAGCATTACTATTTGCCACTTTTCGCCACCCAATTCATTGTCGTGTTCCGACAACCAGCGGGCCGTCAAGGGACTGTTAATCAGAGAGTTAAAGCGCGCCTGGCGCTGGCATTTGACATGGAAGACAAATTGTATACATCTTGTATATGCATTGTTTCTGTGGTAAAAAACTTCGCGTTTGTGTCGTTAGGAAGTGCCGTTGAAAGACTCCAAGAAGTTCAAGAGCTACCAGGATCTGAAACAAAGGGTGCTGACTCTCGAGCTCAGTCCCGGAAGTGCGCTTGATGAGGTCGCCTTGTCGGCCGAGTATGGTCTGTCGAGGACTCCGCTTCGAGAGGTTTTCCATCGTCTCGCTGGTGAAGGGTATCTGTCGCTTGCATCCAATAAGGGGGCATCAGTGTCATCGATGGATCTTGCGACGATGCGTAATTTCTTTCAAAGCGCCCCGATGATTTATGCGGCTATCGCGCGTCTCGCTTGCGAACAGGCCAGCACGACACAGATCAATGCGGTAAAGAAAACACAAGCTCGTTTTCACAAGGCGATGAAGGCGTCTAAAGCACAGGATATGGTTGTGCACAATCACCGCCTGCATGAACAGTTAGGTGAAATGGCCGCGTCACCGTATCTCACCCCGAGTCTTGGCCGTTTGTTAATCGATCATGCACGCATGAGTCAACGTTTCTATCGTGTACGTGAAGCGTCATCACGGCAACGTATCGCCAAGGCTTCCGAACAACACGAGGCAATGATAGAGGCAATCGAGCAACGTAACCCTGCGATGTGTGTTGATCTCACCATGCAGCATTGGGAGTTATCACGTCGAGAGATGGATAAGTATGTCTTGCCTGACCCGCTTCCCTTTGACATTGCCACTGATCTGGCAGGATGAATCGTCATGCGTTTTGAAGGTATTTATACGCCAGTTGTTACACCGCATACGAGTACATTCGATATCGATCAGGACAAGTTTGCTGAAACCATCGAGCTACTGATTGGTGCAGGTGTGTCGGGTTTGATCGTCGCGGGCACAACCGGTGAGTACTATGCCCAAACGGCCGAAGAACGTATCCAGTTGATGAATCTCGCCCATTCGGTCATCAAGGATCGGGTGCCACTGATAGTCGGCACCGGTGCCATCAGAACCGAAGACAGCATTCAGTTTGCGGAAGCTGCGAGACAGGCAGGTGCTGATGCATTACTGGTTGCAACCCCGCCTTATGCTTATCCAACGGGGCGTGAAATCGCTTTGCATGCATTGGCGATTGATCGAGCAGCGAACCTGCCGGTGATGCTCTACAACTATCCCGGTCGTATGTGCGTCAATATGGATGAAGAGACACTCGATCGCCTTGGTCGTAGCCCAAATTTTTGCGCCATCAAGGAGAGTTCTGGTGATCCCAATCGCTTGCATATGCTCGCCCGCGATTACCCGCATATTCAGTTGTCTTGCGGTATGGATGATCAGGCGCTGGAATTTTTTGCCTGGGGCGCGCGTTCATGGGTGTGTGCCGGCTCGAACTTCGCGCCAGAGGCACATATCGCTTTGTATAAAGCCTGTGCTGTTGAAGGTGATTTCACCAAAGGGCGGAAAATCATGTCGGCGATGCTGCCCTTGATGCGCGTACTGGAGCAGGGTGGGAAGTTCGTGCAATGCATTAAGCATGGTTTAACTCTAAGAGGTATTGATGCGGGTCCGCCGCGTAAACCTCTGCAACCCTTAAGCAAGGACGATAAACGAGAACTCGCGGAAGTCATACGCACCATGAATCTGACCATCGGCCGCATCGAAAAGGAGGCAATGGCATGAGTGACTTGCTGACACACGAAGAATACGCAGCCATTGCTGCCAGTCTTGATTTTCCGCGCGCCGCTTTCATCGATGGTAAATACCAGAAAGGTCATGGGGCAAACATGACGACAAACAACCCGGCCACGGGTGAAGATTTATGCGAAATCGCTGCCTGCAATGCCGACGATGTTGACATAGCGGTTAACAAGGCGCGTGAAGCATTTGATCAGGGCGGGTGGGCAAAGTCGCATCCTTCACATAGAAAGGACACACTGATACGTCTTTGCAAGCTGATCACGCGAAACAGACGTGAGCTCGCGGTGATGGAATCGCTCGACAGCGGCAAGCCGATTCGCGATTGTGAACTGATAGATATCCCGGAAGTCGTGCACACGATCAAGTGGCATGCTGAAGCGATAGACAAACTCTACGATCAAAGTGCGCCGGTCGGTGATGATGCCGTGGCGCTGATCGTGCGCGAGCCTGTCGGTGTGGTTGCAGCCGTTTTACCCTGGAATTTTCCGTTATTGATGTTGGCCTGGAAAATCGCGCCGGCACTTGCCGCCGGCAATAGCGTCATCGTCAAGCCGGCAGAGCAAACCAGTCTGACATCACTGCGTATGGCGGAACTTGTTCTAGAGGCAGGTGTGCCGCGCGGTGTCTTCCAAGTATTGCCAGGCACCGGCGAGGCAGTCGGTGAGCCACTGGGGCGACATGCAGATGTCGACATGGTGAGCTTTACCGGCTCAACAGACACGGGCCGCCGATTTTTACACTATGCAGCCGATAGTAATCTGAAGAAGGTTGTTCTGGAATGTGGCGGCAAGAATCCCGCCGTTGTACTTGAAGATGCAGAAGACATTGATCTCGTTGCCGAACACATCGTCAACGGCGCTTTTTGGAACATGGGTGAAAATTGTTCTGCCTGTTCGCGTCTTATTGTGCATCACGCTGTGAAAACGCCTTTACTTGATGCGATCGTTGCGCGGGTTAGAGATTGGAAAACCGGTGACCCGCTTGATCCGGCCAATCATCTTGGCGCTTTGATTGATCGAGAACACTGCGACAAGGTTCATGGCTACCTTACAAAGTCCGACGGTATCCGATCGTTAACCGGTGGCAGCGCGAATGGTTGTTATGTCGAACCCACTGTGTTTGATGATGTACCACCTGATCATGTACTGGCAAACGAGGAAATATTTGGTCCGTTATTGTCGGTCATGACTGTATCCTCAACTGAGGAAGCCATTGCACTGGCCAATGCCACAGATTACGGACTGACCGCGAGTGTCTTTAGCGCAAACGGCAAGCGGGCAATACGTGCCGCGCGCGAAATCAAGGCGGGCACGGTCACCATTAACTGTTTCGGCGAGGGTGATATATCGACGCCATTTGGCGGATACAAGCAATCAGGCTTTGGCGGGCGCGACAATAGCTTGCATGCCCACGATCAGTACACCGAACTGAAAACAATCTGGATCGATCTATCTGATGCGGCGTCCGGAGACAAAGTCGAATGACGGATAAACCCGCTTCACCTACCTTGATGAAAGGTCGCACGCGGCGTGGCGGTAGAGCAGCTTTGCGGAAAAAACGTCAGCAGCGGGATACGACAATGCTACCGGCGCTCAAGCGCAAGTTGCCGCTAACCGAACCGATGAGCTCGGAGCAGGTTGAAAAAATCGATAAGGCATCCATGTCGATTCTCGAAGAGGTCGGTGTGGTGTTTCGTGATGATCAGGCCATCCGCGACTGGAAAGCTGCCGGTGCTGAGGTGCGTGATGGGGATCGGGTGCATCTTGATCGTGAGATGGTGCGCGAATTGATTCAATCGATTCCCTCAAGCTTCACTTACCATGCAAGAAACTCGGACAACAATCTGCCATTCGGTAATGATCATTCAATATTCATCCCCATGACGGGTGCGCCATACTTGCGGGATCTTGATGACAAGCGTCGTGGACCAACGCTTGATGATCTGGCAAATTTTCACAAGCTCGCACAGATGCTACCGGTCATTCATTCAAGTGCGCACCATATCGTTGAACCGATGGACCATGTCATTTCGCATCGGCATTTACGCATCACCTATTCATCAATGAAGTATTCCGACAAGACGTTTATGGGAATGACAACCTCGGGCAAGAATGCTGAAGATGTTCTTGATATGTGCGCGCTTCTCTTTGGCGATGAGTTTCTCGAGACGCATGCTGTGGTGACAGGCAATTGCAATGGCAATTCGCCGTTGGTTTGGGATGAAACGATGCTGTCAGCGATGCGTGCATTCAACAAGCGTAACCAGCCGGTGTTGTGTTCGCCGTTTGTACTCGGCGGGGCGAATACGCCTGCGTCGACCGCACCGGCTGTTGCGCAATTGAATGCTGAGGCCTTATCAGCGCTAGCCTATACACAAGTCGTTCGTAAGGGTTGCCCTGCAATCTATGGTCATTATTTGTCTACAGTGTCGATGGCTTCAGGTGCGCCAATGGCCGGAACACCCGAGATCAGTCTGATGAATTATATGATCGGGCAGATGGCGCGTTACTACGACGTACCGTGGCGTACTTCAAATACACTCGGCGGTGCCAAGACCTTCGATGCGCAAGCCGGCTATGAAAGCGCATCAACCTTGATGGCCGTCATGTTATCCGGGGCTAACTACCTCTGGCATTCGGCAGGTTGGAACGAGGCGGGTATGCATTGCTCGACAGCCAAGTTCATTGTCGACGCCGAACAATGTGCGATGGCCTACCGAATGGCCGAAGGCATACGTTGGGACGACTTTGATGAAGCCCTGTCGGCGGTACGTGATATTGGTCCCGGAGGTCACTATCTTGGTCATGCGCATACGCTTGAAAAATTCAAGGACGCGTTCTTCATGCCGGAAATGTTTGACAACAACTCCTTTGAACAATGGGTTTCGGAGGGCAGTACCGAGATCACCGAGCGCGCCTTGAAGCGCGCGCGATCTATGCTTGATACCTACGAAGAGCCCAAGCTCGATGCTGGTATAGACGAAGCCTTGCGAGATTTTATCGACAGACGCGAGCGTGAAATCCCTGCGGTTGAAGCCTTGAACACGGAACACTGATCAAGGCATGGATGTCCGCCGTCTGCCGAAAGATCCCGGTCCTGCAGCATGGAATGCGCTGTTACCCAGTGCAGCCTCGCGACCCGTTTTAAAGGAACACGCAAAAGCAGACTGGTTGGTAATCGGTGCGGGGTTTACCGGCTTGTCGGCGGCGCGGCGCCTGGCTGAACTTCACCCGGGGGATCGCATTGTTGTCCTCGATGCAACCACGATCGCAGATGGGCCAGCAGGCAGAAACTCAGGCTTCATGATTGATCTGCCACATGATCTGACCTCCAGTGATTACCGTGGCAGTGCCGACAAGGATCAACGTGATACCCGTTTGAGTCGGGCGGGCATCAGCTATGCGTTGGATGCCAAGTCGACCTACGGCATGTCGGATGAAGCTATCGTTTTGAGTGGTAAAATCAATGGCGCAGTAAGCGCTCGGGGAGTGACGCACAACAATACCTACGCGGCACACCTTGATAGCTTGTCCGAGCCGTATGAACGGCTCGATGCGAAAGCCATGCAATCACTGACAGGGTCACCTGTTTATATTGATGGTTTGTTCAGCCCTGGAACCGCCATGCTGCAACCCGCCTTGTACATTCGAGAACTTGCGCACGGTATCGAGTCGAATCACGTGCATGTTTACGAGCGCACACCTGTCGTCAAACTTGAGCAAGTCGATGCGATCTGGAAAGCGACGACTCGTGATGGCAGTGTCGTAGCGCCCAATGTGATTTTGGCTGTCAACGGACATCTGGAGAGTTTTGGATTTTACCAACAGCAGCTGATGCACGTCTTCACCTACGCATCGATGACCGATCCATTAAGCAAAGCGCAACTGAATCGTCTTGGCGGCGAGCCACGTTGGGCATTGACTCCCGCTGATGCTATGGGTACCACTGTACGTCGTATTGCCGATACGGGCGGGCACCGATTGATCATTCGTAACCGTGCGACGTTCGATCCTACTCTGGAAGTCTCTGATGCGCGTATTGAGAAGGTTGCACGTACACATGATCAATCCTTCCGTTATCGCTTTCCGATGCTTGATGATGTGAAGATGGCCTTTTCCTGGGGAGGGCGCCTGTGTCTGAGCCGGAACAACGTACCGGCCTTTGGTGAGATTGATCAGGGTCTCTATGCCGCCTGTTGCCAGAATGGTCTGGGTACGGCTAAAGGCACGATTGCAGGCAAGCTTGCAGCCGAACTCGCCAGTGGTGAGCGCAGCAGCTTGCTTGACGACATACAAGCTGATGAGCAGCCGACGCGACTGCCGCCAGCCCCTATTGCAGCCCTGGGTGGCAATGCGGTGTTGCGTTGGGGGGAGTGGCGTGCCGGCAAAGAACTGTAGTGCCAAGAGCAGTAGTGACACTAACTGTAGAGCTTAAGAGCAGTAGTGATACTAACTGTAGTGCTAAGAGCTGT
>CAYUZB010000126.1:0-9824 GCA_964449565.1 uncultured Granulosicoccaceae bacterium | reverse complement strand
GTCGCTTCGGTTTCGACGGTCAATGTGTTCAGCGCAATGACCGACACGGTTTCACTGACCCCCACCAGTTGTTGTGCGATGTTAATCGTGTCGCGCTGCAGGGTACGCATTTGCAGGCCTAAGGATTCGCGACTGAGCTCCAGCGCATCGTCGAGCGCCTGCTCTATTTCCAGATCGAAATAGCTATTGATATTGGCACGCAGGAAGCGCACCGAAAAACCGTACACCAGCGTCACCGGTACCAATGCCAGCAATACCGACAAGACAACCAACTTCACTGTCAGGCGGGAACCTGCAACATTCTGGCGAAACTCTTTGATCAGTCGCCAGGCATTGAGTGCGATCACCACCCCGATAAAAATCAAGGCAAGACCGTTGCCGAGTAACAACCAATGGTAGTAACGACCAAAGCGATCGAGTCGTAAAGCAGTCGTACCCAGAACGTACAACGATACGATCAATACCAAAAACAACAGCGCCATCATCAGAGCGCTGGTTTGCGGTCGCTTGTTGGAACCGCTCAGTTGACTGGCCACACATACTCCTCACTGGCCATTCGCCATGACGAGGCGAGCAATGGTTGCAGTGGCAATGGCAAGGCACGCGAATCAAGTTGCAAACGCATCGTGCCAACAAGCGGTTGTCTGTTACTCTCGTTCAGGCGCTCACTCACGCTGATACCAAGCAGTTCATTACGTAAGGTGCCAAGCCCATCAAGTGCTGACAGCAAAGAACGGTAGTTTCTGCGTCGACCGTCAGCCATGGACTCGACACGATAATGACGTGTCAACTCGTAAAACGTCAGTCGGTAACGCCGTTCAAACGTGGAGACTATTTTGTCTGGCAAATAACGACGTGGGGCCTTGAGCTTGACCTCTATGATGAACTGCAAAGGTACGCCACTATCAAGACCTGCTCGAACGGTTGGCGGTAAATCGATATCGGCGTCGGCATTCAGGTACCAGTCATTCGCAACTGACCGCACGGCAACGTTGGACAAGGCAATGTTCCCCGTTGCGCCACCTCGTGCGCCCGGCCCGCTTGCAGATAACACCACCAACAACAGAAAAACCACTAACAAGACAATCAGGCCAAACAAGGTGGCTAACGCCAACTTCGGCTTCTGCTCTGCCTTTTCAAAGATCGCCATGATCAGGCAACGGCGTCGTTTGGCCGGCGCTGCAGACAGGCATAGAAAAAACCATCCATGCCTTGCTCGCCGGGTAGGATTTCAAGCATGTCTTCACACAAGCAGGCGTCATCGGTACGTGCAAGAAATTCTTGCACTTGCGTCCGGTTTTCCTGTTTCAACACAGAGCAGGTCGCGTACACAAGCAAGCCTCCGGGTTTCAGGGTCTGCCACAAAGCATCCAGCAGTGTGGACTGTCTGTCTGCCAGCGCCGTCACATCATCAGCGCGTCGCAGAACTTTTATGTCCGGATGACGGCGAATGACACCACTTCCGGTACACGGCGCGTCCAATAGTATTGCATCGAAGGGTTCCTGATTCCACCACTGGGCAAGCTCACCCGCATCAGCGGCTGCCAGTTGCAGTGACTTGTCGCCGAGTTGCAGGCGTTTGACCGTCTCGGTGACGCGTTCCAGGCGCAGCGGATCCAGATCAAGGGCGACCACCTCACGAAACCAGTCACTCTCAAGTGCATGGGCCGTCTTGCCGCCAGGGGCTGCACAGGCATCCAGCAAGCGACCCTGTTTCTTGGTATGGCGACGAAAAAAGTTCATGGCGAGCTGGGCTGCCGCATCCTGCACACTGACATCACCCTGATGAAAGCCAGGCAGCTTGTCCACATTGACAGCAGATGCCAGCGTCAACGCTGCTTTTGCTTGTGCATGGGTCACCGCCGACATGCCCAGCGCCTCAAGTTTTGACTGGTATTCATCAACGGACGTACGCTGCGTATTGACGCGCAAAGTCATTGGACCTTGCGTATTGTTTTGACGCACGATGTCCTGCCAGCGATCTGGCCAATCGTCCTTGAGTTGTTCAAGCAACCAATCAGGGTGCGATACGGTTGCGGCCTCGGATAAATTGGCCATCAGCTCTTGTTCGCGGCGTTGATAACCGCGAAGCACGGCATTGACCAGTCCGCGCGCCCAGGGTTTACCGAGTTGCTTGGTGATCTTTACCGTTTCATTGACCGCAGCATGTGCGGCGATATTGCCATGGCGAAGTTGATAAATACCCAGACGCATCAACAAGGTCACATCAAGATCTTTGGCTTTAAGTGGCTTGTCGAGTAGTTGATCAAGTACACCGGCCACCTCTTCATGCCAGCGTGCGAAATCATGTACCCAGGCATGCAGTTGCGCGCGCTCCGACTGATCAACAGTAACCAGCGCATCAGGTAACAAACGACTGATTGAACCACCACCGGTCAACAGCTGTTGGTAAAGACGCACAACAGACAAACGAATCGACTGGGCCATGTCAGTTGAATCGCTGGCCCAGAAGATCACGGGCCTGTGCAAACTGCGCAGCAGCTTGCGCTTTTTTACCCGGCCATTGCAGTTGTTTCAGCGCGATATAGCCATCACCCGTGCGAACCACGATGTGCTCGTCGGTTATATCGATAATCGTACCTGGCGCCGTGTCATCTACGCACTGGTCGACAGCGACAGTCGATACCGCTGCACCCGGCGTCTCAGCATAAAGCGCACTGCTCCAGAGACGAACCCGTTGTTCGTTCAAGTTTGCATACGCCACAGGCCAGGGATTCAAGGCACGTACTTGTCGATGCAGTGCTTCACTACTCTGACTGAAATCCACCGCACCTTCTGACTTCTCGAGTTTGTCTGCATAGCTCACACCATCGTCTGTCTGAACTTGCCGTTCGAGTTCACCACGACAATGTCGTGGCAAGGCCTCGAGCAAGGCATCGCTACCGAGCAGCGCCAGCTTGTCATGCAGACTGGCCGAGGTGTCGTCAGGGTCAATCGTCAGGGTTCGTCGCAACAACACGTCGCCGGTATCGAGTCCCGCATCCATTTGCATGATGCACACACCGGTCTCCGTGTCACCGGCCAGGATGGCGCGATGTATCGGTGCGGCGCCACGCCAGCGTGGCAACAAGGACGCATGAATATTCAGACAACCCATGCTCGGGATATCCAGTACCGCCTGCGGCAGGATCAAACCATAAGCGGCGACAATCAACACATCCGGGCGCAGGTCGCGAAGCGCCTGTTGCGCTTCATCTGACTTCAAAGTGTGCGGCTGAAAAACCGGCACGCCAGCCTCAACCGCAACTTGCTTGACGATACTGGGGGACAATTTCTGCCCGCGTCCAGCTTTGCGGTCCGGTTGCGTCCAGACGCCGAGCAGTTGATGTTCGCTGGCGAGCAGCGCCCGCAGCGCCACCGCGGCAAACTCTGGCGTTCCAGCAAACGCGATGCGCAATGAAGCGCAATTGGGTGTCTCAGGCATTGGAATCGCGGCGTGGCGGAGGCGTGTCGGAGGGAAATTCGCCATCACGCAGTGCCTTTTCCATTTTTTTCCTGATCCGATTGCGCTTTAGCGCTGACAGATAGTCGACAAACAGCTTGCCATCGAGATGGTCGATTTCGTGCTGAATGCAAACCGACAGAAGCCCATCGGCGTCCATTTCAAACGGCTCCCCTTCGCGATCGATTGCCGCGACCCTAATGTGCTCGGAGCGCTTGACGTTCTCGAAGATACCCGGAATCGACAGGCAGCCCTCTTGCATCTCTTGTTGACCTTCGGCAAGCAGGATTTCCGGATTGATCAGCGTCAGCGGGGTGTCACCTTCCTCAGACACATCAATAACCACAATCCTTCTATGGTCATTAACCTGAGTGGCCGCCAGGCCGATACCCGGGGCGTCGTACATCGTTGCGAGCATGGCATCGACGCACGCTGCGAGGGCACCATCGACGTCCTCGACAGGCTCTGCGGTGCGCCGCAGCTGCGGATCGGGGTAGATAAGAATGTCGAGCAGAGACACGTGCAACACCGGATTATGAGCAAACGCGGAGTTTAACAGGCTAGAGACGGCATCCCCCTTGCATATCAAGTTAACGTCAAGTCCGCCGACTTTCTGGTGGACGCCGCAAAATAACCACGGAGAGTGCCGGAATGGCTCTACATTCGACTTCTACGACTGCCCGCAATATAACGGCTGTCACACTGCTGACCTTACTGGCAGCCTGCTCTGCCGGGCCGCGATTTGTGAAGGTCTTGGACAGGACTTCCACAGATAACGAACCATACAGCACCATCGACGTCGAGAACTACACGACCGTGGTACCCCGTGGATTCATCGAGTCTGAAGAGCTTGAACCCGACGCGCCTAATTTCTACAAGGTCGTCAAGGGCGATACGTTGTGGGATATCTCGGACATGTTTCTGAAAAAGCCCTGGTTATGGCCGGAAATCTGGAACTACAACCCGGAGATCGCCAATCCACACCTGATCTACCCAGGTGATGAATTGACGCTTGAATATATCAACGGAAAACCCACCTTGATCCTGTCAAGAAATGGCAGAAACGTACAACGCTCGACTCCGGGTCTTGGTGCAGCCAATCCAGTCCTCGACGCCAGCGGCAACCCGATTCCTGGTGCAGATAGCCGTGAGCGTCTGTCACCACGTATTCGTACCGAGTCACTCGACGATGCCGTGCCGATGATCGCGGGCGATGAAATCGCTCAGTTTCTTGTTCACCCGAAAGTGGTTGATCTGAGAGAACTGGATGGTGCCGCCTACGTCGTCGGTAATTTCGACGGCCGACTCACCAGCGCTGTCGGGCACCAGATCTATGCACGAGGTCAGATGGATCACAATGAGACCAGCTACGGCATCTTTCGCCTGAACAAGCCATTGGTCGACCCTGTGACCCGCGAACTCCTGGGGCATGAAGTCATCCATGTTGCCGACGCAAAGCTCTTGAGCGTTGGCGATCCATCCACCCTGCTGATCACCAGCAACAATATAGAAACAATCGCCGGTGATATCTTGTTGCCAACGTCCGATATCGGCACGCCACACAGCTACACCCCACGCCTGCCTGATATCAACGGTGAAGGTCGTATCCTCTCGCTGGTCAATGCAATCACGCAAACCGGTCGTGATCAAGTGGTTGTACTGAATCTGGGCGATCGCTCGGGAGTACAGCCAGGCGATGTCATGGCGATTGAAACAAGAGGCGGCCTGATCATTGATCCACATAGCGCTAGCCGTAAAGATGTAGTTCGTGCGCCGAATACCCGTACAGGTGTGGTCATGGTCTTCCGCACCTTTGAAAAGGTAAGCTATGGACTTGTCATGGAATCATCACGCCCGGTCTCCATCAACGACATCGTTACCGGTATTTAAAACACCCCTGCCACACTCTGGCTGAGTGACCGCAGGGCACAACCTGCGGTCACATCATGGAAGATGAAACTCTCTGGCTAGCGACGACGCTCGCTCGCCCGGTCTCCCCGAAACTCTGCATCGAACTGCGCAACTGGCACCGCGAACCCGGCGCACTTCGTCAGGCCCTGCGAAAAGCCTTCAATGGCGAGCCGCCAGCCGAATGCCCCTTAAGTCGGCAACACCAACACGCCTTACCGACAGCCCACACCGTTGCGCGTGTAAACCGGGCCCTGGAGTGGCAATCGAGCTCGTCGCAGCACCACCTTCTTGGTCTGGACCACCCGCTGTACCCACGCACCTTGTCCGAGCTGCCGGACGCACCGCTCCTGCTCTATGCGATCGGCGACCTCAAGGCTCTCGATGGTCCGGGAATCAGTATTGTGGGCTCACGCAAGGCGAGCTACCACGGCACTGGAAATGCGTTCGAGTTTGCCCGAAGACTTGCCGAGTCCGGCCTTTCGATCACCAGCGGACTGGCGGTTGGCATCGACGCTGCGGCGCATCGTGGTGCCCTGCAGGCCTCTGGCACCACCATCGCCGTGGCCGCAACCGATGCATCCCGCGTCTATCCAAAGCAGCATCAGGCGCTGAATCAGGAAATCATTGATAACGGCGGACTCATCCTGCACGAATTTCCGCTCGGCACGCCAATACGGCCTTGGTGCTTTCCCCAACGCAACCGTATTATCAGTGGCCTCTCCCACGGCGTGCTGGTGATCGAGGCTGCGCTGCCCAGCGGGACATTGACGACCGCCCGCCATGCGCTGGAACAAGGACGAGAGATTATGGCGATTCCCGGCTCTATCGCGCATCGCGAGGCACGTGGCTGCCATGCGCTCATCAAGGATGGCGCAGCCCTCGTCGAAACCCCTGACGACGTTTTGCATTGTCTGGGGGCCGAACTTATGCACAGTCTTGATCAGCCAGAACAGGCGTCACTCTTGCACGAACTTGCCTGCCCCAAGCCCGATAAGCCGAACTCTCTATTAACGGCAGACGAAAAAATCGTGCTGGCAAATATGACAACGGAGTACGTCAGTGTCGATATACTGCAACAAGCGACCGGATTACCTATTGCCCAGTTATCGGCAACTCTCGGTACGATGGAGCTCAAACACTTGATAATGTCAGCCACTGGCGGGCGTTACACACGTTTGAAAACTTGATCCTTTAACCCCACCGGGACAGGTGTGGTTTGACAAAGCGCCGCTTAGCGACGACGCTACCCATGATGAAGAAGAGTCTGAACAAACATAAATGAGTAAGAATCTGGTCATTGTCGAGTCTCCCGCCAAGGGCAAGACCATCGAAAAGTACCTTGGCAAGGACTACAAAGTGCTGGCCTCCTATGGTCATGTGCGCGATCTGCTGCCCAAAGAAGGGGCGGTCGATCCGGACCTCGATTTCGCCATGAAGTACCAGGTCATCGAGCGCAATGAAAAGCATGTCAACGCCATCAAGAAGGCACTGAAGAAAGCTGACACCCTGCTCCTCGCGACTGACCCGGATCGCGAAGGTGAAGCAATCAGCTGGCATTTGGTTGAATTGCTCAAAGAGGCCGGCGATCTCGAAGGAAAAGGCGTGGAAAGGGTGGTATTTCATGAAATCACCAAACGGGCCATTCAGGAAGCGGTCGACAATCCACGCCCGCTTGGCACTGATCTGATCAACGCCCAGCAGGCGCGCCGAGCGCTGGATTATCTCGTTGGCTTCAATCTGTCGCCACTGTTATGGCGCAAGATTCGACGCGGCCTGTCTGCCGGGCGTGTGCAGTCGCCTGCCCTGCGCATGATTTGCGAGCGCGAAGATGAAATCGAAGCCTTTATCCCGAAAGAATACTGGAGCGTGCTGGCCGAACTCGAGAAGGACAAACAAGCCTTCGGTGCGCGACTCACCTTACTCAATGACGAGAAGGTCAAGCAATTCACCGTCAACAATGGCGAACAGGCCAACGAAGCGCGCGACATGTTGCTCAAGCATGCACAAGGTGCATTGAAAGCAATCAAGGTCGAAAAGAAACAACGCAAGCGTAACCCCACTGCACCGTTCACCACGTCCACCATGCAACAGGAAGCATCGCGAAAACTCGGCTTTGGTGCACAGCGTACGATGCGCACGGCGCAAAAGCTCTATGAAGGTATCGATATCGGCGAAGGTCAGATCGGTCTCATTACCTATATGCGAACTGACTCGATCACCCTGTCACAAGAGTGTCTTGACGAACTGCGCGAAATGATTCCTGCGCGCTACGGTAAGGACTACTTGCCTGAATCCATCAACGTCTACAAGAACAAGTCCAAGAATGCACAGGAAGCGCACGAAGCGATTCGCCCAACTTCAGTCAAACGCACGCCGGAAGAGCTGAAGAAGTTCCTGGATGAAGATCAGTACAAGCTTTATAACCTGATCTGGAAACGTACCGTTGCCAGTCAGATGATCCATGCAACGATCGATCAGGTAGCAGTCGATTTTGCCTGCGGCGATGGCAATATGTTTCGGGCAAACGGATCAACGGTTACCTTCCCGGGCTTCATGACCGTATACCTCGAAGACGAAGATGATAAAAAGAAGGCCGACGATGACGACAAGATGTTGCCGGAGATCAAGGAAGGTGATTCGATTCCATTGCACGATATCAAACTGACCCAACACTTTACCGAACCACCACCACGCTATTCAGAAGCCAGCCTGGTCAAGGCACTGGAAGAATACGGTATCGGTCGCCCATCAACCTATGCATCGATCATTTCCACGCTGCAGAACCGCGAATACGTAGAGATCGAAAGCCGCCGCTTCTTTCCTACCGACACAGGCCGTGTTGTCGCAAAGTTTCTGTCCACGCATTTTGACAAATACGTCGATTATGATTTCACGGCAAACCTCGAAGATGATCTCGATGCCGTATCACGCGGTGAAAAGGAATGGGTACCGCTGCTCGGCAAGTTCTGGAAACCGTTCAAGGACCAGATCGACGACAAGATGGAAAACGTATCCAAGGATGAAGCGATCCAGGCACGCGAACTCGGTACCGACGAAAAGACCGGCAAACCGATCACGGTGCGTATCGGTCAATACGGCGCCTTCGTGCAGATCGGTACACGCGACGACGAAGAGAAACCAAAATTCGCTGGCCTGCGACCGGGTCAACGTATGAACACGATTACCCTTGAAGAAGCCATACAACTCTTTGATCTGCCACGTGAACTCGGCGAGTCACCAGAAGGTGAAAAAATAACCGCGAACATCGGACGCTTTGGCCCGTATATCAAGTACGACGCCAAGTTCGTTTCCTTGAAGGACGAAGACCCATACACCGTAACGCTTGAACGCGCTCTGGAAATTGTCGCCGAAAAGAAAATCGCCGACGCCAACCGACTGGTCAGGCATTTCGACGGTACTGACGTGCAGATACTCAACGGACGTTGGGGGCCTTACATCACTGACGGAAACAAGAACGCCAAGATTCCGAAGGAGATGAAAGAAAAGCCGCTGGAAATCGATCTTGAAACGTGTCTGAAGCTGCTTGAAGAAGCACCGGAACGACGCGGGCGCGGCAAGAAGAAAGCCAGTGCGAAAAAAGCCGCGGCCAAAAAGGTGACAAAGAAAAAGGCCAAGAAGAAGGCGTCCAAGAAAAAAGCCAAATCAAAGAAGAAAGCCGCGTCCAAAAAGAAGGCCGCGGCGGCAAAAAAAGCGGCAGCAAAAACATAGTTGTCCGACTCTGACAAGCAACTTGGTAACCGTGGCCTGAGCCAATCGGTGCAGACCACACAGGATGTCGATGAAGCCGCCCGCGTTGTCGCTGACGGCGGTGTTGTCGCCTACCCGACCGAGGCCGTTTTTGGTCTCGGCTGCGATCCCAGCAACACGGCGGCCGTTGCCAGACTGTTAAAAGCCAAGCAACGTGATCGCAACAAGGGCTTGATACTGGTGGCGTCAAGACAGGCACAACTAAATGCCTATATGGCAAGTGTGACGGCAGAACAACAACAAAGACTCGACAAGGCATGGCCAGGCCCGGTCACGTTTATCGTGCCCGCAGCCGAAGGCGCCAGTGCAATACTTACCGGCGCTCGCAAGACCATCGCGGTGCGCGTATCGCAACACCCAATTGTTGTCGCCCTGTGTGACGCCTGCGGCTCTGCCCTGGTCTCCACCAGTGCCAACCTCTCGGGCCGCACGCCCTTTCGTACAGAGACCGAATGGTTAACCGCTTCGCGCACCGGTACTGACCGTCAGTTGTTCGAACACATCGATATGCTGTTGCTCGGCAAAGTAGGTACGCGTGACAAACCGAGTGACATAATCGACTTGCAAACCGGTCAACATCTGCGCTAAGAACACATCGCGGTTACACTCCAGTGACATGCACACTGACAGGCATCGCGGTTACACTCCAGTGACATGCACACTGACAAGCATCACGGTTACA
>CAYUZB010000125.1:8676-9869 GCA_964449565.1 uncultured Granulosicoccaceae bacterium | reverse complement strand
GGTTCATTTCATCTAACAGTTTACTTAAACGGAAAAACCGTTTAAGAATTTTTCTACCTACTGCCGTGTAAATTTACAGGTTCGGTTTGAGGTTAGGATAATACACTGTTAATTCAACCACTTAAATTTGATCAGTAATCTGCATATTCTACATATACTGACAAGGCCAGTACGCTTGACATCTAGCTGACGCAGTTTTACTGTCAGACTAATAAGACAAAGGAATAATATGTCAGCTTTCATGGATGAATGTCGGTCTGCCATGCGTACGCATCATTTGGCCTATCGAACCGAAAAGAGCTATTTGCACTGGATAAAGCGCTTTATTCTGTTCAATCAGAAGCAGCATCCATCGCAAATGGGTGATGCTGAGGTGGTACGCTTTCTCAGTTATATTGCCACCGAACGGCAGTGTAGTCCCAGCACGCAATCTCAAGCCTTGTGCGCATTGGCATTTCTCTATAAACAGGTGATTGGTAAACCCCTAGGGGATTTGCAGGGTATTACGTTTGCCAAGAAAAAAATACGTATGCCTGAAATACTGTCTCAAGAGGAAGTGGGCAAAATCCTCGGGGAGATGCAGGGCGTAGATAAACTGATCGTTCAACTGCTGTACGGTTCCGGGCTACGCCTCCATGAAGCCTTGTCCTTGCGTATCAAGGACATCGACTTCAAGAATGCCTGTATTACAGTTCGTATGGCAAAAGGGGGCAAGGATCGGGTTGTTACCTTGGCAGCATCAATCGTCTCACCGCTGAAACAACAAATCGAGGTTGCGCGGGACGTTCATCAGAATGATGTGGCAAATGGCTTGGGATTTGCCCCTGTCCCGTACGCTTTGAGACGTAAGCTGGGTACCACTCTGCAAACGGTGGGCTGGCAATTTGTTTTCCCATCCTCTCGCCTGTCCGCAATTCCGGACACCGGAGAGCTTGTTCGTTACCACCGATATCCGGATAACATCCGGCGTTCATTGAAAAAGGCTTGCAAGCGTTGTGACATGACTCGTCGTGTCACTTGTCATACCTTTCGACATAGCTTTGCTACGCATTTACTGCAAAGCGGTGCTGACATTCGCACCGTGCAGGAACAGCTGGGGCACACTGATGTTAAAACAACGGAAATCTATACGCATGTCATCAAGCGTGGCGCAAAGGGCGTTGTTTCACCGCTGGATAAGCTAAAGCTTTGAA
>CAYUZB010000125.1:0-8576 GCA_964449565.1 uncultured Granulosicoccaceae bacterium | reverse complement strand
AACCTACCCCCAACAGAGGCCAAATTTTTCGCGTAGCGCAACCCTTTAACCCTTTAGACGCTAGGCATTGACAATCTGCCAGCCATCCTGTCGGTAGGCATCGACCATCTCGTCGCGTACACCATGATGTCCGGCTGATTTGAATGTCGCAGCACTGGTTCGACCAACGGCTTTACCGAAATCCGGTCGACAACTCCATCGAGACTCATCGTGCGACGGATGTGCAGGCACATAGGTGCGTATACCGCCATGCTTCAAGGCCATGCAGCTGAAATGTATATCCTCGCCGTTCTCCCATGACAGCGGTGGCTCTTCCCAGATATAACGCAAATGCGCCTTGTCAAAAAACCAGGCATGACCAACGAGATCAACCACGGTTGCTTTGTCATAATGATGACCATTCCAGCCTACCTTGTGCTTGGATGAATAACCGCCCTCGGCTGGCAGAATGACCCCCGAACCGCCGAGGATACCGTCGGTCCCTGCCGCTATCGTATCGAGACAATTCCTGAACCAGTTTTCTTGCGGCAGGATATCGTCATCGAACAAGCTGACATAACGGGTGCGTACCATATTGGCCAGTGCGAATCGGCCCCAGAATTTCCAGTTTGAATTCGACACTACTACCCGGTCGACCATCTCTGACACATCTTCAAGCACGGCATCGCTATCGTTGCACCAGACCCAGATCTCATCAGGCGCTATAGTTTGTTCGCGCAGTGCCTTGACTTGCGCCGCAAGGTATTCACCGCGTTTGTAAACCGTCAGAATGACCGTTATGCCACAGTTATCTTTATCCAAATCAGTCAGTGGAATTGCCTGTCGGTCAAAGGCAAAAACCTTTTCCTGCTCTCGGTGCTTGCGCAGCAGCGCAGGCAACTTCACGGTCCAGTAACTTCTAATGCGGGTATTCCACCACCAACGAATACCTTCAACAACACCGCGCTTCGGTTTTAAACGCCGTTCCAAATCAGGTTCAGGGCTCATTGTTTAAACCCGTTAATTCAGCAGGCGGATGTTGTTCAAACCAGTCGGCGATATGCTCGGCACTCTTGCCATCACCAAATGGGTTGACCACTTCGGCCATGGCTTCAAAGCGGTTTGTGTCACTGAGTAAGGCCTTGGCTTCCGCGACAATTCGATCTTTGTCTGTACCAACAAGCTTTACGGCTCCAGCATCCACCGCATCGGTTCGTTCGGTGGCATCACGCATCACCAACACGGGTTTATCCAGCGATGGGGCTTCTTCCTGTATACCACCGCTGTCACTGAGAATAAAATGACATCGATCCATCAGGTAAATAAACGCACCATAATCCTGTGGAGGTAGCAGGTGGATGGTCTCGACGGTGCTCAAGCGCTTGTGCACAACTTCATGTACGGCAGGGTTGAGATGCACGGCATAAACAATTCGCATTGTCGGGTGCTGGATCGCGATCTCGAGCAAGGCATCACAAATGGACTCTATCCCTTCGCCCAGACTCTCTCGACGATGCCCTGTCACCAGAATATACGGACCGGCATTAATATCAAACGCATGCTCCATCAGCGCAGTTTCAATTTTTATCAAAGCATCCTGTTCTGCCTTGACCGTATCACGCACTTGCAACAAGGCATCTATAACGGTGTTGCCTACTATCACCACCTGCCCGTCAACCGATTCCTTCTGCAACTGTTCTGCATTGCTGGCTGTTGGCGCGAAGTGCACTTCAGCAAGGCGGCTGATCAACAGCCGATTGATTTCTTCAGGCCAAGGTGCATATCGATCAAACGTCCTTAGCCCTGCTTCAACGTGCGCTACCTTGACGTGATGAAAACACGCCGCACTCGCCCCTGCCATGGCAGTGGTTGTATCGCCTTGCACAACCGCATAATGTGGCTTGAATGAATCGATAACCGCTTTGACCCCTTCGAGTATCCGCGCCTGCAAGGTCACCAGGTGTTGTCCACTGGCCATCAGATCGAGATCGGTATCAGCCTCGAAGGGTAACCAGACGCGGGCCTGTTCGAGCATTTCTCGATGCTGCGATGTCAGGCAGACGTGCACCTCAAAGACATTCG
Organism: uncultured Granulosicoccaceae bacterium; assembly: GCA_964449565.1. Classification (GTDB taxonomy): domain Bacteria; phylum Pseudomonadota; class Gammaproteobacteria; order Granulosicoccales; family Granulosicoccaceae; genus Granulosicoccus. The sequence continues at coordinate 6,515 of CAYUZB010000125.1, read as the reverse complement.
CCCGGTTGCGCAGGGCTTGAATCACCGGAGCCAGTTTGATGCACTCGGGTCGTGTGCCAATCAAGACCAGAATACGTATTCTTTCAGGCATGCTTAGCATGCGGCTTGGCATACGGCTTGTCAGTCGCTTGTCGTATCTGCCCGCGTACTTGTCCAATCGTGGTATCGCCTGAATAGCGACCCTTGGCCGCATGACGCATGCGGTACAAACCTTTTACCGGTATCGGCTCACCATCGTATTCGATCAGGCGACGAAAGATCACATCTTCGAACGTCTTGCGCCAGGCGTCGGTCGGTTGCTGGTACAGCCTGAGCGATCCGCAATACCCGGCTTGCCGGGCCACGTCACCATGCACAATCTGAAAGGCGCCCTTGGCTTTGCTGATCACATTGTCGTAGAAATGACCAGTGTCTACATCCACCAGGCCTTCAGCCGATGGCGTTGGATTCAACAACGGGTGATCGGCGGTCAACAGATCCGTAATGCCTTCATGATCCGGATAGACCAGTCCTGTTTTGACCGAGGCGACAGCCGCCGCAACCGAGTCCAGGCACCCCTCATGGAAGATCAGATCGCAATCGGCAAACCACAACCAGTCCGCACGACTGCTGATGCTTGAACGATGTCGACCAATGGCGCGACGAAACAAGGATGTTCGCGGCAGAACCTGCCAATCCCAGCTCACGTTCGGAATGTGCATCGCATCAAAGTGCTTGATCAGTTCACACACCGCTTCATCCTCTTCAGCGTAATAAAGCGTGTAGGTGAGTTTCAGAGTGCGCGGTGGGTAGTTCGCTAGTGAGCTTAACTGGAACAACAACAAGTGCGCGTATTGCCAGCAGTGACTGACAAGCTGCAAGTGCAATTCACCGTCAACGCTTTGCAGCTCCTCAGGTCGGGGGGCGACCGGGGCGAACCAGGAAACCGGCACAACGGAACCCAGCAGTCGGTTATAGAACTGATGGCGCAACCACATCAATGGTCCACCACTCATGTATCTTTGTTCTCATCGGATGATTCAAGATCGCGCACCACGCGCCTGCGGAACACAGTCATCTCTTTGGCTGTCTGCTTGTCACCATTGGATTCGGCCACGGCCAGGCCCTGATCAAATGCGGACAGGGCTTCGCTCAAGGCTTCATTGGCTGCCAGTGCTCGACCAAGCATTTTCCACGCAGCAGAGTAATCGGGCTTCTGAGCCACGGCTGCGCGGAAATGCTCAACGGCATCGGCATAGGCTTTTTCGGCAAAATAGGCATTGCCGAGTGTGAAGCGCAGCATTTCGCTGTCTTGTCCACGTTCAAGCATCGCTTTGAAAGCGTCAATCTGACTCATGATGACGAAAACCGTCGTGTGTTTATGAGTCTAGTCTAGTGTAATGCGCCGAGCGATCAATTGCGCTTCTGCCTTGCCATGCTTGTCCGGTGGTGGTTCCAGGTAATCAAGCACTTCAAGCTCGGGAAACAGCTCGGGCAATTCATTTTCACCCAGAAGAAAATTCGGGTTGGACAGTCCGTGGGTAAAGGTCTGGTAGTACAGCACACCACCCGATGTCAGTGCCGCGCTGATAGCAGGACACAAGCCTCGATCCAGAAATCGACTGACTACAATCACATCAAAACGTCCAGTATCGGGTGGCTCGGCAACGACATCGCGTACCTCGGCGAGCGTAATACTAGAGTGCTTTCGGGCGTTGATGTCAGCTATGACCTGTTCACTGAAGTCCCAGGCATAGGTCTGATAGCCGCGTGTCCCGAGCCATTCGGCATTGGCCGCTCTGCCGCAGGCGAGATCAAGTGCCAGCGGTGCAGGATCACCAATCGCTGGTAACCATCGGGCACCACGGCTCAGCACTGCAGCAGGCGGTGGCACTGTGTCCCCCGAAAACGCGTAACGACTGTTCCACTTCGATTGATTGCTCATGTCCACACGATGTGCACGTCCTCGAACGTTCTACCTACTGACGCCAGAACGCCGGAGTAAAGAGTATGAGCAAGGTAAAGATTTCCAATCGGCCGAATAACATGGCAATACTGAGTACCGACAAGGAGAAGTCTCCGAGGCTGGAATAGTTGGCCGAGACAATGCCAAGACCGGGGCCTAGGTTGTTAAGACAGGCAACCACAGCGGAAAACGCGCTCTCCTGATCAAGTCCGGCTGCCATCAACAGCAGCAGCATGACTGCCAACAAGGCAAGATAGGTGGCAAAAAATCCCCACACCACATCAATCATGCGATTCGACATCGCATGCTCACCCACCTTGACCATGATGCGGGCATTCGGATGTAACAAGCGCTGAAGCTCACGCTTGCCCTGCTTGTACAGTAGCAAGATACGGATGACCTTCATGCCCCCACCCGTAGAACCCGTGCAGCCTCCGGCAAAACTTGCAAACAACAACAGCACGGGCAGGAAACCGGGCCAGTTGAAATATTCCTCTGAGGTGAAACCGGTTGTCGTACCGATAGACACCACATGAAAAAGACCATTGGCAATCGAGTCTTTCAGTTCAGACGTGGCGCTGGAGTACAAATACACACTGGCGATGATCGTCAGTACGACCAGGCCACCGATATAGGTTCGAAATTCTTCGTCCTTGAAATAGTGTTTGATTGAAAACGTTCTTGCGGTCGTAAAATGTAACGCAAAGTTGATTCCCGAAATCAACATGAACACTACCGCAATCATCTCGATAAGATTGCTATCGAAATAACCAATACTGTTGTCGTGCGTCGAGAAACCACCGATGGCAACAGTTGAGAAGCTATGGCTGATGGCATCGAACCCCGACATGCCAGCAGCCCAGTAGGCGAGCGCACACGTAATCGTCAAACCAAGGTAGATAAACCACAGTGCCTTGGCCGTGCCGGCTATGCGTGGCGTCAGTTTCTCTTTACCAATACCGGGCGTTTCGGCACGAAAGAGTTGTTGCCCACCAATACCAAGCATCGGTAGTACCGCTATGGCCAACACGATAATACCCATGCCGCCGAGCCACTGCATTTGCTGGCGATAGAACAGGATCGAGCGGGGCAATAGATCAAGACCGACAATAACCGTAGCACCCGTGGTTGTCAGACCCGACATCGATTCGAAGATCGCGGCAGACACTGACAGGTCCAACGGCGAATATAGAATGAAGGGTATGCCACCAAAGATACCGAGTACCAGCCAGAACATGACCACCACCATGAAACCGTCGCGTAGTCTTAACTGTTTGCGATAATGGCGTACCGGGAAGTACAACAGCAGGCCCGTAATCAGGGTAACGGCAAAACCACCGATAAAAGGCGTAAATGAATTGACTGGATCCTGATATAGGAATCCGACCGCCATCGGTGTGAGCATCGAGGCGCTGAACAGCGTCAGCAATATGCCAACAACACGCTGTACTACCTTGAGCTGAATGGTCAGTTGCATAGGCTTGAATGCGCGACTTTACAAGAAGTGTCTAAACGAAGGTCACACCGACCTGGAAGAGTTTTTCCACGTCCGATATCTGCTGCTTGTTGGTGATCAGCACGATCAGATGGTCTTCCGGTTCAACCACCAGATCGTGATGTGCAATGAGCACTTCACCATCACGCACAATGACGCCAATGCTCGCGCTGTTCGGCAATTCGATATCACCAATGGCTCGCCCGACCAGTACCGAATTATCTCGGTCACCATGGGCGATACCTTCCAGGGCTTCGGCAGAACCTTTGCGCAAGGAATGCACCGCGACCACATCGCCACGGCGTATCAAGGTCAGCAAGGCGCCGATCGTGATCTGCTGCGGTGATATCGCAATATCGATGATGTCTCTTTCCACCAGATCGACATAGGCTGGTCGATTGATCAGCGACATGACCTTGCCTGCACCCATGCGCTTGGCCAGCATGGCGGAGAGAATATTGGCCTCATCATCGTTGGTCAGCGCACAGAAAACATCCATCTCCTGAATGTTTTCATCAATCAGCATGTCTTGATTGGCGGCATCACCATGCAACACCATCGTGCTGGACAAGGTGGAGGCGAGTTCATCAGCACGATCTCCTCGTGTCTCGATAATCTTGACTTGATAGAAGCGTTCGAGCTTGCGCGCCAGCAACATGCCAATGTTGCCACCACCGGCGATCATCACGCGGCGGCACGGTTCATCAACATGATGAAATTGCGCCATGACCGTTGCCGTAAATTTACGCAGCCCGAGAAAGAACACGATGTCTTCGCTACGCAGCACCGTCGCACCTTCGGGAATGATGACATCATCACCGCGATAGACGGCCATGACGCGAGTCTCCACTTCACCGAGAACCGCTGGCAAATGTGCCAGAGCCTGGCCGTCCATCGGCGCCCCCTCCTGCACGGCAACACCGACCATACGCACCTTGCCGGCGGCGAAGTCGACAACCTGCACGGCACCGGGGTGTTCAATGACGCGCTGAATATGTTCGGTGACAAGTTGTTCCGGACTAATAATGACATCGATCGGAATATTGTCGTTATTGAACAGGTTCTTCTCACGCATGTATTCCATCGAACGAATCCGCGCAATCTTGGCCGGCGTTCGAAACAAGGTATAGGCAATCTGTATCGCAACAATATTCGTTTCATCGGAGTCGGTTGCAGCGATGATCATATCGACATCTTCAGCACCGGCATTTCGCAACACTTCCGGAAACGACGCCTCTCCGATCACGGTACGCAAGTCGGACGTGTTTTCGATCTCTTGTAAAACCGCTGTATCGGTGTCGACAACCGTAACGTCGTTGTCTTCCTGCGCCAGACTACGCGCAACCGTAGAGCCAACCTGCCCCGCTCCAAGCACAATGATTTTCATCGTATGTTCTTACTCGCGGACCTTGTCGAGATCAATATCGAGACTCCGAAGTTTACGATACAGGTGCGTTCGTTCCATACCGACATGCTTGGCCAGATCTCCAATATTGCCACTGGTTACCGCAAGACACTTCAACAGATACTGCCGCTCGAAATCAGCTCGCGCTTCACGCAACGGCAAGTCATGACGCAGTGACAAGGTCGTATCGCTGTTTCCGCCACCCACACCGAGCGCGCGGTTGACTTCACTGACCTCAATCTCAGCAGGCCCGCCGAGGAGCAGAATGCGTTGCACCAGATTCTTGAGCTCCAGGAGGTTGCCGGGCCAGTCAAGGTTGCGCAGACGATTTTGCGCCGCTACGGTAAAGTGACGATAGGCCAGACCTTCCTCTGCGACATGCCAGTCGACAAAGGCTTCAAGTAGAGCGGGTATATCTTCGGGATGTTCACGCAAGGGTTTGATCGAAAGCGTACTGCTCGACAACAAACGCGCCAGCGTGACATCAAGACGTCCCTGCTTCACCGCGCTCGACAAATCATCTCTTGAAGAGGCCATGACGCGACAGCGAAACGGGACACGCGAGTTACCACCGGTACGCATGAAACCTTGTTGCTCGATGGCTTGTCGCAAGCACTGCTGAGCCGTAGGTGGCAGCAAGTCCACATCAGTCAAAAACAAAGTACCACCAGCGGCAGATTCAAGAAAACCCATGCTGACAGCGCCATCGTTTTCATCACCATAAAGTTCACGATGCGCATTGGCTGATGACAAGGTATCGCAGCGCAATTGAATGAAACGTCCGGTCAGTTCGGTATTGCGATCATGAACATTCTGGGCAAACAAAACCCGACCGCTGCCGGACTCACCAATCAGCAGCAAGGTGTCCATACGACCGGATTGTTCATCGAGTTGCTCACGCAAAAACTTCACATGCTCACTGACACCCAATAACAAGGGCAGACGACGTACGGCTTTGTTTGCTTTACCACCTGCCGTATCAGACGCGCCCTCGCTCAAGGCCTTCTCGACCGTGAGTAGCAACTTGGCAAGAGAAACCGGTTTTTCAATGAAGTCAACCGCACCATGGCGAGTGGCTTCTACGGCAGTTTCCACCGTGCCATGTCCGGAAATCATGATGACCGGAAAATCCAGTTGGCCACTGAGCTTCCAGTTCTTCAGTAAGGTCACGCCATCGGTATCCGGCATCCAGATATCCAATAGCACCAGATCCGGGTGCGACTCGTCGATCAGGGTCTGAGCACTGCCAGCAGTGCCAGCTACTGACACCGCATAGCCTTCATCTTCGAGTATCTCCTGCAAGAGACCGCGGATGTCCGGCTCATCATCGACTACCAGAATGGACGCAGCACTCATGCGGCATCACCTCGCAATTGCATACCGGCGGGATACGGCAAACTGATGATCACAGCCGCGCCGCCTGCCGGGCGATTCTCGGCGCGAATGACGCCATTATGTTCTTCGACAATTTTCTTCACGATCGCAAGCCCAAGACCGGTGCCCTTTGGTTTTGATGTGACATAGGGTTCAAACACTCTATTGAGCATGTCAACAGGAAAGCCCGATCCTTGGTCCTCTGTGACAATCTCCAGCACCGGGCTACCCCGATCCTGCGCTACCCGCGTAATGATACGCACTGTCGGCGTTGCTTGCGCAGGTTGTGCCTCGAT
>CAYUZB010000124.1:0-10042 GCA_964449565.1 uncultured Granulosicoccaceae bacterium | reverse complement strand
GAGTTGCAAACCGAGAAGGATGGGATTGAGTCTCAACTAGCTGAGCTTGATACCGGAAAAAGCGATCTTGAAGCACGTCTGGCAGACGCAGAAGCCGCGCGTGCCGAGGTACAACAGGAGCTGCAGGACGCTAAAGGTCAGGTCGCTGAACAGACTGCTCTGGCAGAAACCGTCGCGAGCCGGCTAGCAGCCTTGCAGCAAGGGTCTGATGCGCAGATACAGAGCGCACAATCTTTGCGTGATCAGATCGAAGCGCAACTGAGTGACAGTGGTGTCGAAAATCCCGCGGTCTCTGTCCGAGACGACAACAGCATTGTCGTGAACCTGCCTAGTCAGGCCTTGTTCAATTCAGGACGTGCCCGACTTAGCTCTGCCGGTCGCGGCTTGATGGAGCGCGTCGCTGACGCGCTTGGCGGGATTAATAATCCCATTTTGGTGGAAGGTCATACCGACGGCATTCCAGTTACCGGAGATCTTCAGAACATTTATCCGAGTAATTGGGAGTTGTCAGTTGCGCGTGCGGCTAACACGGTCAATTATCTCGAGAATCAAGGCGGCATTGACCCGCAACGTTTGTCGGCAACAGGCTTTGGCGAGCAGCGTCCTGTTGCCCCCAACAATACACGGGCTGGCCGAGCACTGAACCGTCGTGTCGAGATTGTCGTAAAGCCATGAAACTGAAAGGTGTATAGCTAAGCTCGTCGGGGCAATCACGCGGATGCAGTTCAAGAAAACAGTCTGCGTGGCAATGACAGGCGCATCGGGCATCCAGTATGCCCTGCGCTTGATTGAATGCCTGATTCAGTCAAACTGTCAGGTGTACGTACTCATGTCGAAGCCAGCGCGCGTCGTTATGAGCATGGACACCGATATCCCAGTCCCTGCACGTACGGCTGATGTACAAGCTGATTTTTCAGCCCGGTATGGTGCCCGCGAAGGCCAGCTCAAGGCATTCGGACAAGAAGAGTGGACGGCGCCCGTAGCCAGTGGTTCGGGAGCGCCGGATGCCATGGTTATATGTCCGTGTACAACGGGCACTCTTGCAAACGTTGCAAACGGCGCCTGTAACAATTTGATTGATCGCGCAGCCGATGTTGTTTTGAAAGAAGGGCGTAAACTGATCGTGATGCCGCGCGAAATGCCTTTTTCTTCCATCCATCTTGAAAACATGTTACGCCTCAATCGGGCGGGTGCCATCATCATGCCGCCAAACCCGGCGTTTTATAATTTGCCTGAGAGCATTGATGAGCTGATTGATTTTGTCGTCGCGCGCGTTCTGGATCAGTTGACGATAGAACAAACCTTGATGCCTGCCTGGGGCTTGGACGCCGTGTCTGGCAAAGACGCCACTAATTAGAGTTACCCCATGCAGCTGCCGTTATTTCCCTTGTCCAGTATCGTCATGCCGGATGGCTTGATGCCGCTCCGACTTTTCGAGCGTCGATACATTGACATGGTAAAAAATTGTTTTAAAACCGATACCGGTTTCGGTGTTTGTCTGATCAAAGAGGGAAATGAGGCGGGTGAGCCCTCAACGCCATATCCCATTGGCACGCTGGCAACTATTATCGATTTTGATCAGGGAAGCGACGGTTTGCTGCACATAACCGTGAAGGGCGAACAGGAGTTTCGTGTATTGACCTATGCCGCGAATGAAGCGAAGTTGCTGGTTGCCGAGATCGAGCTGATCCCGGTACGCCCGCCGACGCCAATGGATGAAAAGGTTGAAGCGCTGGCGTTAAAGCTCGAACTCATCATGCAGTATCTCGAGCCTGATGTGCGTATTGAAAAACAGGGACTTGATGATCCCGACTGGGTTTGTCACCGATTACTTGAACTTTTACCATTGACGCCTGAGGCCAAGTACCAATTGCTGCAGATGCCCAGTAATATTGAACGTCTCGAATCCTTGAGTGCACTGCAGATCGAAATCGCTGAGCGGTAGTTAACTTTGTGCTGGCAGTGGAGATCGGTGACGTGTAACCAGATGTTATAACTGCTTGACGTAAACCTTGGAGTTACGTTGTTGATTGTAGTTTTCTCTTCGAGTGTCTGGTAGTGCATCGAGTGGTACTTCGGAGTAGCCTCTTTCAACAAACCAGTGACCGGTGCGGGTACTCAACAAGCGTACCGATTCGCAGCCAGCGCGTTTGGCTTTCTCTTCGAGCAATGTCAGTATCTGGTCCGCACGTCCTTCGCCACGATAAGCCTGATGTGTTGCCAGGCAGGCAATCTCCGCTTGCGTGTCTTCGGTAAACAAGGCGCCACAGGCGACTACCGTGCCATCTCGTTCACTGACGACGAAATGTTCGAGATCCCCTTCGAGTTGCTCGCGTGATCGTGGTGCTAACGTACCGTCTGCTTGCAAGGGTTCGATAAGTTCAATAATGCCAAATACGTCGTGATTGTTCGCGGCTCGAACATGTTCCCAACGCTCGCGAGTAATCAAGGTGCCGCTACCATCGCGAGTGAAGAGTTCACGCAGCAAGGCATCCGGATCATCATTACGCAACAGGTGTACACGTTCTATGCCTTGACGGCATGCCTCGACTGCGTGCTCGATAGTGGTCTCGCGGGTTTCCCTGGCGTTTACCTGACCGGTACGCTTTTCCTTGTCATTGGCCAAGCGGACAGTTGACAGACTGACCAAACGTTCAACATCGCGAGCACTGGCTTGTCGTATTTCTTTACCCTGATTGTCAAGCAGCAGCTGATCAACAAAGAACACCAGTTTGTCGGCATCAAGCTCTCGCGCACATTCACTGGCAACTTCGTTGACCGTGATATTGAAGACGTCGCCAGTCAATGAGAATCCGAGCGGTGGCAACAACACGACATTGCCGGCGTCAAGTAGTGTGTTCAGGGCGGCGCCGTGTACTTCGCGAACAGAACCCGTGTGTTTGAAATCCACTCCATTACGGACACCGAAAGGCTGTGCCGTAACATAGTTGCCCGAGGCGACCGACAGTCGAGCCCCTGCCATCGGGGTGTTCGGCAGGCCCATCGATAATCTGGCTTCCAGTTCATTACGTGCAATGCCCGCTTCGGAAATTATTGTTTTCAAGGCTGAGCTATCGGTGATTCGACGCCCGTCCACAATGTCACTTTCGCCCCCATGATCCTTCAAGGATTCTTCGACCTGCGCGCGCAAGCCAAAGCAAATCACCAGGCGTAAGCCAAGATGGCTTAGTAGTGTCAGGTCATGGCATAGAGTCGGCAGAAACGCGCTTTGCAATATTTCCCCTGGCAGGGCAAATACGATGGTCTTGCCACGATGTGCGTTGATATAGGGCGACGCTTCGCGGAACCAGCGGATAGCGAGGGACTCAGAGCTTTCGGGGTCTGTTTCAGTTTCGCCAGTATTTGGCGTTTTTGCTTGGCTCATTTAGTGACACAGTCAGTTCATGGACGGTCGTTTCGGATACTCACCTATAGTAAAGGAATGGGAAGTCATCCTTCCAAGTATCCGAAAAGCTGTGAATTTCCTCGGGACAGGCATACGTTAATGCATGAAACGTGAAAAAAATCGAAAGCTAAGCTTATGGAACACTTGTTGCGCCAAAATTCAGTCTTATTTTAGCTCTTGCACCTGGAGTCACCTACCTGTGAGCCTGTTAAAAAGCTTTCCACGATGTTCGACAGCCGTTTTGCTTGGCCTGGGTCTCGTGGCGGGGGCCGCACTCGGTCTCGCGAGTAGTTCCGCTTTAGCTGCGGGAGATGATTCCTGGGCTGAGACGGTATCGAGAACGGCCAATTCGGTCGTGTCCTTGCAACTCTCCCAGCTGCGAACCTTTGATGACACGCCTCAGGGAGGCAGCAACGCGACTGGTTTCGTGGTCGATGCGGAACGAGGAATAGTGCTGACCAATCGCCACGTGGTGGGTTCAGGCCCGATTCGCCTGTCAGCGACCTTCCAGAATCAGGAGCGGGTGGATGCGGTTCCACTCTATCGCGATCCGGTGCACGACTTTGCCTTCGTTCGCTACGATCCAAAGGCCCTGGAATATGCCACACCTGCGTCGTTGAATCTTCGACCAGACAAAGTGCGTACCGGAATGAATATCCGCGTAATCGGCAGCGATGGAGGCGAGCAATTGTCCATCTTGCCAGGAACCATCGCACGGCTCGATCGCGAAGTGCCTTCCTACGGCCGTTACGGTTACAACGATTTCAATACCTTTTACCTGCAGGCGGCATCGGGGACGTCAGGCGGTAGTTCCGGTTCACCGGTTATCGATTTCGAAGGTGATGTGGTAGCTTTGAATGCGGCTGCCAATACCAAAACTGCAAGCAGTTTCTTCCTGCCGCTTCCGCGCATCCAGTATGCACTTGAACGCTTGCAACGCGGTGAGCCAATCTCACGCGGCGGTTTGCAAACCATTTTCAGTCATCAGCCGTTTCGCGAGTTGCGGCGCCTCGGTCTTGACTTAGAAACCGAAAAGCTTGCTCGTGAAGGCGCTGCGGTATCGAGCAATGGCATGCTTATCGTTTCGCAGATCATCCCAGGTGGTGTTGCGGAGAATATCTTTGAACCCGGAGATATTCTGGTTTCAATTAACGACACAGTCATTACCGAGTTCATCGCATTGGAAGATTTGCTCGATAGCAGTATCGGCAAGGCTCTCGATATCGTAGTTGTACGACAAGGCAAGTCGCGTAACTTGTCGGTGAACGTTGCGGATCTGCATGAGCTTGCCCCGAAACGATTACTTGAATTAGGTGACGCCGTACTGCAGAACATGTCTGTGCAACATGCACGAGCAATGAATCTTCCGCAATCAGGCGTGGTGGTCATGGAGCCTGGTTACTTCTTTACCCGCGATGGTGTACCGCAAGGTTCGGTCATCGTCGAACTCAACGGTGAGACGATTACGGATATCGACAGTATCGTATCGGCGATCCGAACGGCGCCCACCGATGAACGGCTACTGCTGCGCTATGTGGTCCCCGGGCGAGAATTCAGTAGTGAAATTGCCCAGGTCACGATTAACAATCGCTGGTTTGGTCATCGTTTTTGTTCGCGTGTTGATGATGTTCGATTCTGGGATTGCCAAGAGATGGATCTACCTGAGCAACAGGTCGCCAGTATTGATGGCATTGATACCTTGCCGAGTTTCGAAGATCCATTGCTGAACAAGGTCGCACCTGCAATGGTCAGGGTGGATTTCAGTATTCCATATTCAGTCGACAACGTTTATGCGAGACACTTCAAGGGGGTTGGCCTTGTCATCGATCGACAGCAGGGGCTGGTTGCAGTTGATCGCAATACGGTACCGGTTGGATTAGGTGACGCGGATATCACTTTTTTTGGATCACAGGTTCTAGAAGGGGAGGTCGTCTTTCTTCACCCGCGTCATAACATCGCTTTGTTGCAATATGATCCGGCTTTTTTACTCGATGCAGATTTCGAGTCATTGCAGCTGGCTGAACCGGATACTCCCATACCCGATGGCATCACGATGATCGGCTATCGTTCGGACGGTACATTCCGTCCACATGAGATCGATGATATGAGTCGCTTGACCATTGATTTTCAGCCTCCGGGTCTGCCCCGCTTTCAACAAGCGTCACTCGATGTATACAACATACCCGATGTACCGACGTCCCTAGGTGGTCCGCTGGTTGATGAAACCGGCCTTGTACATGCTCTTTATATGAGCTTTGCTTACGAGGAAGGTCGCGAGATTCGTCAGCGAGAATGGGCCATGCCTGCCTCGGTGATCGCCGAAGCACTTCGCCAGTACCGTTCTCAGAGCCCTTTTTATTCGCTCGATATCAGAATGAACTATCAACCCTTGTCGGTCGCCCGTCAGCTTGGATTGCCGAACGACTGGTTGCAGCGGTATAACGAACTGCCCGCTGAACAGAGGCGTGTGCTTTATGTTGATCAAGTTATACCCGGCACTGACGCAGAGGGCAAGTTATATTCGGGCGATGTGGTTCTGGCTATAGATGATGTGCTCGTCTCGGAGCTGTTTCACGCCGAGAGGCTCGCTCAACACCCCGCCGTCAGTCTGTTAATACTTCGTCGCGGCGAGGTTTTGCCCGTCGAGCTTGCGCCCAGTATTCTCGATGCTTTGGGCACGGATCGAATGGTCAGCTGGGCTGGTGCTGTATTCCAGGAAAGTTTCAGCGATATCGGTTATCAGAAGGGTGTCGACTTTCCCGGTGTCTATATCGCCAGTACGGACAAGGGCTCTCCAGCGCTCTGGGACAGTCTGTATCGCAATCGCTTTGTGGTCGCTGTCGACGGCGTGCCAGTAGAAACGCTTGACGATTTTCTTAACGAGGTCAACACGCGGACTCAAGATGAAATTACCCGTCTGACGGTTGTTTCGATGAGTGGGCGCAAGCGTATTGTGACGGTGCAGCCCGAGTATAATTTCTGGCCAACCTTTGAAATCAAGCGCACAATACAGGGATGGCAACGCGTGAACTACCTGAACTGAACCCCCTGAATCTCACCTATGACGTGCTGATCGTCGGTGGTGGCATGGTCGGGGGTATGCTGGCCTGCGCGCTGGCGTGTTCGACGGAGGCAAAAGCGGCCGGGCGTCCCTTGAAAATTGCGGTGCTCGAAGCTTCCCGACCGACAGAATTTCTGCCGGGTAGCCAGCCTGAATACTCTATTCGTGTCTCAGCGGTCAGCGTGGCTACTGAACGTATGTTTCAACGGGTAGGTGCCTGGCAAGGCGTCGTTAATCGTCGCGCCTGTCCGTTCACCGAAATGGCCGTCTGGGATGGCGAGGCGGGTGGCGAAACCCGGTTCGACGCAAAAGACATTCACGCCGATCATCTGGGTCATATTGTCGAGAACGATGTATTGCAGCTAGCCCTGTTCGAGCAGCTTGAGCAATCCGATGCGGTAAATCTTTACTGCCCCGCACGACTCGATAGCTTCCATAAAGATAGTGACGGTGTGCATGTGACGTTGGACGATGGCAGGCGCTTAAGTGCGCGATTACTCGTCGGTGCCGATGGTGCGCGGTCGAAGGTACGTTCCTTAGCTGGTATAGACGTCGAGCGATTCAGCTATCCCCAGCATGCATTGGTGGCCACCATAGAAACTGAGCTTGCACAGCAATCAATTACCTGGCAGCGATTCAAACCGACAGGCCCAGAGGCTTTTTTACCTTTGTGTGGTCATCGTGCGTCCATGGTCTGGTATCACGATGAGGAGACAGTCGCTCGGCTTGAAGCGCTGGATGACGATGCATTTGCCAATGAAATGGAAACGCAGTTTCCCACTGAACTTGGGTCTATCAGGCACGTAGTTCAACGTGGTAGTTTCCCAATAGCCAAGGCGCATGCTGAACGTTATATCGATGATCGTATTGCCTTGATTGGCGATGCGGCACACACGGTACACCCGCTGGCTGGGCAGGGTGTGAACCTCGGTATGCTTGACGCGGCTGCGCTGGCTGAAGTGATACAGGATGCCGTTGATGGGTCACGTGATCCGGGTGGATACAAGACGCTGCGCCGTTATGAACGATGGCGCCGTGGAGAAAACGCTTTGATGATCAATGTACTCGATGGTTTCTATCACGCTTTTAAACCCCAGCCTGCCCTGGTACAACGACTACGAACAGCTGCACTGGATGTGGCTAATCAGGCAAAGCCTGTCAAACATTTTTTAATGCGCCATGCGATGGGTACGGCGGGCGATTTGCCGCGCCTGGCGCGCTGATCAATCCATGCTTTCGTTGACGCCGCCCGCAAGGGGGAAAACGACATTGAAAAACTAGTTGTCTGGAATCAACCGCTTGCCGAGACTGACAGATGCATCTTCTGTGAAACCGAGCGACTCGTAAAAGGTCATGACCGATGAATTTTCACGCCGAATCTGCAGATTGATTTTCGGGCAACCGAGAGCAAGCAGGCGCGCTTCCATGTCGCTCATCATCTGCTCCCCAAATCCTTTGCGTTGCTGGTCTGGATGTACAGCAAGATAGTAGATCCATCCTCGATGTCCGTCGTAGCTGCCCATGATCGTTGCAACAATCTCGCTGTAGATCTTTGAGTTGCTATTTTTATCGGGTTCTGCGTCAGATTCATTGCGAATTTGACGGTCCAGTTCACCGACTAGAAATAGTCCGTCATCGACCGAGCACTTGCGGGCGATGTCGAGTTCTGGATTGTTCCAGGGTCGGGTCAGATTACACGCTTCCCAGAGTACGACGACACTGGCGGTATCGTTAGATTGAAAGGATCGAATTTTCATCGCAACAGGTTACACTAAAGTGAGTGAATGGCTGTGCGTCACTAGTGGCCTTTGGTGAGCAGCCATTCGGATCTGTTTCAAGCGGGATCCATCCTGTAAACCTTTCGATGATTGAGTATCATGGCAGACGCTGAAAAACCTGAATTGGAAAACGCATCAAGCCGTAAGCTTGCCGATCCCGTTGAGGTGCTGGCGGAGCTCAAAACGTCCGTCGGCACGGTGCAGCTTGCAACACTTGGTGACGACGGACTTCCGCACAGCGGGTATGCGCCTTTCATTTTTGATGGTGTCGATATCATCATCTTTGTAAGTCAGCTAGCCTTGCATACGCGGGACCTTCTCGCTAATGGCAAGGTATCGGTTATGCTGATTGATGACGAATCAAAAGCACGTGAGATATTTGCACGAACTCGTGTCAGTTACCAGTGCGAGGCAGCCGTGGTGGCATCCGATGCCAATACTTACGAGCCACTGCTTGATGCCCTGCAGGCTCGGCATGGCAAGATGATTGGTTTGTTGCGTCAGTTACCTGATTTCGTGTTGTTTCGTTTGTCTCCGAATGCGGGTCAATTCGTCATGGGGTTTGGGCAGGCCTACAAGCTTACTGGTGCGAAATTCGACATTTTTGAACATGCCAGGCGTGCCTAAGCAGGTAGCATTGACGATGGCTTGCCTATACAGGACTCACAATTACAATGGCTGACTCCAGTGATCTGCACGTGGAGCTCAAGCGAGCTCTTGGCATCATTGACAAGACGCAGCTCGAACTATTTCGTCAAGGTCCGTTAATAAGTAGCGATGAACGTGAGCGTCGTATAGATGACATTCTGTCGCTTGAGAAAACGGACAATAAACTTGCGGTTAGCAAAGCTCGTGAACTACTCACCGATGTGCAGCGTGCCTACGGCGACCCCTTTGCGAATTACATCACGCCAGCCAATCACGGTAACTACCAGCGTAGTCGCAGCGGTAACCTCGTGGGCATTGGTATCAAGTTTCGTTCGCGGGACAAAAACTATCCCGTTGTTATCGGTCCTTTGCTCGGTGGGCCGTTGGATAATTTTGATGTACAACCGGGTGACGTGTTGAAGTCGGTTGCCGGAGAATCACTGTTTGGTGCGAGTGCCCGTCAGGTACGTTCGAAGCTATCTGGTCCGGCTCGGTCCCGCGTATCAGTAACGTTGGGGCGAGGTGAGTCAATAACAACAACGCTTGAAGTCGAGCGACGTTCGGTCGAATTGCACTACGCGCGCAAAGCACTGCTGGCCAACGATATTGCTTACATCAAAATTAGTCGCTTTGGTACAGATACGTTTGAACGAATACAGAATTTTGTGCAGGATTTCGAAGAACTAGGCGTACGTGCCTACATACTCGATTTACGGGATAACCCGGGTGGGTCGACACGCGCTGCCCGAATCATCATGTCCCTATTTGATGATGCTTCCTGGGTCTACTGTGAACAGTATAAAGGAGGGCGGTCCAGACAATTACCAAGAGAGGGTGAACAAATCAGCAAAGCGCCTATGGCTGTTTTGATCAATGAACGCAGTATGTCCTCATCGGAGATTCTCGCCGGCGCCTTGCAAGTGCGCAAACGCGCAACATTGGTTGGAACTCCGAGCTTTGGCAAAGGCCTGATTCAAAAAGTGTATCCATTGAAACCGCCCATTGAAGGCGCGGTGCGTACCACAATCGCTACCTATGCAACTCCGGATAATTTGCCCCTGCATGCACGCGGGCTGACGCCGGACATCTACGTGCCCACGGCGCCACATGCATTGTATCGAGAGACTGGATCGCTCAATGTCAGCGAAC
>CAYUZB010000123.1:0-10055 GCA_964449565.1 uncultured Granulosicoccaceae bacterium | reverse complement strand
GACTGATACCGACTCGACGTTCTGGGTGTGGGAGTCAGCGTTCAATACACTGGAGCATGAGGCGGAGAAAATGCGTCAGCTTGTCGAACGTGACATCTATGACGCTGGGTTTTATGCCGTAAAAACGTATCTGGAAAATGGTGTTGCATGACGATTGATTTCAATAAATTCAGCTCTGTCACCGATGCCAGTTCGTCATTGTCAGCGGACACCCGATACTTCGCTGGCGGTACGCTCTTGATGCGAGTAATCAATTACAGCGAACAGGATTTCACGAGTTTGGTGTCAAGCGATGACCCGTCACTGAAATCGGTTTCTGTAGAGGGGGAGAATGTTCGTATAGGTGCCGGTGTGACCATGCGAGAAATAATAAGTAACACCAGTCTGGAATTTCTCGCTGAGGTTGCACGCTCTGTCGGTGGGCCAGCGATTCGAAATATGGCCACCATCGGTGGCAATCTGTTTGCCCCGCGACCCTACGGTGATATGACGACAGCGTTGCTTGCGCTAGGCGCTTCGTTGCGCTGGTCAAGCGGGCTTGTCCAGACGATTGATGATTTTCTGGCTAATACACCTGCTGCGACCAACGATATCGTTATGGAAGTAATCGTACCGCGACCGGCCGCGGGTAGCTTCCGCTACATGAAGGTAAGTCGCGTCAAGCCAAAAGGGGTAGCTCTCATGTCGATTGCTGTCCTGTTAAAACGCGAAGCAGGGCGTTTGGGACAATGCCGCGTGGCGTTTGGTGGCATGGGACCGCTCGCACGGCGCGCGACGGCGGCTGAAAACGCCCTGACGGGTTCTAGCCTGGATGAGCATACGATAAACAGGGCTATCTCGTGTTGCACTGAGGGACTGAACCCCGAAGATGATTCCTTGGCCAGTGCCTGGTATCGCAATGAGGTCGCGCCAGTGTATCTGCGACGTTTGCTTGAGCAACGGAGTTAGCTTCTATGGCACGCAAACCTCTGAATATCATTCACAACGGTGCAGATACTTCCTGCTTTGTTGAGCAAGGTGGCAATCTGTTGGAAGAGTTGCGCAGGAACATCGGCGACCTCGCGCCCAAATACGGCTGTGGCCAAGGCACTTGTGGTGCCTGCACGGTATTGATTGACGGGGAACCTCAGCTGAGTTGTCTGACCTTGTCAGAGTCGGTTGAAGGAAAGCGTGTTGATACGACGGCAGGCATGGCTAACGGACCAGACTTGCATCCGCTGCAACGAGCGTTTGTGGACGGTTTCGCGGCGCAATGTGGTTTTTGCACATCGGGGATGTTGATGGCGGCAAAGGCCTTGCTCGATCGCAACCCCGATCCTGATCGTGATGAGGTTGCCGAAGCGATATCGGGCAATCTTTGTCGATGTACCGGCTACGAACCCATCATCGATGCGATTCTGGTTGCAGCCCAGGAAATACGCAGGAGGCCAGCTCAATGACCAGTGTCGAATTTCGCAAAGAGCTGTTCGCCGATGAACGCGACGATAACTTGAATGAGGTGGGTCAGCCAACCGTTCGCCAGGACATTCTGGGGCATGTTACTGGCGGAACAAAATTCTATGACGATCATCTGTTCAATGGCCTCTTGCACATGCGCTGTGTACGTTCGCCACATCATCATGCACGTATAAGAAGTCTATCGACTGATGTCGCCGAGCGTATGCCGGGCGTTCGTCGGATTGTTCGTCCCGCTGATGTGCCGAACAACCTGAATACCTTGTTGAGTCTGATCGGGTTTGGTCGCGATGATGAACAACTCCTTTCCGAGGGAAAAGTGTCATACAAAGGTGAGCAAGTTTGCGCGGTTATCGCAGACACTGACCTTCAGGCACGTGCTGCAGTGGCGGCAATCCAGGTTGACTGGGAGGTGCTACCGCATGTACTTGATGTCGAAGAGGCACTTGAACCGAATGCGCCAGTGGTTAATGAAGTCTATCCGGACAATACCTTTGATTATGGCCGTTTCGATCATCAGAAACTGCGTTTCGGTGATGTGAACGCTGCATTTTCTCGCGTCGACAAGATCATCGAAGGTGAGTATCAGATGTCGCCGATCGAACAGGCACCGATAGAAACATGCGGCGCCATAGCAGCGCCTGAAACCAATGATCGTTATGTTTGCCACACATCAACACAGGCCCTGTTTTTCTCATTGGGCACCACGGCCAAACTGTTGGATATCCCATCTTCCAGATTACATTTTATTGGCGGTACAGTCGGTGGAGGGTTTGGTGGAAAAGTGGATAGCATAACTGAACCCATGGCGGTACTCGGCGCGATGCTTACCGGCAAACCGGTCAAGTTTCATTGGGACCGAGAAGAGGAGATGCAAGTTGGTGCACCGCGCGGTGGTGAACGATGGCGAATCAAGGATGGAGTGCTTGCTGACGGAACCGTGGTAGCACGAGAATTTACCGGTTTTTTTGATTGCGGTGCGTATACCCGTTTGTCGTCATATGCCATACAAAAAGCTGTTGGGCATTTACCCGGTCCGTATTCGATACCGAATGTTGCAGCCAATGTCTATTGTGTTTATACCAATCGTACACCGGCGACGGCCATGCGCGGCTTTGGCATCACGGCAGTAGACTTTGCCATCGAAGCGCATATGGATAAAGTCGCGGAAACGGTTGGCAAAAACCCGATCGAGCTTCGCATCATGAACGCCTATCGTGATGGTGATATGAAAGCTCATCGCCGCCTGGCAAAGAACACTGCACTGGTGGAGTGCTGTCAGGTGGCGGCACAAAAAGCCCGCTGGCCGATCAGTTCCGAGTACGCCGCCGCATCCAGCAAGACGGGTAATACGCCTGAGCGAACAGTCATTCCTGAAACGGCAGTTGATAGTGTCGGAAAGATTGGCGAACGTCGTAAAGGTTCATTGGAAAAGCAGCCGAGCAGTCGAGCGGAATCCCGTGTGCCAGCGGGACAAGCCAGTGAGCTACTGCTTGCCGTGCCACCGCAGCATCCCGATATGCAAATAGCGGCTGATCGTGTGGGACACAAGCTCGGTCAATACGGCGCTGAAACGGCGACGGGTCATAGCGAAACTGCCACTTATGCAGCGCCCGGGCTCGGGCAATCAAATGCCTCAGTCAGTCGTGCCGGGGATACCCATTCAGCTGATCGAATGTATCCACCGACAAGCCCTGCGCGGCTGGCCAGGAGTCGTCCATCTGCAACCTCCGCCGAAGTTAATCGCAGTGGAATGTCATCGACACAGAGTGTTGATCGAAAGTTGATGATGCACAGCCAGGTTCGAGATCAAACGGCGCGACGCAATCACACGGCACAACGCAATCACACGGCGCGACGCAATCACACGGCGCGACGCAATCACACGGCACAACACGACAAAGCGATCAGTCGAGCGAGACGAGCAGTACCGCATATCAACCGGAAAAGCCATTCAATAAAGGTATGAATCGACCCGGCTCACTGAAACATCTGGTCAACAGGCGGCGGAGATAGTATGACGATTCATAGTGGCAGAGGCTTTGCCTGCATCAATTATCCGATCGGCATGAACCTCGGAGGCGACCCGTCACAGGCGCTGGTGCACTCAACCCCCGATGGCAAGTTCATGGTGTCGTTGAGTTCTATCGATCTGGGCCAGGGCATGAAATCGGTAACGCGACAAATTGCTGCCGAAACGCTGGGTGTGCCTGTTGAAGATGTCTATGTCGATACCGCTGATAGTGATACAGGACCACATTGTATGGGGTCGTTTGCATCTCGTGGTACACATCGTGTGGGTAATGCGGTCATCAGGGCAGCAAACGAAGCACGCCAGCAGATGCTGCAAGCTGCCGCCGATGAACTGGAAGTCGATGTCAATGATCTTGATACGGATGGCAAGGGCAATATTCATGTCAAAGGTGCCCCGTCAAAGTCCATCAGCGTTGCGCAAACGGCAATCGCGGCGCAGTTCTCCCAAGGCAAGACACTCTCAGGGCGGGGCATTTTTCTAA
Organism: uncultured Granulosicoccaceae bacterium; assembly: GCA_964449565.1. Classification (GTDB taxonomy): domain Bacteria; phylum Pseudomonadota; class Gammaproteobacteria; order Granulosicoccales; family Granulosicoccaceae; genus Granulosicoccus. Next base: position 6,084 of record CAYUZB010000123.1, on the reverse strand, counting down.
TACCTAAATCTGATGTCGACGATATGACAGGCGAGATGTCGACCGTCACGACCTTCGCGCATGCAGCGCTTGTTGTTGATCTTGAAGTCGATGATGAAACCGGTGTTGTCACAGTCAATGAAATCAATTCGGCCTATGAAGTCGGACGCGCGCTAAACCCTAAACTGGTTGAACAACAGTTGATTGGTGGTGCATGGATGGGGGTGTCTCATGCCTTGTACGAAACGACAGAACCGTATTATCCCGCGCGCGATCATGCGCCAGTTGATTTCAATAATTATCTTATGCCGGGACCGGCTGAAGTTGTGCCGCACCATATCGCGATCCTTGAGCGCCCGGCAGAAGATGCACCTTATGGTGGCAAGGGGCCGGGTGAGATGTGTGCCAATCCGGTATTGCCTGCCGTTGCCAATGCGATCTATAACGCCGTCGGTGTGCGTTGTGATTACCTGCCGATAACCCCGGAGAAAATACTGCGTGGCATACGTCAGAACGGTGGGGCGAAGCCCCAGGCAACCCCTGTCTGATGTCAGTCACTCCAGTCATATCGGGCATTGGCTCGCCACAGGACTTGCAAGGTGCGTTACTTGATGCGCAATACATTGCTGATGCCGGACTTGCGACCACCGCCTATCTGGCACTCGCGCTCGGCAAACCGCTTCTGCTGGAGGGGCCACCCGGTGTTGGCAAGACCGAAGCTGCAAAGGCAGTTGCTTCCGTTTTGGGGAAAAAGGTAATACGTCTGCAATGCTTTGAAGGGATCGACGCGTCATCTGCCATTTATGACTGGAATTATCCCCGTCAAATACTGGCTATTCGTCAGATGGAAGGGCAGTCGATTGATCTCTACAGTGATAAATTCTTGATGCAGCGTCCTTTGCTTGAAGTGCTCAGGGATCCCGTAAATTCTCTGTTGCTGATTGATGAGATTGACCGTTCGGACCACGAGTTTGAAGCTTATCTTCTGGAGTTTCTATCAGATTTCACGATTTCCATTCCTGAGCTCGGCACCGAGCGAGCGATACAAGCGCCGATTGTCATACTCACGTCCAATCGTGTGCGGGACTTGCACGAGGCCTTGCGACGGCGTTGTGTTTATCACTGGCTCAATTATCCGGATGCGTCGCTGGAGGCGCAGATTGTCATGATTCGCGCCAGCGGAGTTGCCGAAGCAACGGCTCGTGCCATTGTCGATTCAGTCGGTAGATTACGTCAAGAACCACTCGCCAAGCCGCCCGGCGTATCAGAGTCGGTTGAGTGGGCGGAAGCGGCAACACTGCTGAACAAACAAGGACTGGATTGGCCACAGTCATTTGTTCAATCTTTAGGTGTGGCGATCAAAGATCAAAACGATCTGGAGTATCTGGCGGGGCGTTTCGATGCGGTTTTACCCGGAGCCATGGCATGAACCTCCCTACTGCACTGAAACCGCTGATGCAGTTTGCAAGCGAGTTGCGACAGGCGGGTTTTCCGATAGCACCGGATCAGACAGTGTCTGTTATCGAGGCGGTAGGAATACTCGGACCGAACAGTATTCAGGATATACGCACAGCCGCCATTGCGTGTTATTCGATTACTCCAGAGAGACTTGCGGAATTCGACTTGATATTCAAGAACCTTTTTTATGGGATGACGCTAGCGACAAAGACTGAAGGTGATGAGGATTCTACTGAAGCCCATGAGTTGATCGCGGGCCTTGAGGAAATGGATGTATACGAATCCGGCGAAGAGTCAGGCGCTGATGCTGCCGACATCGAACGGTTAAAACATCGTGATTTCGATGTGCCGGATAGTAGCCATCGTTTGTCGCAATTTGAACGTCTTGCGCCAAACGCCTTGCCGATCAGAAAGTCCCTGCGTTGGAAAAATTCGCAACGCGGGCAACGCCTGGGTTTGCGCAAGACCCTACGCGATTCAGTCAAGTACGGTGGTGAGATAGTCAGTCTGTCGCACATTCATCGAAAACCTCGTCAGCGCAATATCGTATTGCTGATTGATGTTTCTGGCTCGATGAAAGAATATACCGAAACCTACCTTCAGTTTGCTCACGCTTTGTGTACGGTCGCGCACCGTATTGAGGTTTTTACACTCGGTACACGGTTAACGCGGATTACACCGAGCTTGTCGGTTCAAAACCGCACAATGGCCCTGGCCCGTACCGCTCAATTGATCGCAGATGTCGATGGCGGAACCCGCCTTGGTGACACGCTACAACTTTTTCTGAACATACCTCGATACTTGAATATGAGTAGAGGGGCGGTTGTTGTGATCATGTCAGATGGTCTTGAACGAGGTGACTCCGACGATTTCGTCAGGGCCATACGGCGTATGTCGAGACTGGCATGGCAACTTAGCTGGTTATCGCCGCTTGCAGGCGATGAAGACTATTCAGTGAATACAGAGGCACTAATGCAGGTATTGCCATTTCTGGATCAATTTGAAACGGGGCACAATCTTGATGCGGTATGTGATCACTTCTTGAACCTGGGAAGAATTGCGGCATGATCGACTCCCATCATCACATCTGGCGTCAGCACGATTTACCTTGGTTGCTTGGACCGGAAGTTCCACGCATTTTCGGTTCCTATGAAGCGATCAAAAGAGATTATCTGATTGATGAGTATTTGCAGGACATCAACAAATCCGGCATAAGCAAGTCTGTATATGTACAGGCTAATTGGGCACCTAACTGGTATGTTGATGAAGCAGCATGGGTGCAATCGGTATCGGATCAATACGGTTGGCCACATGCCATGGTCGCGTTTGCTGATTTCACTGTTGAGGATGTTACCCCGCAGCTTGAAAAATTGTCTCAATTTGACCTTATTCGAGGCATTCGCCAGCAATTACATTGGCATGTAAACCCTGAATATCGGTTTGCGCCTGATCAATACATTGCAAACAATCCCAATTTTCAAAAAAATATCGCACGTCTGGCAGATTACAACTGGAGCTTCGATCTACAGATATTTTCCGAACAGTGGGTACAGGCGGACAATTTATTAAAAGCATGCCCGAATGTTAATTTTATTTTGCAACACGCGGGAATGTTGAATGACGTATCTGAAGATGGTTGGCGAGAATGGCGTCATGCGATGGCTGCATTGGCTAAAAATTCAAATCTGTTTGTGAAATTGTCAGGACTTGGAACCTTTGGCCATTGTGTCGATTTCCATAAAATGGAAGCAATAGTCAACAAGACGGTTGAAATATTTGGCGCCCAGCGCTGCATGTTTGGCTCAAATTTCCCGATTGAGAAGATATGGACAAGCTATGACGAGCTATTTGATGCCTATTCGAAAATAGTTGCTAATTTTGACAGTTCGGATGTTGATTCAATCTTTCACGACACAGCGCAGTCGGTTTATCGACTTTGATTCACTAGATAACAATGATATTCATCGAACAAACATTCCATGGGAGAACGTAATGGCACTGCAAATACATGTTTTGGACTATGGCGACATTGAGCTCGAAACAAGCTTTCTTGTCTTAGGACATGAATGTGGACGAATACGGCGTGTGCCCGTATACGGATTTCTGATTACCGGCGGAAAATACCCCGTGCTGGTAGACACGGGCTATCGTGATAACGCGATCATGGAAAGTCTGGGGATGCGAGGGCTGCAATCACACGAGACGATGATCGAAAACCAGCTCGCCAAGCATGGTTTGAAGCTTGGAGATATTCGCTATATCCTGCATACACATCTGCATATCGATCATGCAGGCAAGGATGATCTCTTCCCGATGAATACCACCGTGGTATTGAATCGTCGTGAAATGGAATTTTCAGTTTCCGGGATTATGTATCCGCAATATCCCAAGCCGGATATCAAGCATCTCGTCGACAGAATTTACGAGCCAGAGGCCATTCGATTTCTTGATCTTGAAATTACTCAGGCTGAAGAAATTATACCGGGTGTCTGGTGCGAAGCCGCTGGGGCGCATACCGAAGGTTCAATGAATGTGATGGTAGAAACCGCAGAGGGCGTCGCTTGTATTTGTGGCGATGTGATTTATGACTTCAATGATCAGATCGTCAATCATGTAAATACCAATAATTTTATGGAGCCCAGGGTCACCGGGAACCATGCCGGATCAAAACGGGAAGAGAAAGGAGCGATAAAAAAGTTGTTGAACAACTTTACCTTCTTGCTACCGATTCATGACAGGCCTGCGCGTATTGAAAATCAGCAGGTGGTGGGTCGATTAGGCATGGTGGTTCCAGGCCCCATGACAGAAACCTTGCCAGACAGGCAATGGTTTCCAGTTTGACAATGGGAATAGTGGAAGGTCTGCGTGATGAATAGTCCCCATCTGACACCTGCAGCCAGGCTAAGCCGGTTTACAGCCAGGCCTTCCTATCTGATCAAGATCATCTGCCAGATGCTGTTGGGTATTGGGGTCGCGGTGGCCTTGATCACAAAAGTATATATGCTTGTCTTGACGGATTATCAATGTCAGCCGGACCTCAATTCGCTGGGCAACAAGATTCGTTGTGGAAACACACTCTATATCATGGCGCATGGGCTAGCGCTTAGTGCCGGTTTTGAATTGGCCTATCGCTTGTTCAATGTGAGTATTTACAGCGCGATTGATCCTCTGATCATCGGTGTATGCTCGGCTTTTCTGTTGACAATCGCGGCGATGGATATTGACACGGCGACATGGCAAATTGCGGCTGTCATCGTATCGATAACCTTCTCGCTTGGCGTGTTGTTATATTGCAAGGAACGTTTTTCTCCAAGCGCTGATTCACATCAAGCGCGCGGCGATCACAATGTGAACGAAGGTATTAACGACTCGTCAGAACACAGATAAATTCTGAAAAATGCTCACAGGTAAACATCTTATTGCGGGGCAGTGGGTACACAGTCCACTGACATTTCGTTCCAGCCCCATGCATGGAATTGGCGGGGAGTTTGCCGATGGCGGTGAAAAGGAGATCGATAGAGCATGCAATTTAGCGGCTGAGTCGTTTCATATCTTTGCTGAATCATCCAGAGAAACACGTCAGAGCCTGCTCATTGAGATAGCGTCGAGTATGGATAGTATGCAAGGCGATATTCTGGCAATGGGCTGCAATGAAACTGGTTTGTTGCCAGATAGACTCAAAGGGGAGTTCACCAGAACCGTCAATCAGCTACGGTATTTTGCGAAGACTATCGAGAGCGACGATCATCTGGGCCTGCGCCATGACAAAGCGCTACCCGATCGTTCACCCATTCCACGACCTGATCTACAAATGATACACCGACCTGTTGGACCGGTAGGCGTATTCGGGGCATCGAACTTCCCCTTGGCATTCTCTGTTGCAGGTGGGGATACCGCGGCGGCCTTGAGTGTGGGTTGTCCGGTTGTGGTTAAAGGTCATCAAGGACACCCCGGCACCTCGGAGCTGGTTGCACAATGTGTCAAGAAGGCGGTTGACGCAGCAAGATTACCAGCGGGTATTTTCTCCTTGGTACAAAGCAATAGTTTCGAAGCCGGACAGAGCCTGGTCACACATCCTGCGATCAAAGCCGTTGGATTTACCGGTTCATTGCGTGGTGGCAGGGCGCTTTACGATTTATGTGCTGCCAGAGCCGAGCCGATTCCTTTCTACGGTGAGTTGGGCTCAATAAATCCGGTTTTTATTCTGCGTGACAGCTTGACTGCTGACTGGAAATCACTTGCGTCACATTGGGTTGATTCACTTATTTTTGGTGCAGGGCAGTTGTGTACCAATCCAGGATTGGTGGTCTTGAATTCATCAGATGCCGCTACAAATTTTATTCAAGCCGCCAAGGAAAAACTTGAAACGTCAGGCTTGTTTGATCTACTGAGTGAGCCTATTGCCGATGCGTTCCGGCACGGTCATGATCAGATCAAATATTCTTCGGCTACCGAGACACACATAAGTGCGAATTGCATGCGTCGCAGTGTATCGGCTGGGTTGTTTACGACAACGACCGAGCAATGGATCGAAAATGACTTTTTATCGGAAGAAGTATTTGGTCCACTAGGTATGGTTGCCATCGCTCGCTCAGATGAGGAGATGCTGAAACTGGCTCGTTCGCTCGCCGGGCAGCTCACTTGTAG
>CAYUZB010000122.1:0-10225 GCA_964449565.1 uncultured Granulosicoccaceae bacterium | reverse complement strand
TTTGCTGTACACGGCAAAATCGAATGGTCGGAATCAGGTCGCCTGGTCAGAGAGTCCCTGATCGGGGCCAGGTACAGATCGGTCCATCGTAGACTGTTGCTTATATAGTTGAGTTTGGTAGAAACCGCTAAGATTTGAAATTACCGACGATGGCCTAACACTTATCACGTCAATCAATGAGGTGCTATATTACATAGATAGAGGTGACAAAATTGCTGAAATAGTTGAGTGATCCCGCCTCAGCGGATTTGGTTTCAATAATATCGGGCGGCTTAAAATGCGCTTACATTTGTATCGCAAGTAAAGCCCCCTACTCTCCAAACTCTTGCTCTAGCCTCTCAACCGACCAGCGACATACTTTCTCTTCAAAGAGAACAACCAGCTCCCTGTATTCTTCGGTAGCGAACCCCGGCGTAGCCCGACGGCATCATCGATGCCGTTACGCTCAGATACGGCCTAGTCTCTTCAATACACCTTTGTCAGCAACAAAATAATTGCGATCAAGCAATCGAGTTGTAAAGGTAACAAGTAACTCTATCTAACTCTATCGATTCAATTGGCCGACTGAGACGAACTCGGTAAGCGCATTTTAAGCCGCTAAGCATTGCTCCGCTTACACATTAAACGGTAACAATGCTGCAAATTCTTCCAGTGATTGTAAAACCAACAGTATTGCCAAATCGTCTAAAACGAGCGCTTGCGTTTAGAAAGAAATATAATTAGCATTCTAACAATTAGCATGCTAACTATAATGAAAGCGCAGAAAACTGGCGTGAACAGAAGACGAGATGGCTGAACACCCCATGAAACCGCGCCGCCCAAGCGTGCTGTCTTTGTCCATCGTGCTCGGTATATCTGTCACGTTACTGGCGGGTTGCGCTCTGACACCAGCGACGACTCTGACGCCAGAGGCTGATCGCCCGGAGACTGTCTCCTCCGTAGAACACCTAGAGGAATACACATCAGCAAATTTGCCCGCCGAGGACGCTGTAGTGGATCAATGGTGGCGCATGATTGGCGATGCCGAGATTGACTCCCTCATCCATGAACTTCGACTCAATAGCCTTACCCTGACAGAAACCCGTTTACAGATTGCGCAGGCGCGAGAACAGGCGGTCCAGGCACGCTCCTTTCGTCTGCCATCGGTTAACGGCTCGGTCGATATATCGGGTAACGGATCGCGCTCACCGAATAGTTCGTTTGATTTCAATGATGCTTATGGCTTAGGCCTGTCCGCAGACTTTAACGCTGATATTTTTGGTGGCCTGCGCGCAAGCGAACGCTCGGCGCTGTTGCGAACAAAAGCCTCTGAATTGTTATTTCTGTCTGTCGAGCAACAGGAAGTGGCCTCACTGGTGCGCAGTTGGGTTGCAGCCTCTACCCTCAAGCGACAATTCGCGCTCGCACAAGAGACAGCAGAAAGCTTTCGCACTACGTTTGAATTGACCGACCAGCGGTATCGCGCAGGATCAAGCGATGTGTCAGCAAGTGATGCTCAGATCGCGCGTCAAAATTATGATTCTGCACTGGTCGATATTCCCAACTTGCAGACCCAATTGAACGTTCAGTTGTTTGCAATTGACGAGCAGTTAGCCAGGCTTCCGGGTGAAACAGCACCCACATTTGTCGGCCACCTAAACCTGAATCGAGAGTTGAATTTGCCCATTGGCGTGCCTGCGGATCTCTTGGCAAATCGTCCCGATGTTGCCGCAGCTGAGCTTTCCTACCGCGCGGCACTTGAAGATGTTGGTGCAGCGCGGGCAGATCTTTACCCCGCGTTGTCATTCTCCGCGGCTTTGAGCTTCGAGGGCGATAATGTGGGTGATGTATTAAGCGCCGACACCTTCATCGCCAATTTGCTTGCCTCATTGACGGCGCCCATCTTTAACGGCGGTCGTTTGCGTTCTGAGGTTCGCTTGCAACAAGCCGAAGCGGAAGAGCTCGCGACAAACTTTGCGCGAACCACACTCGCGGCTTTAATCGATGTCGAGCAGGCCGTGGCTCAGCTTGTCGGCATCAATGAACAATTAAAGCGGCTCGATGACAATGTCACCTCAGCCGCCCTATCCGATCAGCTTGTGCAAAACCGCTACCGTCGCGGTCTCGGCACACTACTGTCCATTCTTGAATCTCAGCGCACGCTAAATGTCGCACGACAAAACCTTATATTGACAGAGCAAGCTTATCTCAATGCCTATATCGATTTGTTCTTCAGCCTGGGTGGCTCTTGGTTCGATCCGGCGACGGCCCCCGCTATTACGCGTGATACAAAAGGAGCTTAAGCGTGTCTCAAGATGATTCTGCCTCTATTGGATTGCCAGCGGCTAAAGACGGGCCTCAAATACACCGGACAAAGAAAAGGCTAAAGCCAAGACCAACGTTAAAAGCAAAATCGAAAGCCGATACCAAAACCCAAATCGCGGGCTGGTTGCAAATCATTTTGGTGATCGGGGTATTGCTCGCAGGTGTTGCCGCCAATGCCATCCTGTCCAGTTCGAGTACCGCGCCGAGGCAAAGGGTTGCGGGTTCTTCTACCACACCGGTCGAAGTTATCCGCCCGCGTATCGAAGACAAACCGTTCAAAGTAACCGGCTCGGGAGTGATCCAGTCACGCAATGCGATTGATCTTAGCCCCGAGCTTAGCGGTCGCGTTGTTTCGGTATCGCCGAATCTTGCCTCAGGTGGATCATTCAAGGCAGGTGACGTGCTGTTTAGTCTCGACCAAGCATCACTTAATGCGGTGCTCGAGCAATCGCAGGCAGACTTGTCTTCTGCGCGCGCGAATTTACGCGTTGAGCGAGCTGAAGCTGCGGTGGCTATCGAGGAGTGGGAGCTGCTCTACGCCGATGAACCAGTACCGTCGCTGGTCGCGCGTGAACCACAAATTAGCCAGGCGCTCGCGGCGGTGCAATCCGCGCAAGCTGCGCTCGAAGAAGCGCAGCTGGATCTGTCTCGCGTAAATTTTTCATTGCCCTTCAGTGGTCGCATTGTCTCAACCACGATAGAGGTCGGGCAGAACCTGACTGCTGGTCAGTCCTATGGGAGTGCATATGACGGCACGAACCTCGAGATATCCGTACCCGTGAGCGCGCGCGCACTTGGCTTTTTGCAACCGGCTGAAGGACGAGATGCGCGGATTTTCGAACGCGACGGATTGACACAACACGCACGCAGCTATGCTGCAAAAGTCACCCGAGTGGATGCTGAACTGAATTCCGAGACACGTCAGGCGACAGTCACGTTGGCGTTTACCGAAGACACCTCACTGTTACCTGGAACCTTTGTCGAAGTTGAGATCGACGGGCCAATTATCGCAGGCGCTCATCTTGTACCCGAACGAGCCATCTCGCAAGATCGCATCATATGGGTTGTCACCGAAAACACATTAGCCGTACGCGAACCGCGGTTTCTTTTTCCCCAAGATGGTTTCGTCGTTACCGAAGCATTTGATTTTGCCGATGGCATTGTGGTCTCCCCGCTTCTGGACCCGCTCGCCGGTGCTGTTGTCACGATTGTGACGCCTGTCGACGCTGACGCTAACGATGAGTAGCGAAGCAAATTACAAAGGTGTAGTTGCATGGTTTGCGCAGAACTCGGTAGCGGCAAACGTGCTTATGGCAGCGTTGTTCGTGGGTGGGCTATTAAGTCTGACCAACACGAACTCCGAGATCTTCCCGCAAATCGATCCACGTACGGTGACCGTGTCGGTTTCTTACCCCGGTGCCACACCCGATGAGATAGTCGATAGCATCACCCAGCGGGTCGATGTTGCCGTCATGGGACTCGAAGGCGTTGACCGGGTCTCGTCAACAGCCACCGAAGGCTCTGGTGTTGTTACGGTCGAATTGAAAGATTTCGCTGATGCGCAAACCGTAAAAGACAATATTCAGTCCGCTATCGACAAGCTCGCAGCGTTTCCACCCAATGATGCCGATACACCGGAGATCTCCGTAACCACAACGGTCTCGGCCGTTATGCGTCTGGTGGTGGTCGGTAATGTGTCTGAACGTGCACTACGTCAGGCGGCAGAAGATCTGGAGCAGGCCCTGATTGCCAAAGATGGCGTCAGCGTCGTCACCATGCAAGGCGTGCGCGACTATGAAATATCCATTGAAATCCCGCAGTCCGTTCTAGAACAATTCAATCTCGATATTGGCGATGTCGCGAATGCCATCCAGGCAGCCTCGGTCAATGTATCTGGCGGAACGATTCACTCACCGAGTGGTGATGTTTTGCTGCGTGCCAATACCGAAGCCAAGCAAGCAGTCGATTATGGTCGCATTGTTATTCTGTCGGACTTCGATGGTCGACGTGTTCTGCTGCGCGATATTGCCACCATAAGAGACGGCTTCTCCGACGATGGTCTGATCAATACTTACAATCAAAAGCCTGCCATTTTCCTGCAAGTCGATCGCGCAGGCGATGAGGATGCGTTTGCTGTCGCCGCCGCAGTTCGAGAACTGCTTGACACCTATACCCCGGCGGCAGAAGTCGATGTTGTGGTCACATCCGATGAGACCGAGTCGATTCTGGATCGCATCAATTTGCTCTCAAGAAATGGTCTACTCGGCTTTGCGTTGGTGTTTGTTTTTCTGTCGCTGGTGCTGGATTTACGCCTCGCCTTCTGGGCAACGTTGGGGATTCCAACGGCATTTCTCGGTGGCTTTATTTTCTTCACCAACTTCACCACCATCAACATGATCACCCTGTTTGGATTGATCATGGTTCTCGGTATTGTGGTCGATGATGCCATCGTCGTTGGCGAGAGCATTTATGAAAAGCAAAGTCGAGGGACCAACAATGAGGCCGATGCGATAGCCGGAGCGCAGAGTGTTCTGGTGCCGGTCCTTGTCGGCATTGCCACCACCATAATGGTGTTCGCACCGCTACTCTGGTCCACGGGTACCTTGGGGCAAGTTCTACGGCCCGTACCGCTGGTGGTCATCGGCGTTCTGCTGGTTTCACTACTTGAAGTATTTTTTATTCTGCCGGCGCACCTGGCTCACGGAAAACCGTGGAGTGTCGGTCCGATGCTCGCTCTGCGACAAAAAGTTGAAAATCGACTGTTTGGTTTGCGTGACAGGCTTGTCATGCCAACCGTGAACCTAGCAATGCGTGCACCGTGGGTAACGGTGGCTGCTTTCATTGCGCTTTTCATTGCCTTTACCGGATTGTTCTCTGGCGGGCATATCCGGTTTATATTCTTTCCCGTCGTTGAAGGCGAAGAAGTGGTTGTCAACCTTGAGATGCCGGCAGGCACATCTTTTGAGCAGACGGAACTGACCATGAACCGGATCGTGGAGGCTGGTTATCAAGCCGCTGGCGGGAATGAGTCCGATATCTTCCGCTCCATGTCGGTGACCATCGGTGGCGCACTAACGTCTGGCTTTGGTGCATCGGGCACTACACTCAAATCCGAACAAGCAACGGCGACGCTTGAGCTGACCCCGTCAGGTGAGCGCGATGTTGCCGCGGCCCAAATTGAACGCCGTTGGCGAGAGAACACCGGCGTGATTGCCGGAATCAAAAGCCTGACATTTACCTCCGCAGGCTTACGCGGAGGCGCTGATATCAGTTACGACCTGACCCACAGTGATGCCGAGACACTATTGCATGCTGTCGAACGCTTAAGTAGCGAGATCTCCGCCATTGAAGGCGTCAATGAAGTCGAATTATCGGCAGAACCCGGTAAACGGCAGTTTGAATATCGACTGAATGATGTAGGGATCGCTGCAGGCTTGACCGAGAGTGATCTGGCACAAGCGGTACGCCGCAGCTATTTTGGTGAAGAGGTGGAGCGACTGCAACGCGGCTCTGATGAAGTTACCGTGTATGTGCGCTATCCCGAAAATGAACGCCGTAGCATTGCTGATCTGTTCGGATTACAGATAAATTTGCCAACCGGAGAAGAGACCACGCTACCGACAATCGCAACCATTAGCGAAAGCCGATCCGAGGAGAGTATCGAACGCGTGGATGGTCGCCGCATTATCTCCATCACAGCCGATGCAGACGAGACCGTCACGACACCGTCGGCCGCCAACGCAGTCATTACCGCTGGATTGTTGCCAGCACTGATGAGTGACTACCCAGGTCTTGCCTTTTCACAAGAAGGCCAGGCACGCGAGCAGAGAAGCGATATGTCAACGCTTATGTCAAACCTCATGATCGCCATACTTGCCATCTATGCCCTGCTCGCGAGCATCCTGCGCTCCTACATACAGCCCATTATCATTCTCGCCGTAATCCCCTTCGGTTTGGTTGGCGCAGTACTGGGCCATATGATCCTTGGCTTTGATCTGAGCTTCTTTTCATTGTTTGGTGTTGTTGCCCTGTCTGGAGTGATTATCAATGACAGTATTGTATTGATTGATTACTTCAACAAGCTTCAGGAACAGACGCGAGATACCGCCGGCAACATAGCCAAGGCTGTACAAAGACGTTTTAGGCCGATCCTGCTTACAACCTTGACAACGTTTATAGGGCTTGCACCGATGATTACGGAGACCAGCACGCAGGCGCAATTTCTGATTCCGATGGCCCTTAGCATCGCCTTTGGATCTTTGTTTGCTGGCGCTGTTATTTTGGTATTGGTGCCGGTTTGCTTGCTTTTGACTGTTAAGGATCAGGCGGTTTAAGAACCCTAAAGTACTAAACCGGTGTGCCAATTCACTGGTTCTAGTAACAGGGTCATCGTGCCTTGAAACCGTGCCTGGGACACCTCGATAAAATGGCTTTGTCCTTTGCACACCCACGCCGCCAGTAGTGTGCGCGATGTATCACTATTCAGGCAGGTAGCTAGAGATACCGGCTATACCGCACATCATTTAGTTTGCGTTTGAGATATGTTTTTGGCACTATATCCCTGCAAACAAGGGGTTCTATAAGATGCTATATGTCAAAGCAGACAGAGCCATTGTAGGCATTTTTCTCCTATCTGCCGTAACGCTACCCACAGCGCAGGCAGACTCGCTCGAAGGCGCAGAGCTTGCTGCCTACGACACTTACTGCCCTGTTGGTAACTATCGAGCCGTTTGGGCGGAGCCATTACCTGATAATTTTGTTTTTGGTGGCTTGGTGAACCTTGTTTGCCTGAACGAGGATGAGCAGGAAACGTCCTTCTGGTACGTTACACCCGAAGGTACTGTGGTGAGCTCCGATGAAATTGAGTTCCCTGTGCGTGAGCGCCCCATCGCAGATGCCCATGTAATCGAGAGCATTAATGATTTGGCCGACGATGAAATCATCTCGTTAGAGCTATCTTTCAAATATGATGAGCCCGATGTGCCTTCACTGGCTGCATACGGTTTACCAGAAAACTTTTATTTATCCAGTGGATCGTCAACCGGAGGTTTTGGTCAACCAACAGAATCTTTCTACCAGGTAAACGGAGTGGAAGTTACGCAGGCTGAATACGAACAATGGAATGCACTCTTCCTGGCAGCCACCCAAGCTCAAGAAGCGGAGCGCACTAGATTGGTTATCGAGCAAGTACATCTATCTTTATATGACCTTGTAGATATAAACCAATGGCATGACTGGATTGATGTTGAAGCAGTCAACAACGGCAATACCGATAATCCGCGATGGGAATACAGAAACGATCTAGTAATCACGCTTACAGGAATACAGTCGCGCACCCTGCTACAGAGAAGTGAGGAGTGGTTTATGTCTCCATTTATTATGGTGCTACAGACGGTGGAAACGAGGGCACAATCCTGCCATCCGAAACATCCGACATTCTGGTGCAGAACGAACCAACAGATGAAACCGCCCGATTGGATCAAAACAATGACTCAATATTAACAGGGGGATCTGGCGGCGGATTTTTTCATCCAGCCGCCCTTTTAGCTATTTTCTGTATCGGGTTTGGCAGGCGAAGTAGGACGAGACGGTAAACCGTACTGTGCAAACGTCCTTGATTGACACAGGTGAGCGGTTACTCGTTCATCAAACTAAATAGACAACCGATTCTGCGCGAGAAACAGCAATTAAGCTTATCCGCCATGTATGCGATTTCAGCTTACGAGCGCCTTAGCTGCATTAGACCGGACAACCTTAATTCCAATTTGCCGAGATCATCTGGACACTAATTTGGCCCTACCCGCTCTCGCTTGTTGAAAAAGCGATCGGATCTGCCTGGATGGCTTTATTTTATTGCAAACCATGCTTGTTGCAATTAGTATATAGATGTGTTCTTTGGATTTCTGATTGGCGGCGTTACAGTTCACGGATACGAATATGCTTGTTGTAGGGCTCTACACAGATACCATTTCTGATTTTGAAAATTCGATCGGCCCGACTCAACGAATAAAAAAGCTCCACTCGCTCGAACCTACCGTGCTGCATCAATGTGATTGTGTTCTAGTCGATGTGCGCTCGAATACTGAGTCGATACTGCGTAAAGCGTCAACGCTCAATGGCCTGATTCCCGTAATCGCTCTCGCCGACCACGACACCCCATTTCCGATTGGTTACCCGTTTGAGTGTTCTATCCATGATCACATTACGCCAATTGAGCTCGGTGGCAGCTTGTTCTGGCATCGCGTAGCAAGTGCAGTTGCGAATCATGACATGCCCATGGACTTATCGACAGCTGTACAGCCTATTTATGACTTGTTCCGACAAATAGTCAATCATTCATCAGACTGGATATTTATCAAGGATCTAGACCATCGGTTTCTGCTTGCGAATGAAAAATTCTCAAACCTCGCCGGTTTTTCTGTAAGCGAAATACTCGGCAAGAACGATTTGGAAATTGGCCATTCACCTGAACACGTCTTCGGCGATGGAACCGAAAAATTACCCGGGTTCTGGAATCTGGATGACAAATCGACAAACAGTGGCGAGATAACGGTCGAAGAAAATCCTCACTGGGACCTTTTCTCAAAGACCGAACGAACCCGACTGACTATTCGGGTACCGCTAAAGAACCACAAGGGACGCGTCTACGCGCTTCTGGTGTGTTCTCAGGACATTACCGATCAACGTAAAAATGAGATCTTACTTAAAGATCGCACAGAAATGCTAAGTCGCGTAACCAGAGAAAAACAAAGCGCCGATAAAAACCGTTTGGTCGCAGAAGAAGCTGTTAAAGCAAAAGCTAAATTTCTAGCTGCCGCCAGCCACGATCTTCGGCAACCACTGCATGCTATGGGATTGTTCCTGGACATTCTCAATACACGTATGATTGGCGACAAAGAGCAGCATCTCGTGCAACAACTAAAACAGTCGTGTGCTGCGTTAAACGGTTTGTTTAACGGGTGCCTTGATATATCCAGACTGGATGCAGGCGTCATAGAACGCGAGGATGAAAATTTCTACGCTGCCGAATTTATAGAGTCTCTCGGCGACGAATTCAAACAGCAAGCATTGGAAAAGAATCTTGACTACCGGTGTGAAGTCGATGACTCAGTATTATTGACCGATTCAATGCTGCTGACACGAATCATACGAAATCTAGTTAACAATGCTATAAACAATACTGAACAAGGGCAAATCATTATTCGCTGCATCAAATCTGATAGCCGTACTCTGCTTAGCGTGACTGATACAGGTGTTGGTATTCATGAACAGGAACAAGAACAGATTTTTAACGAGTTCCACCAAATTGGAACACAGAAAGCACGACACGGAAAAGGATTAGGGCTAGGTCTTGCCATTGTCAAGCGGTTATGTCAATTACTTGATGTTGAACTGACATTAAAATCCAAGCTTGGCCAGGGATCATGCTTTACATTGAATATTGCGTCAGGCAGTCCGGATAGAATAGTATATGAGACTGCAACAGATAGTTCTCTTTCGTTAAAAGGCGCCCGTGTGCTAATCGTTGATGATGACCCTTCTATCCGACTAGGAATGGAGGCACTTCTGCAATCTCATGATTGTGATGTTGTTTCAGGGCCCGATGCTTCAACTGTCTTGCAAGTATTAAAAGAGTGTGACATGGTGCCAAATGTTATCGTCGCAGATTATCACCTAGGCTCAGGCATAAGTGGCACCAACGCTATTGAACAGATCAGACAAGCATTGGGTTCTCAAATTCCTGCTTTCCTAGTCACAGGTGATACGTCTGAGGAGTGTAAGCGTGATGCGCAGAAACAATCTTTGTTGATGCTTAACAAACCTGTTGATTCGGATGTGCTGTTAACAACGATTGCGGGTAAGTTGAAGCAACCGATTGTGCCTGTGCATTAGCCTACCCACCGCAGTATCTGATATCGAA
>CAYUZB010000121.1:0-10397 GCA_964449565.1 uncultured Granulosicoccaceae bacterium | reverse complement strand
CAAATGAGGTTAAGAGATTAGGAAAGTTTGGTATGTCTTGCCATTTCTCAGACGTAGGGCTGTAGAGCTGAAAGCTAAGAGCATTTGAAACTCCATCGTCTGATCCATTAAAAATGTCATTGATAAATTCAAAGCGATGGTTTCCAGCCTGGGTTAGGTGAATTTTATCATTCCCGGGAAATAACGTTTTATTATGTACATCTTCAGCTAACGCTACTTTCCCAAAGAATAATAACATTGGTAAAAAAAGTATAAGCATATCGATTTTTTTGAGTTGCATTATAACTTCCGTGGTTGACTCGTACGAATATAATTTATATATGAGTTCACTGGTGTCCCGTTAACTTAACAGCATATGAAAGCTGATTTGGGTTGATGGGTAATTTATCAGTTGATCGACCGCGAACAAGGTTATCGAGATACCATTTTTCGAACAGATTCGTTTGAAGTATTCTGAGAATCTGTTGCATGCTACGTTTTGATGCCGATTGAAATTTCAAATACGCTATCATTTCAAATACGATATCAATAGATAAATACACAGGATTATCAAAATTATCAAAATCTGTGCCGTTACGGCGTTCTTGCTTGTACCCATAAATGACTTGATTTTCAGATTCTGCTTTATCCATTTGAAAAATAATTTAATCTGCCATCGCAATTTGTAGATCTCCGCTATCGTGCTCGCTGCCAATACAAAATTGTTCGTCAGAAACACATAGCGCTTACCCGTCTCTGGATCACGATAAGCGACGCGGCGCAAGGGTATCGGGCCACGATTGGAAGTCATCACACCCGTGAACTCGATAGTCTGATCACACGTCAATCGGGTTTAGAAAAAGTAAAGTGTGTACGTCGAGTAGTACTGGGACTGTCAAGCGGGTGTCATGCGCCCAATTTGGCGTAGCGGGTCATCGAATCCTCATCTGATTTGTGCCTGCAGGCGACGTAGTATGTCGTCAGTGTAGTGCATAAACCGCTACCCTGCCGCGCCAGGACAGTATGTTGGAGTGAATGGGGTTCACCTCTGGGATGGAATCAGCGAATCAGCGAATCAGCGAATCAGCGAATCAGCGAATCAAGTCTGCCACTGGCGGTGCGCGCACCTGCGGCAAGGGCGCTGTTTGCGCACTGGACGTCTTGTTCTCCAAATGCGCGAGTATCTTGTCGATGATCGCCTTGTCCTCGATCGCGGCAATGACCCTGGCCTTAGCGCCGCAGACGCGGCATCTCTCTACATCGATGTTGAAGACCCGCTTGAGTCTTTGCGAGCAAGTCATGGCTACATGACGATTGGTTTGTTCGTTCTCCTGGCCTTGCTGTGTTGCGTTCCTCCGACCTGCTTTCCTCGCCGTGCTGGCGTCACCAATACTCGGTGTGTGCCGTTAGGTGCGAATACGCCGTGGCAGCGGGCCTGGGCGGCCCCGTCAGGTTTACCCCGGGCCTGACTGAGTACCAGAGCGGCCAGCTTGGCTATGAAATCCACGGGCTCGAATATCACTTGTGTGAACGCGGCCCGGTCGTGCAGTCCCGATAGCTTGTGCATCGACCAGGTTGTCAACAGTAATTATCGTGAGGTTCAGGTTGAATATATCTAGAAGCCATCTCAAAATTGAGATTGTACGCTCAGACAAGGCGTGTGGTGGTCGAGCAGCGCAGTTTACGCGTAGTAAATGAGCAGCGCAGAACAGCACACAACGCAGGATCAGCGTGCAGGATCAATTTTAAGATGGCTTCTAGAACCGGTACCCAACAGAAATCAATACACCCAAACTCCTGTCTGGATCAAATTCTTCGAGTTCATCGTCTGAGAATACTGAAAATACAGATGATAATGCAAATGAGAAAAACTCATGTGTAAGATCATCTGTTCCATAGGCGGAATATAGGTCCAGACCAACAACCCAACCGGCTTGTGTATGAGAATTCAGATGATAGTTGTAACTTAGCCCAACGCCCCCTATCAGGAATTGATTACCAAAAGTTTGAATTACAAGAGAGTTGTTTGAACCAAAGAAACGTTCGTAACCCAATGCAATGCCTGTAATTCCAACGCTGAATCTTGCAGCATTTGCCCCGAACTGATAAGAGCCTTGCCAACCTGCTATACCACCATACTGAGTTCCGGCACCAATACGATTAACGAAACCACCGGCTTGTGTTGAGCTGGTGATGGATAGGAATAACAATAGGATACTGCAAAGATAGTGTCGTGACATACTGCAGCCTGCTCGGCTATTTGGGTTGAAAGGTTATGTGGCCCGCTTCTGTGGTTGTCTTTCGTACAGATTTATTGTTGCCAGTCCATTGTACTGATAGCAAAGAAGGTGCCGGTGGTACATGAATTACGTGTAATCGCTCTTTTCGTAAAAAAATTTAAAGAATTTGTAAGTAGGTTCGTCCAGTGCCAGATAGTTGTGCTCGGCATCTCTTACCAATAGCCCCTGACGCTGCTTATCGTGCTTGCAATGGCATTTGCGAACATCGGAGTATCTAATGGCGCGAATGAGCTATATCTGATTTACTAAGCGCAAATGTCCAGACAGTATTCAGAAGTGCCAGCCTTGCCTGCAACTCACCTCAGAGATCAGTATTGCTTTGGCTATTAATTGCAGCTGGAACCCCTGTTCTCAGTATCGAGAATTTCGCCACCAAAGCCAATCGCGCTTATGCTAATGCAGCTGGTTACTCGTTCCTCAAGTTTAAGATACAACTGAGAACGTGTGAACCCAGCACGTTCACCGTTTAATTCAATTTCGAAACCATCAATTAACGCCTGTTGCTCCGGATCAATAGTCCAGAAAACTAGCGAGCCACTAGCCACAGCAGTATTTCTGAGACTTGTAAAGACTTGCTCAGAACTAAAAACATCCTGCCTTGAAGCTAACAAGGGTGTTTCGCCATTGAATAAGATCGTATTGCTTGCGGTGTCAGCAAACAACTCTGGTGATAGTGGACCAACGTTTCCTGAGTCATCTATCAGACGGATTTGGTATGTATTAGTAGATTAGGAGTCGGATTATCGATATCAGGGAAGTTGGCGCTTGGTGACCAGCACTGTAATGAGCCATCCAGACGTTCGCCACACATCGTTGTGCCTATCGGTCCTGTTTCTCGCGAACTTCCTATTCCTGTAAAACCCGATTCCACCGACTCAATGCTAAGAAATTGTTCACCGAGCGGGAAATCAGCAAAATCAGGGGTACCTGCAAAACTGAATCTGCTGGTATTACATTCCAACTCATTACCAGCGTTCAAACCGCAGACAGCGCCCAATGTCGTTGCCAAGTCGGAATAAGGGCCATCAGTTAATGGTGGCACCAATGCGTTTATTAGTGAGTTACAAAGGATGTTGCCTGTCGCCGTCAGACCGCAAACACCTTGAGTTTACATATCCATATCAACAAACGGCTCGGTTAGGTCAGCCGGAGCTCTCTCTCCATCTGTTGACCAACAGGTGATATCGCCACTTCGTCAGACAGAGCTGAGTACTGATTCAGCTCTTGTCCTCTCATAACCGATCGTACACACATAACATGATCAAGATTGCGCACAATGTGGCTGCCGAGCATTCATTCGAATCCTCGGCAGCTACTGTGTCACGCTAATGAGTGCAGCTGTTCCAGTCACTTACTCATTGCATCGCTCTTTTTCAAGCCGCGTCTTCGATGTTCTTCAATACCTCTTCGGTACTCCAGACAGCGTTAGCCATGTAACGGAAATTGATTATGGCTGATGCATATCCATCGCCTTCTGGAAGCTTGGCCGCGGCTGTTGCATCACGAATCACCGCCACTTCGAATCCCTGCTCCTGCAACTCGCGGAAGTGACTTTCTACACATAAATTGGCAGACATGCCTGCCAGCAATACTTGATCCACACCACGCTTACGCAGTTGCAGCACCAGATCATTGGTTTCAGGTCCGTACATCTTGTGAGGTGACACGATGACTGTATTGCCATCGTTAATATACTGTTTATATTCAGGCATCCAGTCAGCACCAGAATTTTCGAATCCCTCAAGATCCAACGGCCCCTTACGATCAAACATACCGATCTTGTGCATCAATTTCTCGAGCCCACCCTCGAATTTCCACCCATGATCGGTTGGGTAGTAGTAATGAGGCGAAATAGCCGTGGTCAATTTGTGGGCCTTGGCTGCAACGAACAATTTTTCGATATTCCCGACAGTCCCATGCTCAGTCACACTCTCGCCGACCACGCCCCAGGTCACTCCGTCGGGGCTCAGGAAGTCAACTTGCGGATCAATAACCACCAGTGCTGTGCGTGACAGATCCAGCGTCATGTCGCTCGGCGGCAGTGCAGGCTCTTTCGGATCGTCATAATCCTCCGCAGCGGCATTGGCTGTGGCGGTGGTACCTGCCAACGCGACGCCAGCACCGACTGCCGCACCCGCCTTGAGAAAACCACGGCGGCCATCCTGATTTAACGCTTCCTGATCATCCACATCATGAGAATTACACATTGTCATTTTCTCCGTTGTTTAACGTAAATACGCTCGAAATCGCACTTTGACAGGGTTCACCAGTTCAAAGGCGCAGAAAGAACCTGGATTCTGGCAGCACACGCACTGCGAAATCACCGTTGTTGGTGTCCGAACGTCCAGATCCATCAACTCAGCAATTACGGCCGGTTTCCACACGCATTCCTGGCTGCCATACTGGGACAGACACACAGCAATCTCATTACCTGTTCACGCACCATTGCCACGTCAACTGCACGTATCACGGATCATCGCCCTACACCATGCAACTGACCGATTCATTTCTTGGCGCTCTGGAAGTACAGGTCGAACCCTTTGCCATTTGTGATGTACGAAGTGGCAGCCATCTCGATCTTCCCGCCGATCAGCGTACGACTATTCACTATGTGTTGACTGGATCTGGGTCTCTGGTCAGTGGCTCAGGTGAAGTGATCAATCTACAAGCCGATCAAATGATTCTTATTCCAGAAGGTCTGACACAGCACATTGAATCAAGACACGACGGTGGTACAACGAACACCACGTCAACACTATGTTCACAACCTGCGGACAACATACAATGGTTGAAGTCAGGTAACGGTGACACCAACCTGCTGCTGGCTTGTGGTCGAATCCACGCCACACTAGGTCAGGGCATAGACATCTTTAACCTGCTTGAGCAACCACTGGTCGAGTCCTTCGAAGAAAGTAATTTCATTCGCATGGCCTTCGAATCGATTCTACTGGAGTTTGGTCAACCCCAGCTCGGCACGCACGCCATGGCAGGTACATTGATGAAGCAGTGTCTGATACTGATGATGCGCAGACTTCATGAACAAAACGACTGGCGCCTTCCCTGGCTGGCGGTACTGGATAATCCCGGGTTACAAACAGCGCTGAATGCGATGCTTACGTCTCCAGAGCACAACCATCGTGTGGAAGAACTTGCAGATCTTGCCTGCATGAGCCGGTCATCGTTTTCGGAGCATTTCGCGCGCGCACTGGGCCAGGCACCTCATGAATTCATTAGCAGCTACCGACTACGGCGCGCCGCTCAGTTACTGACTACCACCAGCCTGCCAATCAAATCGATTGCCGCCAAAGTAGGCTACCAAAGTCGAAGTTCATTTTCGCGGGCGTTCAAATCACATTACCAGCGCTACCCGGCAGGGTATCGACAGCTGAAGCAGGGTAAATAGCAAGCAATTCAGCCGTGACCGTTACTCACGCGCAACCCCGTTGCTGTCTCAGCATAAACAATCGTCGACTAGAAGTCGTATCACTACGGTCACTGACGATGAGCGTCGCCCGTTCGCGGCACCTTACGCTGCAAGCATGGAAGTTAGTCTGGTCTGTACCTCGACGGCCGCTTGTTGCTTTACCGGGCCATAACCACGAATATCCATAGGCCCTTCCAGGATGCTGATCAATGTTGATTTGTCTTTTTTTACATTCGAACTAGCCAGTTCTTTCAGAATGTCTTCATACCAACGAATCAATTCTCGCTCCAGCTTACGATCTTCCTGATAAGCGAATGGATCGAAAAACGTGCCACGTATTTTACGCAAAGGCGTCAATACCCGAAACACGCGATTCATCCACGGACCAAACTTCCGTTTGTTAGGTCGCCCACGTGCATCTTTGCCTAATGGCAATGTCGGGGGCGCCAGGTGATAGTTGAGCGTAAATCCCGGTTCAAACATACCTGCAAGCTTCTCACTGAACAGCGCTGAACCATGTAGTCGTGCAACCTCATATTCATCTTTATAAGCCATGAGTTTGAACAGTGATTTTCCCGCCACACTCAACGCTTCGTCTCGATATGACTCTGGCAAACTGCCTGCAAATTTTTCTAGTGTCTTCTGGTAACGAGCGGCATAACGCCTGCTTTGATATTGACTGAGAAATAGCGCGCGCTCGGCAATCAATTCTTCTGTGGAGAGCGGCGGCGCGGACGCGGGGCTTACCCAACGCTCCAGTGCTTGAGGCTTGGCGAACAAAAGCCGCCCAACGCCAAAGGCCGCCTTGTTTTGATCAATCGCCACCTCATTCAACTCGATAGCACGCATCAAGGCCTCGATACTCACCGGGACCAGACCCCGTTGCCACGCCATCCCCAACAGGATAATGTTGGCAAATACGCTATTACCAAAACAGGTTTCTGCTAAAGCATTGGCATTGACGGTGGATACGTTCTGCATACCCACGACACCACCAATTGCATTGACACGATCTGACACTCGTAAATTGGCATCTCTATTCAACACAACATCCGCTGTTGGCATCTCCGCCTCGTTTAACACCACGCCAGTACCAGGTCTTATATATACAGATGCCTTCGGTGAGGAGGTAGAGACAATATCGCAGGCGATGACTGAATCGGCACTAGCTTCATCCAATCGCACCTGATGTATTGCCTCAGGCGTTTCGGCAAGTCGAACGTAACTCAACACCGTGCCGAACTTTTGCGCAAAGCCGGTAAAGTCCAAAACACTTGCACCTTTATTCTCCAAATGTGCTGCCATAGAGATCAATGCAGCGACCGTGACCACACCTGTTCCACCTACACCCGTAACAAGTATGTTGTAAGGAGCGCTGGAAATGTTCATTGTCGGCACAGGTAAATCTGAAATCAGCTCACTGATTTCATCCAGTTCAATACTACGTTGACGCCTGACACCACCTTCAATTGTCACAAAACTGGGGCAAAACCCATCAACACAAGAAAAATCCTTGTTGCAGGTGGATTGATTTATCTGACGCTTGGTGCCGAACTCGGTCGCCAGAGGCTCGACACTCAGGCAATTACTCTCTACCGAGCAATCGCCACAACCCTCACAAACCAGTTCATTGATCACCACAAACTTCTTGGGATCTTCAATCAGGCCACGTTTTGTTTTGCGTCGCTTCTCGGTTGCACAAATTTGTTCATAGATGATAACGGTGACGCCGTCGATATCCCGCAACTCGCGTTGAATCTGATCGAGCTCGGCACGGTCATGAAAGCTGGTGTTTGCAGGGAAATCCTTGGCATCAAACTTGGCGATGTTATCTGACACCATGGCGATGCGTTGAATGCCTTCTGCCCGACAGGAATGCGCAATGAGCTGTACGCTTATAGGTCCATCGACTGGTTGACCACCGGTCATCGCAACCGCATCATTGTAGAGAATCTTGAACGTGATGTTTGTCTTGGCGGCTACTGCCTGGCGTATGGCCAAACTCCCAGAGTGGTACCAGGTACCCTCCCCCATGTTTTGAAATCGGTGTTTTCCACCATTGAACATCGAGGTAACAATGTGCGGGACGCCTTCTCCCCCCATTTGTGCAAAACCGCCCGTATTCCTGCCCATCCAGCTTGCCATCACATGACAACCAATGCCCGATGAAGCCTGACTACCTTCGGGGACTTTCGTCGACGTACTATGTGGACATCCCGAGCAAAAATACGGTAATCGCGAAGCACCTGATACAGATAACTCAGTAGACACGTTCGACAACAGCGACTCAGATCGCTGCAACAGATTCAAAGACGGAAACAAGTGATGTAAGCGCTTGGCTATCAAGGGGACTAGCAATCGAGGTGTCAGCTCGCCAGTCCAGGGCAGTAGTGGTGACAGTTGATCATCAAATTTACCCACCATGCGTAGCGGCTTGTTACCCGGCCAGTCATAGAAGTACTCCTTTAACTGGCTTTCGATAATGCCCCGTTTTTCCTCCACTACCATGATTTCATGTTTGTTTTCCACGAAATTCAACGCCTGCTTCTTGGCTAGTGGCCAAACCATGCCAACCTTGTAAATATCGATACCAACTTCCTTGCATAAGGACTCATCGATTCCAAGCAGTCTTAACGCTTCCATAACGTCCAGATGAGCCTTACCCGTTGTCACGAATCCAAACCGCGCATCCGCCACTTTATACAAAGTCTGATCCAGGGGATTTTTCTCGACAAATGCTTCAACCGCTTTCAACTTGTGACCTAGACGCTGCTCTATCTCCACACTCGGTAATTCCACCGAGCGAACATGCAGGCCACCATCATTCTCGACCATATCGGGAATATTGAAAACACGCGAAGGTTTGAGCTGAATGGATTGTGCAGATTCAACCGTTTCGGAAATAGCCTTGAAGCCAACCCAGGTTCCGGAATACCGTGACAAGGCGTAACCGTACTCACCGAATTCCAGATAGTCAGCTACCGACGTCGGGTTGAGAATGGGCATGAACCAGGACAGGAATGCCGCGTCTGATTGATGCGGCATCGAGGACGATACACAGCCGTGATCATCACCCGCCACCACCAGTACACCACCTTTTGGATGAGAACCATAGGCATTGCCGTGTTTCAAAGCATCGCCTGAACGATCAACACCAGGCCCTTTGCCATACCACATGGCAAAGATTCCATCGACATCACATGCGGGGTCTAGAGCAGCTTGCTGCGAACCGATAACTGCGGTGGCACCAAGATCCTCATTAACTGCTGGCAGGAATTGGATGTTGTGATCCGTGAGACGTTGGGCGTTGCCCCACAACTCCTTGTCAACCCCACCCAAGGGAGAGCCTCGATAACCCGTTATGAATCCAGCGCTATTGAGTCCCTTGGATTTATCACGACGTTTTTGTTCCAGCAGTACTCTCAGCAAAGCCTGCGTGCCCGTCAGGAAAACACGTCCCAATTCTTTGTCATAACGATCGGACAAAGAGTAGTCGTTAATCGAGTTGGGTTTAGGCGAAATCAACGGGAGTGCAGCCATCACGGATTACGAGATGTGTATTCTACTCTATGCCGTTCTATGCCGTTCTACGCCGTTCTACGCCGCTTTATCCGAGCAAAATTTATCTCAGCAAAGCGAGCCCATACAGCCTTTTTTCAAACCAGCCTGGGTAATCCCTATTGGCCTTCCAATGGACAGTCGCTATCAAACTGAATAGTGACTTTCAAGCCAGGCTCGTTGTCTTCAAGAAAGACTTTGCCACAATGCAAGTCTGCTATCGCCTTGACCAGACTCAAGCCCAAACCGGTACCGCGAGTCGTTCTACTACGCTCGAGTCGATACAAGCGTCGGAATACATTCTCACGTTCTGCTTCGGGGATACCCGGACCGGTGTCAGCAACAGTTAACCAGACATAACCTCGGTGCTCACTAGCGGCGAAGTGAATCTCGGCTCCCGGCTCACAATGATTCATCGAATTTTCGACCAGATTCACAATCATCTGTAGTACGAGCTCCTTGTCACCGAACATCGGCAGTTCCATCGCCGGGTTAAAATCCATGATCAATGTATGACCATGTTCCTCGATAACCGGCGCATACACCTCGGCAGTAGTTTCGATAACAGAGGCAAGATCGAAGAACTTGAACTGGGATTTTCGTGCACCAGCTTCTATCTGGGCAATGCGCAGTAAAGCCTCGAAGGTGCTGTTGATCCCATGTGCTTCCAGCAGAGCATGTTCCAACTCATCACCCACACATGCCCCACCTCGACTCTTGCTGGCGGCTTCTTCTATAGATATGTACAAACGATTCAGTGGTGTCTTGAGATCATGTGCGATATCAGTACTGACTTGCCGCAAACCGTCAACCGTTTGCTTCAATCGAACCAGCGCTGCATTGACCTTCATTGACATCTGATCAATATCATCTTCTGCCCAGCTTACGGGCAATCGCGCGCTCAGGTTTCCAGCAGCAACATTGTCAAGAGCGCCAGACAAACCTTGTACTCGGACATGCATACGCCAGGCGATGTACCAGGACACCAGGATCGCGAGCAGCATCGACCCGAGAAATACGCGAACAAGGCTTTCCACAAAGGTGACACGTAGATCTTCAAGCGCATAAAGACTGCGCCCGATTGACAACAGATTGCCACCTAAATCAACCGTGTAAAACCGATAAGATCCAGAATC
>CAYUZB010000120.1:0-10658 GCA_964449565.1 uncultured Granulosicoccaceae bacterium | reverse complement strand
GATTCTTGTGGGAGGTCACTTTTCTGGCTCATTGGGTACTAAAACTCCATGCTGTCTTGTGGCAAGTGGTATGACACTAGGTCAAAGGTCAAAGTTCTCTAATCTCAACGAATAAGAGGACGATTTGATTGCAATTCTTGCCGTGAAACCTGCTTTTGATCATTGCTATTTAATACGGAAACCCGTAAACACTTGATTTTCAGTTCTCGACGGCTCTTTATCATTGCTTTTGGTTCTGGCAAATTTGACGCCATGTTGCCTGAGAATAGCTTACGAAATTGCATAGTCAGGCGATTTTTCCGCAGAAAATCCCCGCACAAGCATGGTGATGGTTCGAGCAATATTGTCCCGATGTCTTGTAAGCAATGGCCTGACGCGAAAACGGAACATTATTTTGATCGCGCCGTTGGTTCTGGCATGCGGGTCCTGCTTACTTTGGATCAGCCTTGTAAATCGGTGTCAGCTGTGTGTAAATTGCCTGGACAAGGCATCGAACAAAAAACGTCGGACACAGCGAACACGCTCGGTATCACGTAAATCCGAATGACAGAGTATCCACAATTTGTTGCTCTCTATGGGAGCATCGGTTTTCAGCGCTTGTAACTCTGTGTCATTGTCAAGCATATAGCTTGGCAGCACGGTGATACCGTGTCCTTCGCGACACATAGCAGCGGCCAACAGGAAGTTGTTGACTTCAAGCGTATGCACATCCGGCGTCAGCCTCGCATTTAACCAGTCGTAAAATGGCATGCCCTGAAAACTGCTGACCAGGCGGATGAAGTGATGCCCAGTAACATCCGCAGGAAATGCGTCGAGCGGGCGGTTGCGTAAATAGTCTTTTGCGGCGCAAACTGAAAAATCGATGTTTCCGACGCAACGACCAATCAGGCTGTCAGGTGGTTCTTTGCAGGTGCGGATTGCGATGTCGACTTCGCGATCCTCGATGTTACTCATGCGGTTGTTCATCAAGACCGTGAAATTGAGTTCTGTGTGCAGGTCGCTCAATTCCTTCAAGAGTTCGGGCAACAGCATGTACGACAGCGAGTCCGTTGTCGCGATAACGATCTTTCCGGCCAGCTCTTGATCGGCGCCGTTTATATTTCTAGCCACGGCGTCTAGCGCGAACTTCATCTGCTGGGCTTGCTCATGAAGCTCGGTCCCGGCACTAGTCAAAATATAGCGGTTAGAAGCGTGTTCAAATAATCGGGTTTCAAGCGTTGCTTCGAAGGCGCGAATTCGACGTAACACGGTACTGTGGCTAACGTCCAATTCCCGACCTGCGGCTGACAGCGTGCCGTGTTCTGCAAGGGCAATAAAGTAACGCAGGTGATCCCAACTCCAGCGGTTTTCAGTCATCGTGATGTTTTACAGTGAAAGCTGCGTTAGTATGCGGACAGGGATGTCATTGTGCAATTTTGCACAGGTCCTGTGCGCCATTGACCCATTTAATCAATGCACGCGAGCCAAAGCATTGTTATGTTAGAGCTACCTCAACCCGATGGAAAATTGAAAAATGCAAAAGAAATTAGGTTTCCGCTTTCCGGCGGCGCTGTTTTTGTTGGCTTTCAGCACGGTGCTGCTGGCCGCTGACGGACCTCACGACAAAGCAATCAAGGCACGTCAGGCCATGTTTCAGCTTTATAGTTTTAATATCGGCATTCTCGGTGCCATGGCGAAAGGAGAGCGTGAATATGACGCCGATGTCGCTCGTGAGGCGGCAGAAAATCTGCAGGCTGCGGCGAATCTCGGACAATCCCAGTTTTGGCCACCAGGATCGGATAACGCCACTGATGGCAATGCCCGAACCCGTGCCTTACCTGAAATCTGGTCAACATTTCCCGCCATTACTGAAAAGGCAGATGCGTTGAAGACGGCAACAGCCGCACTGGCTCCCGTAGCTGGCAATGGTCTCGATGCGCTAAAAGGCGCAATGGGAGATGTGGGTGCCACTTGTAAGGGATGCCATGACGACTTCCGAGCAGAAAGGAAGTAAGGTCAGTCAGGCAGCCAACGATCCGTTGGTTGATTCTGAGTCGAAACAATCATGCCGGGCAACCGGCATGATTGCTATCTGGGATATATGGACGCGACTTTTCCATTGGTCACTGGCGTTCACTGTGCTGTTTTTGTTTGTGTCTGGTGAGACCGGATACAACTTCTACGAATGGCATCGTTTGGCAGGAGAATTCGTATTGATGTTGCTGGTCTTCCGACTCCTGTGGGGTTTGATCGGAAGTAGCAATGTCAGATTAAGCGCGCTTTTTCAAAACCCCTTGAAGGCCATGCACCATTTGGCCGGTCTGTTCAGGCGCAAGGTCGATGATGAGCGAGGACATAATGCCGCTGGCAGTTGTGCCGTTCTTATCCTGATTTCACTGTTGCTGGTCCAGGCCTTGACAGGTCTGTTCATTGCCGACGAAGACGAATTGATCGAAGGCGCGTTCTACGGTCAGTTTGGTACTGATATATCTTATTTTTTGTATGACATTCATCATACGAACGCGCACATACTGATGGTGCTCGCCGGCATTCATGTCGCGATGGTATTGGTCTACTGGTTGATCGCAGGCAAGAATCTGATCACACCGATGATCAGTGGTCGGATGCGATGGACTTCAGACAATGCTATACCGGAGGTCAAATTTCAGCGTTGGTGGATTGGCGCTGTGTGTTTGTTTGTAGTGGTGCTTGGTTTCGTCTGGCTGCTTGGATGGTCGTTGTAAAGTCTGACCACTTAAGCGTAGAAGGTTGGCTGGGATCAGGTGTTATTCGCTTCAAGGAATAACGTAAGCTTAACTTTTCAACGTGGTGAAATTGAAAAAAGCCGCGACCTTATAAATCGCGGCTTCTTCCAGTTTCTTTAACACTTGAACAAGTTAGCCGTTCGGTAACCAGGCCTTCCATACATCTTCGTTGGCTTCCATCCATTCGCTGACAACTTCTTCCATATCCTTGCCATCAACATCAATGGCGAGAATTAAGGGAGCTTGCATGTCATTGGTAAGACGAAAATTCTTGATCACCTCGACTACTTCAGGGTGGTCACTGGCAAGTTCCGGGTTGCCGTAGTTATAGGTCACATCTTCGGCCCAACCGGTACCTGGCCACTTGTCGTCGGAGTGCTCAGGTAGCTCTACTTTGACAAGATCAAGTGCCGCGTGAATCCAGTGGGGTTCCCAGGCGTAGGCAATAAACGGTTCCTGCCGCTTGTAGGCCGCCTGAATTTCTGCCCAATGCGCGGCTTCTGAGCCCAGTTCGGTCACGGCATAGTTCAAGCCGAGAATTTCCATGCGTTTACTGTCTTCGCACTCCCAGGCCGCTACCGGACAACCGATCAGTCGACCTTGATCGCCGGTTTCGAGTGTTTTGAACAAGTCGCTGTACTCGTTCATTTTTTCCCAGCCTGTGAGATCAGGTGCTTTTGCATCATCACCTTCAACGAGATAGCGGGGTACGTAGTAGCTTGAAACACCGACGACGCCAGCATCCGCAAACTTCATGACAGAACCATCGCCACCCCACTCAGACACATATTTTTCTTTGGTGGTGTCATAGGATGGCCAACTTTCGCAGGCATAGTCGATGTCCCCCGCGCGGATACCTTCGCGCAAACCCGGGCCCGACGGCATCGTGATGCGCTTGACCTTGTAATCCAGCTCGCTCTCAAGAATCTGGTGGATGATCTCACACATGACTGCGCCACCGGTCCAGTCCGCCACAGCGGACTTCAATACACCACCTGCAGACGCAGGCGCGGTGACTGTCATGCATAGCGCCAATGTGCTTGCAGCCGCGAAAGAGCTTTTGGCAGCGCTTCTAGTTGCGCCTCTTTTTTGTTTCAACTTCATCGTCTCTCCTAAATTGATTCTCGGGACCGAACAGCTGAGGCTGTCGACTTGATTGCCAGTAAACCATCTGACAGGCGTTATGTCGAGATTTGGAAGCCTTAAGATGGCGTATTTCTTACAACCCGAGCGCCTTGCGTTGCTTGGCTGTCCATCCCTGGGTCAAACGATCCAGCACGATGGTGAGCAGTACGATGCCGATCCCAGCGGCGAGACCCGCCCCCATATTGGCTCGATTCATGGCGTCAAAGACTTCCTTGCCAAGGCCCAGGCCGGCCACCAAAGGTGTGATCGCCTGCATTGCCAGGGCAAAAACCACGGCCTGATTCAGCCCCAACATGATCGACGGCGAAGCCATCGGTAATTTGATTTTGAACAGCGTCTGCAAGGTGGACGAGCCAAATGAATTTGCCACCTCGTCGATTTCGACGGGGAGTTGTCGCAAACCGAGCGTTGTGAGTCGAATCACTGGGGGAATTGCGTAGATGACCGTCGCGATGATGGCGGTTGTTTTATTGCCGCCGAAAAAGAACAGGGCAGGGATCAGATAAACAAAGGCGGGCATTGTTTGCATGGCATCGAGTATTGGCCTCATGACAGCATCGACGACACGCGAGTAGGCGGCAATGATACCGAGTGGTACGCCAATCAGTAGGCAAATAGTCACCGATACTGCCGTCCCGGCAAGCGTGAACATGGATACTTCCCAGAGACCTGCTGCGCCAAGAAACAGCAGAAAGACAAGCGTGATCAGAGCGAAACGCCAGTTGACTGAAACCCAGACAATCAAGCCCATCGCGGCCATGACGTACCACCAGGGCAGGTCACTGAGAAAGGAATCCAGTGGATCCAGAAAATACAGAAAGATCGTTGTGCGAATGTATTTGGTAATTCCGATGAACGTTGGATTGACGGTCAGCCAGTTAATCGCATGATCTATCGGGTCGCGAAAGGAAATTTCAAGATCACGTGGAAATGTGTTCATCCATTTGATATCGCCACCGAAAAAGTAGGCTGCAAGTAGCAGCAACATGCCTATGATCAGAAAGGGTCGCGCAATGATTTTTTTTGCGAACGCGGGGGCAAACGCTTCGAATGGCCTGGCGATCAATTGCACGATCAGGCTGAAGATATTAGCTACGCTGTTCCAAAGAAAACCAATCGGCTTTTCGATGACAATGGCAAGCCTTGAGTCGTCCCATTTTTGCGGCAGCAGATGAAATTTTTTGTCTCTGGCGACATGCGCGTTTTCGATTTTAGTAACGCCGCTGACGGCATAACTCAGGCGATCGAAAATAATGGCCATGAAGACGATGCAGATACCGGCTTCAAAGGCCCAGCCGACTTTCAATCGCGTCAGCGCCTTCCATACCTGTTCACCGAGGCCTCCACCACCGATGAATACAGCCAGTACCGCCAGGCCCAAGGCCATCATGATCGTCTGATTGACCCCCAACATGATCGAAGGCAAGGCTTGTGGCAGTTTGACTTTGACCAGCATCTGCAAACGACTTGAGCCGTAGCTTTGCGCAGCTTCAACCATGGTTGGTGATACTTGTCGAAGTCCGAGGTTGGTCAATCGCACCGCAGGTGGTAAGGCATAAATAATGACGGCCATGGCCGCCGATGCCGCTCCAACACCGAAGAAGAATATCGCTGGTATGAGATACACGAATGCGGGCATGGTTTGCATGGTGTCGAGCACCGGTCGAAGCATGGCATCAAAGCGATCGCTACTGGCGGCTATTGTGCCGAGCAACATGCCCAGGATGACGGAGAAAATGACAGAGATGGTCATCAGGCTCAGTGTGGACATTGCGTCGTACCACATATCCACCATGCCCCAGAACATCACGCCAATCAGACTGAGCAAGCCGAGTCGTAGTCCACCATAGGCCAGTGCGGGTAGCACAAACAGCAACAAGACAAATATCCACGGTAATTCCCACAGCGTCTCCTCCAGCCAGTCGAGCGGAATCTTGACGAATTCAGCGGCCGCGCGGGTGTAGGGCTTGTAGTGAGTTTCGAGCCACTTTTGGCCTTCGTTGACTCGATCAACAAAGGGGAAGGCATCGATCAGTGCTTGAGGAAAGTGACTGGAACCACCGAGTAAATGGTAGACGCCGAGTGAAAACAACAGTCCGAGGATGACGAGGACGAGTATCGTGTAGTCATGCCCGCGATAGTGGAGCCAGCTGCTTGATAATGGTGTTGCTATTGAACGACTCATACCACTTTCATCTAGGCACTACCGCTTTCCTGACCAGACAGATAGTATCATTGCCTAGCCCTTGGTCCAGAGATAGCGAGATTTTGCATGCCGGCAGCGCCGAAAATCATCTGCAACAATATCTGGAAAGTCTTTGGCGCAAATCCTGAGCGTACTCTGAAAAATCTTGATAGAACACTGTCGCGTGCCGACGTGCAAGAGCAAACCGGCCACGTCATTGCTGTCAAGGATGTTTCTTTCTCCGTCGAGGAGGGCGAGACCTTTGTTGTCATGGGCTTGTCTGGTTCGGGTAAATCTACTCTGGTGCGGTGCTTGTCCCGATTGATTGATCCTACTGAGGGCCAGGTACTGATTGATGGCAATGATATTACCCGCGTATCGCACAGTGAGTTGAAGACACTCAGACGTCACAAGATGGCTATGGTGTTTCAGCACTTTGGCTTATTCCCACACCGCAATGTGATCGACAACGTTGCTTATGGCCTTGAGGTCCGTGGTGAAGGACGAGAGGCGCGCTACGAAAAAGCCATGGAGGTCATTGAGCTTGTAGGGCTTGACGGTTGGGCCTCGCATTATCCGCGTGAGTTATCGGGCGGTATGCAACAACGCGTGGGACTGGCACGTGCCATGGCCGTAGAGCCAGAAATTCTGTTGTTTGATGAGCCATTCTCCGCGCTTGATCCGCTAATTCGTCGTGAGATGCAAGATGAGCTGCTTGACCTGCAATCACGTTTGAAAAAAACCATGGTATTCATCACCCACGATTTTCTCGAGGCAATCAAGATGGGTGATCACATCATGATCATGCGCGACGGTGAGATTGCACAAGTCGGTACCCCCGAGGATATTGTGGCTAACCCGGTTGACCAGTACGTAGCCGATTTCGCCGAGGATGTGCCTCGATACAAGGTGTTGTCTGCGGGCAAGGTCATGCGTCCGCTTGATGGTTCTACCACAGGGTCGACAGCGCCCAGCGTCACGTTAAACGCCAAGATCGACAGCATGATTGATCTTGTTGCCGACACCGACCAGGCTATCGAGGTCGTGGATGAACAGGGCATCGCGCAGGGCTTGATTGATCGCTCTATTGTCATGAAGGCAATGAACACTAACTGAGTGGCTTGACACGGACGTTCAAGCAGTCCATCCACAACAGCCAAGTAAACCGGTCAGGGCTGACTTTTGGTATGATTCTCGGGTTTGAGTCATTGAAATACTGTTCAAGGAGTCGCCTGTATGTCTGAAGTCATCGAGCCGGAATCCGGATCATCAGTCGATGCGATAGAAAATCACTACGGCACGGGTAACGACTATTTCGCGCTCTGGCTGGGCAAGACAATGGCTTACTCCTGTGCACTATGGGATGACGCCGATCCCGACCAATCGCTCGACGATGCACAATTGGCCAAGATCATTCATCACTGCGATGAATCACATGCGCGCAATGCCGAACGTGTACTGGACATCGGCTGTGGTTGGGGCGGTGTCATGCAGCACCTGGTTGACCACTACAATGTAAAGTCCGTCACCGGCTTGACCTTGAGCGAGAGCCAGAAAGAATGGGTGAACAATGGTCCTGAGAAGCGCATCGAGTCGCGACTGGAGAGTTGGAAAGATCACAAGCCCGATGCGCCGTATGACGCAATCATATCTATCGGTGCTTTCGAACATTTTGCGAAGCTCGGCATGTCGAGCGAAGAAAAAGTCGCCGCGTATCGTGAGTTTTTTCTCAAATGCCATTCCTGGCTCGGTTCCAGAGGCTGGATGTCCTTGCAAACTGTGGCCTATGGAAATTCTCTAACCGAAGACTTTGATCAGTTTATTTCGAGTGAAATATTTCAGGAAACTGATACGCCTAAATTACATGAAATAGCCGCGGGTTGTGAGCGACTGTTCGAAGTGGTGCGGCTGAGAAACGACCGTGATCACTATCGGCGTACCCTGCGCATGTGGTTCACCAAACTCAAGTCACGCCGCGACGAAGCGGTACGCATGAAGGGCGAGGCGGAGGTCAAACGGTTCGAGCGCTATTTGCGGTTGATGGCCTATATGTTCGAGGTCGGTGGCCTGGATTTACATCGAATTACGCTGCGCAAGATAGATCAGCCCAAGCAGGGCTGATCAAGAATCATTGAGTGTTTGTCACGTCTCGAGCGATTCGAGCGCGGTTGCAGCAGCGACTATTTTCTCTGGGCTGATTTCAATGCTCTGATGAAAATTCAGAGAATCATTTCGATAGAGATTTCTGCAGTAGAAGTGGCGTTTCTTGCCACTAGTCGTGCGCGGGATTTCTCTGGCACGACTGAATAGTAATCGATTTACCGGATGGCCTTCTTGCGGAAACCGGGCCAGCAATTCGGTTGCCTCTTCGTCGCTTAAGGTGTCGTGTCGTTCAACCAATACGACGATTTCGCTATCAGGGTCATGAATATCGGTTTCAAACACCGCGATATGTTCATGTGACGTATCGAGCAAGTCTGCAATCGTTTGTTCGACGGCGCTGACCAAATAGTTTTCACCGTTGCGAATGATGATGTTTTTGATTCGTTCAATAATGTAGAGCTCACCTTCGATCAAGACACCCATATCGCCGGTGCGCATTCGCCCATGCTCGAACGGTTCGACCAATCGGTTTTTATCACCAACGTAGCCTAATGCGACAGATGGGCCCTTGAGTACTATTTCTCCGGCAATGCCTTCATTGGCAACGCTGTCGCCATTTTCATCGACTAGATCGACCTGCATGCCGTCGATTGGTGCTCCTGCCGTACTGACGACAATGCCAGCTTGTGGCTGAAAATCTCGAAGTGCGTTTGCTTCATACGCAATCTGATTCGATACGCTGATCGCTTGCCCCAAGCCCATGGCGTCGGCATCGAGGCAAATGAATTTGGCAGGTTTAGCCGGCAATGATATGGACGTGATGATTGTTGATTCGGCCAATCCGTATGCCGGTCGAATTTTGCTTTCGTCAATACCGGCCTCGCGAAATTTATCGACAAATGACTGAATGGTGGACACCCGTATTGGCTCGGCGCCTATAAACAGGTGTTTGACGCAGTGAAGATCCAGTGCGTTAGTGTCTTTTTCCGAGATCAGTCGTGCGCAGTAGTCATAACCGAAGTTAGGGGCAGTAGCAATGCTACAGCGGTTGTCGCTCATACCCTTTAGCCAGAGTGCTGGTCGTTTGACAAACTGGACGGGGGTCATCAGAAACAACGGATATCGATTACAAAAACTGAACAGTACGGCGCCGACCAGACCCATATCATGAAACAGCGGCAGCCAACTGATCATGCGTTCGTTTTCAGACATCGATACCGCTGCCTTGATGCCCTTTACATTGGAAAGCACGTTGCCATGTGAAATGACGACCGCTTTGTGATCACCGGTTGATGAGCTGGTGGTCTGGAGAAAGGCAACATCATCAATGCGTGGTGCTGTGTCGACGGCTGGGGAATTCTGAACGCCCCAACTGGATTCATCCAGTGAATCTGGAACTCGAATGACCTCAACTGAGGCGGGAATATCGCTATGGAATTTTTCTTCGAGACCGTCTTCGAGCACCAGCGCCGTCGGTAATTGGAATCGGGTGCTCCAGTGATTTATACGCTGCGTCAACGCATCGTGACTGCCCAGGGCTTTGGGCATCGGAAAGATCATGGGATATATGCCGGCAGATATCGCACCATAGAAAGCGACCAGGGTCGCGTACGGCGAATGGCAGGCAATCATGCATACGGATTGCGATTGTTGGCCTTGGTTGATCAAGCGTTGACCAAACGCAAATGCCTGGCGGACCAGCGTCGCATAACTTACTGCAACAAAGCTTCTAGATTTTGTGTCCCAGCAGGAAAGGTTTAAATCAGCTTCTGGCCGACTGACATGGTCAAGCATTACCTCCAGCAAGGTCGCAGGGGATGGATTCTGCATACCTGAAGTGTTCACGCTGCTGAGGCTCCGGAATCGTTGAGTACGCGGGGAAAGTACACCCCAAAGAGGCAGAGCAGACTGGTATTGTCGCTTGTGGCTGTCAGAATTTGTCGCAGACTATGCATGGAAGCATAGAAAATAAGCATGAAATTCTAACGGACGTCAAAAGCGGTAAACAAGCCGCCCTTACGCCGCAGCTTTTGCCTTGACCATACTGATCATATCGGCAACTGTGGCGATGCTTGCAGATTCGCTGTCGGTCAGTTCAAACCCGAAGTGCTCTTCAATTTCCAAAACCAGATTTATTCGAGCGAAGGAATCCAGCCCGCTGGCTTCGAGATTAAGCGAGGGCTCAAGCTTGTCGAGCTTCAACTTGGTATTCTCCGTCACAATTGTTTGTAACTGATCAAGGATTTTTTGGTCTTCCGCCACAATCGATCTACCTGATTAAAACTGCCTAAAATATGATTGTAGCAGCTTATTTTTTGACGGCCAATACGCAAATAACCACGTACATACAGCTTAGCGATTCAGCTGGCATCGAGTGCCTGACGAACGACTTGAGAATCTCGAATGAGGGTCTCGAATAAAGGGCAGATCTTTTGCTCGTTAGCGTTCGCGGGTGTTTTATATAGCAGGTTCATCGCGCG
>CAYUZB010000119.1:4891-10933 GCA_964449565.1 uncultured Granulosicoccaceae bacterium | reverse complement strand
GTCTTGCTTGAGCCGGGCGAACGCGGTGATGAGATCGGTGACATTCTTACGTTTGATCAGCTGCCCGATGTAGCCGATGGCCGGAGCTCGATCGCTAATCGGGGACTGCGCCAATTGCTCGCGCAGGGCATCAATCGGTTTCAAATCAACGCCGTTTTCGATCAATTTGAGTTTTTCAGGCTTGACTTTGAATCCGCGTACATCTTCAACGAGCTGTTCTGACAAAGGAACTACCGCATCGAAGTAGCGAAACAATCGACACGAAAGACCGATATACAGCTTGAGTTTCAGATCGTCACCCATCTCAAAGCCGTGTGGCGTGCTGACGCACTTGATGCCCGCCAGTTTCGCTACAAGAAGTCCGATGATGTCTGACTTGTATCCATGTGTATGGATCAAATCGATGTTGCGCTCCTTGATCAATGCTTTCAAGCGCTTGATCAGCCGTAGATCAAAGGCCCCTGTCATCGGGATAACATGTGAAGGCAAATCAAGGTTTATGAATTCATCGGAAACTTGAAGCTGGTGATTCGCATGTTCCTGCGTCACTGCCAGCTCAATATTGACGACGTTACGGTCAGCATTGTTTGCCAAGGCGACAACCCAGCGCTCCGCCCCGTAATAGCCCGTAGAGCAAATGAATTGCAACACATTCAAGGGACGACTCATACGGGTTTCCCCTTGCGGCTTTTCACCCAGTTGATTTCCTTTGTTGGCGAAAATGCCAAGAGTCGTTTGCACAAGCCGCGAACGTAGTCGCGACAATAACTTAGGCGAGTATAGTAGCCATCCGGTATGGACACTGCGGCCATCGCTTGCAGCCTCGCGTCAAGCGGTGATTCGGTATACATCAATGTATTCGGTCCCTGGTTCTGGTGCAGAATGGCCTGAATGCGGGTGTACCAAGGGGTATCCGATTTGTTCAAGGTATCAATGACATATTCACGAAAAAACTGCGCTTTTTGCAAATAAGCCACCCTGTTTTCGGTCGAGAATAAATAGGCAACATAGAATAAATTCGCTTTGCGAATATCCTGAGCGGCCCAGGTATTGTTGACGAATTCAAGTTTCGACTCCTGCTCAAGAAACGGCTTTTCGTGTTCCAGCATCCAGTCAACATAGTGAAAGAAACCACGTAGTATTCGCAGGAAATGCTCGTCAAGATCATCTTCCTGTCGCTTGACTTGCAAATAGTCAGCGACATCCTGCAAAAACACGGTGTAATACCAAGTGCCTTCTATATCGTCGAAGTTTCTTGCGCCAAGATCATCAGTGGCCGAAAACGTGTTTTCGATAACCACTTCGGCGCGTTGCAGATACTCGCGCGTACCCGTAAGCCGATAGCTGTTAAGTAGGGCGCGTATGAAATTACCAGTCCCGCGATCCAGCGTGTAGGCATAGCGGAACACCTGACGTCCTTGCATGACTTGCACACCATCGCGAAGACCACGACGTAGAAAACGGATTGCACCATCGATCAGATTGCCCGAGCCATTGATGGTTTTGTCAGCCCATTCGGTTATCGACAATACGGCCTCACGTGCGCGGCGGTCACCGGTCAGGCAATAGTAATAACGAAAGCCCGTGGTGTAGCAATGCTGATCACCAGGGCCGCCACTGCTCGAATGCGATTCGAGGTCCGACTGGTGTGACAAGGAAAAGGTGCGATGGGTGCAGGTGTTGGCACTGACGTGATGATTGGTGTGCCAGAAATAACCGCGGTTGTATTCAACTCGATCCTCATCCGTGTGATACAGATCGATGTCGAGTACATGACGAGCCAGATCGTGCATCAGCTCGTACCAGCGTTGATCACCGCTCAGCGCGAATTGTCGGGCAAAGCCTGCCAGCGGATCATATTGATTGTTGTAATGCGAGTGAAAATCCTCGTGCGCGCCGTACAACCAGACTTCGTGATCAGCAAACAGCTCTCCGAAGTTCCGCCAGCCATACTCGTCCACCCGTTCGCGTTTGGCGAAAAAGTTATGTTCTCCCTCAAGGCCGAGTGACAGCAAGGCATCGTACTCGGCATCCGTATGGTTAGCTGAGGTGTAAGGAAACACGGCACTACTGTGCACAGTGTCGCGATCAATAGTAATGCTCGCCGGTTGATGTAGCCACTGCAGAGCATTACCCGGACGAGCAATCTGCAGGAAAAATCGATGGGTTTTTTTCTCGCCCCCTTGCAACTCATGAAGGGTCGGCGAGATATCAGGGTACAAGGACAAGCCGAAGTTACCTTCTTCGACTCGCATGGATTTTGGAAAATTCTGCCAGAAATGCTCCAGCGCAATGGTCGTCGAAATTTCCTCGTTGCCGAACCTGACCGTCGGGTTGGCGCGTTCGGTTTCGGCATTGACGTTATGATCTTGCATGACGACACAACACCTGGACAGATCGGGCAAAGAGCCATCCGCTTGCACATGAATCTTCGACTTACGCTGTTGTCCCCCGCTACTCTCCTGGGTTATCTCAATCGCAGCACCATCAACGACTATGAAGGGATGGTTGTCAGCCAGACTGTACTTAGGGGCGTGGAGTGACTCGCCATTCATCTCGACAGACAGTGCGCGAAACACGATGGAGCCTGGATCACCCAGATCCCAGAAACCGTTCGGATGCAGCGCACGCGATGGGTTATGCACGGTCAGCGCGCATTCCATCAGGCCAGTACTCGCGTATACGGTGTAGCTCACCTCAACCAGCATCCGGCGCTCAGTCGCTGCCAGGGTCAGATGCCCAAGCCGAGTAATGCAGGCTATCTGGCCGCGTGCTCCTTGCTCGATACGCTGTTCCTGGAGCTCGAAACGACAGTGCTGTCCGTGCGCATCGGTCAAGACAAGATCGGCGGTGGTAGGCACGGCAGTGTTGTCACTGTCCGGGGCGACAGCTGGAAAAAAACCATGTTCGGCGTCGAAGCAGAACCGTGAGATTCCATTCGTGACTTCGATCACAGTACTGGACTCAGAGACGCTCAAACGCGATTCGACAGTAACGCCCTCCGTCCCCAATCGAGCGGCAAACGTGCAGCGCATATCGGTGTTTGCGGGCAATGAAATGACCGCCTTCAGCAACACCCACTTGACGGATTTATCGGGCCAGTATTCTAGTACGTCCAGTTCGTGGCAATGCACCTCGCCCGCATCGCTCGCGAGAGACAATTGGCTGACACTCTGGCAAACAGAGATCGGAAACGGCACGCCAATACTGATCGCTTGCTGGTCGATCGGCCGATTGCGCGGGTTTTTGAGTGTGAGCGACGGTTCAGACACGCGGGGAATTTTTCGACATGGTTTGTGAGCTTGTCAGAGGAAAATAATAGTAACGTTTATTGGCGATCTGTATCATTAGGGGAGAAACCGTACGCAGCAATACGGATTGAATTCTCTAGTCCGGTCACTCTATTTTAAAGACCTCATGCAAAAAATCATGCCAGTACTTTCTGTGATATTCAGCGTGACTGCAATTGTGTATGTCGGCATCGCGCTACTTAATCTTGATGCCGACGAGCCGCCACCTGAAGTACAAGCCGCGGCCCTGCCACGGGCTCCCAGTGAGAATTGCATCGCAGCCCCGCCGCTGCCCGAAATCAAGCGTGACAACGCCGCAGTCAGAGTGCTGGACATTGATAGCGTCGAGGCTTTGCACGAAGCTATGAATGACCTACGTGCCAACACCGTTCTTTTGCTTGAGCCAGGCCGATACGATTTAAAGCGAACGCTTTCGGTTGAGGTGGACAATATAACCATTCGTGGTAAAGGCACACGCTGTGATGATGTCGCCTTGGTTGGCAAGGGTATGGACGATGTCGCCGGGGGTGAGCTGATTCCTCATGGAATCTGGACTAACGCCCGTAATCTCAAAGTGCAAAACTTGAGCATTCGAGATGTTTATCGACATGCTATTGCATTTGATGGGAAAGCCATCTCCCCGGAACTCTACAATCTGGCGCTGATTGACAGTGGTGAACAATTCGTCAAGGTAAACCCCCTCGACTTTGGCAAAGGCGTTGACAAGGGACGCGTAGAGTATTCCTTGATTCGCTATAGCGATGGACCGGCAAAAACTGACCATGGTAGCGGGACAGGTTATACGAACGGCATTGATATCCACGCCGGTAATGGTTGGGTTATCGCGAACAACACCTTCAGGGACATCCATGTGCCGGATGATTCTGATCATCTCTGGAACCCGGCAATACTTGCCTGGAACGGTGCATCGAATACGATTGTCGAGAACAACCGTTTTCATAACGTCGATCGCGCCATTGCATTCGGACTTGAAAATCGAGAGGAAGATCATCGTGGAGGCAGTATCAAATACAACATGATTGCACTGGATGCTGGTCTGTTCTCAAACAAACGTCGAGAGACAGCTGATGCGCAGATTCTGCTCTGGAGTTCGCCTGACACCATGATCGAGAACAACTCGGTTGTGACACGCGGTAATTCAAAAAACGCCATTGAATTGCGATTCAAAAGTGATGGTGCCTGGATCACGCGAAACATACTTGATGCCGCGATCAGTGACCGCGACAGTAGTGTTGTTACCATACGAAACAACGAGACGATAGATACGCTCAGTTATTTTGTCGACCCATCGGTCGCGGATTTGCGCCTGGTGGACAATGCGCCTGAGAAGTATCAGGGTCTGGGTGCCGACGCTCCGCGCTGAATTCAACCTTGTGAATTCTCGCGTGCTACGTGTCGTTGGCATCACCCTCATTGGCGCACTAATCGTCCTGGCGTTTCTGATCCCCTTGCCCGGCCGATCCTTGTTGGGCATTGCGATTCAGAATGCGCTGCACACATTGGCTTTCGCGGTATTTGCTTTCGCGCTTGACCGGTATATCGCTCGAGCGCCATATATACTCAATCGGTATAGCAATAGCGGGCCGCCACTTTTAGCTGTACTGCTGGGTACAACTTTGCTGTTGGGTGCACTTGCGTTTCTGACTGAACTCATACAGCCATCCACAGGACGCAGTTACAGCACACAAGACATATTGCGAGATTTTCTTGGCATTGCGATTGGCCATATCGCTTTTCTTCTGTATCGACCGTCCATGATTACCCATGCAACGCGATTCATGTTTAGCTTCGCACTACTGGCACTGACTCTACTGGGTGTCAGCCAGGTACTGTGGGTTTGGTATCTGTCCACGACAAAACCGGTGTGGCCCATGTTGGCGGATTTCGAACATCCTAGATCACTGGCATTTGTCAGGACCAATGGCATAAACAACATCAAACGAGTGAGCGCACCTACAAACTGGGTAGACAATCGATCTGAAGTCATCCGTATTGTGAAAGACTCAACGCCCTACAGCGGCTTCTCCCTGTTCGACTTCGAGTCA
Organism: uncultured Granulosicoccaceae bacterium; assembly: GCA_964449565.1. Taxonomy (GTDB): domain Bacteria; phylum Pseudomonadota; class Gammaproteobacteria; order Granulosicoccales; family Granulosicoccaceae; genus Granulosicoccus. Next base: position 5,577 of record CAYUZB010000119.1, on the reverse strand, counting down.
GACTGGCGATCCTTGTCCTACTTTAAATTCGATGTTTTCAACCCGGGAGATCACACGGTCGAACTGAACCTGCGAATAAATGACACACACCATAACAATCAGTATCGCGACAGATTCAATCGAGTCTTTCCTTTGGCACCGGGAGCGAGTGCAATTACTTTTGCAATTGACGAAGTGCTTACATTGGGCGAGCCACCGAATGAGGGCCGCACAATGGACATGTCAAACATCAACAGACTCGTGTTCTTCATGACCACGGACTACAAGGGAGACTCGCTGTACCTGGATAACATCCGGGTACACTGATGATGCTTCGTTAGATTGTCATATCCTGCAAACTACGGCCGTTTTTCAGCTGAGCCTGCACCCAACGCGGCTGACGACCCCGGCCGGTCCATTGCTGGCTCTTGTCATCGGGGTTCTGGTATTTAGGCGCCACGGGACCACGCCTCGCACCGACCTTTTTCTTTTTGGCCGGCTTGTTTTTGGAGGCGGCGCTTTTTTTAACCGCGCCTTCGTTAATCAGCTCCTGAAAATCAAAACCACTGCTTTTTGCCACAGCAGCCATTTTGGCCATGACTGCCTTTTTTTCCCGAACCTGCTTGCTCTTGATGACCTTCTCGATCTTATCTTTCTCCTTATTGAGTTTATCGAGTGGCCAGGATGCGTAATTGATCGCCATTAAA
>CAYUZB010000119.1:0-4791 GCA_964449565.1 uncultured Granulosicoccaceae bacterium | reverse complement strand
AGGTGCGCCTGCATGCGCTGGATTTTTTCTATCCCGCTGTTCTTGTACGTATTGATAGCTGCAAACGCGATCATGTTAACAGGCCCATTGGATGAGCCAGTTATCAATATAATACTGGTTGAATTTCTCCTGCCGTCAGGGCGCTTGTTGATTATTACCATTAGCGACGCCTTTATTCTCGCCAGTGTCATGTTTCTTTATATAGAAACCTTCAAGGCGACACGCACATCAGTAATTTCAATCATCGACCATTTCTTCTCTCTGCTGGTATTCGTTGCATTCCTGATCGAATTTCTAGTGGTTCCAAGATTAGGCAATACCACCTTTCTGATAATGACAATCGCGTCCCTGATGGATGTTGTCATGGGATTTACTGTCACCATATCGACAGCCAAGCGTGATTTCGCCGTCGGCGGCAGCTAAACATTGCCGATACCGAAGCAACTCTCAAGCGACAATACGCCCAATCAAGTCGTGATCTTCGGCAGCTGTGATATCCACCTCGATAAAGTCCCCTGCGGCAATTTCGTACCCGTCGTTTTCGATATGCACGACACCGTCGATTTCGGGAGCATTGCCGGCGGTTCGGCCAATGGCAAACTCCTTGTCATCCTCGTCAAGCAATTCGGTTTGATCGATAAGAACAACTTGCCGTGAACCGACTTGTTTCTGCAGCTTTGACGCACTGATTTTTGCTTGCGTTTGCATAAAAGCCTGATGCCGCATCTGCTTGATTTCATCGGGTACAGGATTAGCGAGTTCGTTGGCCGTTGCGCCATCAACCGGTGAATACTCGAAGCAACCAACCCGGTCGAGCTGTGCCTCTTCAAGCCAATCAAGGAGTTCCTGGAAGTCTTCGTCAGTCTCACCTGGGAACCCCACGATGAAGGTACTTCGCAAGGTGATTTCCGGGCAGGTATTCCGCCATTCGGCGATACGTTTCAATGTATTTTCCGCCGCCGCTGGCCGTTTCATGGCTTTTAGTATTTTCTGACTACCATGTTGAAACGGAATATCAAGATAAGGCAAAAGCTTGCCGTCCGCCATCAACGGGATGATGTCATCGACATGCGGATACGGGTATACGTAATGCAAACGCACCCAGATACCCAGTTCGCTCAATGCTTCACAGAGCTCCTTGAACCGCGTCTTTATGGGACGACCGTTCCAGAAAGCCGTTTTGTATTTTAGGTCGACGCCATAGGCACTCGTATCTTGCGATATAACGAGAAGCTCGCGAACACCGGCCGCTTTTAATCTTTCTGCCTCTTGCATGACATCGCCTATATCTCTACTGACCAAGCGACCGCGCATGGATGGGATGATGCAAAAGCTGCATTTGTGATTACACCCTTCCGAAATTTTTAGATAGGCGTAATGACGCGGTGTCAGTTTGATGCCCTGTGGCGGCACCAACTCGATAAAAGGATCATGGGCAACCGTGTTCGGTAGATGATCGTGCACGGCAGCGACCACTTCTTCATAGGCTTGCGGCCCGGTAACGGCCAGCACATTGGGATACTGCTGCTGTATATCCGCAGGTTTGACACCGAGACAACCCGTGACAATAACCTTACCGTTCTCGTTTATCGCCTCACCGATAGCGTCCATGGATTCGGCAACTGCACTATCGATGAAACCACAAGTATTGACGACCACGAGATCAGCGGAATCGTAGTCAGGTACGACATCGTAACCATCAGTACGGAGCTGGGTGAGTATCCGCTCTGAGTCGACGAGTGCTTTCGGACAGCCGAGGCTGACAAAGCCGACTTTTGGGGATGAAGACATTGGGGAACCAGTGTGAAATAGGCGTCTGAGACACAAGCCAAGCATTATACGGCGTTACATCAATTGCGGCGCTCGGTGTCGCCTTTAAGACCGCTCCTGTCAAATTCAGGCGGCGACCATGGCCGGTAATGGCCTGCCGAGCAATTCCGATCCTATAGCCAAACTTAACGTTGCCTGATTCAAGGTATACAGGTGGAATTCGTCTACTCCCTCGGACTCAAGGTCATGACACAAAGCGACGCACTGATCGATTGCTAGCTGCAGACGTGAATCATCTGTTCGCGCTGCTTGGAATCGCTCAATCAGTGCCGGCGGTACATTTGCTTGACAACGTCCACTGAAGGCAACGACTTTGTCGATATTGTGGATCGGCAGTATGCCCGGTACGATCTTGTCACCCAGACCGAGTTTCGCCGCTGCATCTCGATAACGCAGAAACGTGTCCGCTTCAAAGAAAAATTGTGTAATGGCATTGTCTGCCCCCTGATCAAACTTGTGCTTGAGCCAGCGAAGATCCTCTTCGGTCGAAGTTGATTCCGGGTGAGATTCGGGGTATGCCCCAACACTGATGGTAAATTGATTGCGCCGTGCCGCCAGTTCTACCAGTTCGGAGGCGTGTGTAAAAGCCGCAGGATCGGGTTCAGCGCTTGTCTCTCCTTGTACAAGGTCACCACGCAAGGCCACAAGCCGATTGATTCCCATCGTTGTCAGTCGATCGAGCATCGCGTTGCAATCGTCCTCGCTTTGTCCAGCGCAGGTCATGTGGGCGGCAATCGGCACGTTCGAATCCTGCGACAACGATCTTAAAATATCGATACTGGCATCGCTGTCGCTACCCAACGCCCCCCAGGTGATCGATACGAACTCCGGATCCAGAGTTTGCAAACTACCGAGTGTGTACCAGAAGCGGCGAGCTTGCTGCGCGTTTCGCGGCGGAAAGAATTCAAATGACAGGCGCGGAGTAGTCATGATTTCGTGATTTAAATTTAGTGGAGTAATGGTTGCTGGGCGTGCCAAATCTTGACCGTTAAGGGATCACCGGCCAGCGTGACAGTTTTGCCGGGCTTCATACCGGCATCTACAAACGACTTTCGAATTTCGCTATCGCTAAATCCAAGACGTTGATGCTTGTGTTCAATACGCAATTGTTCTTCCTGGTGTTGCGCAAAGTCCACAATCATCAGCCGGCCCTTGCCCCGCAAGGTACGGGCAGCTTCGGCAATAACTTGTGACGGGTCGAGGCAATAGTGCAACACCAGATGCAAGGACGCCAGATCAACGCTTTGATCGTCAAACGGCATGTTGTACATATCGCCCTTGCGGAACTGCACATGACGGAACTTGTTTTTTTCTATCTGTGCGCGGGCAATCGCCAACATCTCAGGACTGGTGTCGATACCAATCCCGCGATCGATCTGATCAGCGACAAGTTCGAGAATTCGCCCGGTGCCCGTACCTATATCCAAAAAGGTATCGATGCGTTCGTCGCCAATCAACTCAAGCATGCGCGCCTCAACCTCGGCCTGCGGGACATGCAGGGCGCGGATTTCCCGCCAGCGACTCGCATTTTCCTTGAAGTAACTAGCCGCGAGTTCTGCGCGCTTTTTGCGTATTTGATCCAACCGAGACAAATCGCGATTGAGCTCGGCATTGTCCTCGGGCAACAAATCGACCAGGGTCCTCGCCAGATGGGCGGAACCGTGAAGCTCGGCGATGCTGTAGAAAACCATGGCTCCTTCGCGAAATCGATCCAGCAACCCTGCTTCGACAAGCAATTTCAGATGACGAGAAACCCGCGGCTGACTTTGGCCGAGAATTTGGGTGAGCTCACTGACGCTAAGCTCGCCGTGTGCGCATAGAGCGAGCAAACGTAATCGAGTCGGCTCTCCAGCTGCACGTAAACCTGCAAGAAGTGTTTCCATCAAATATAAACATATCTTTATATGTTGAATTCAATGGTGACAGAAGATTCTCAGATCTGCAAGTGTCCCTGCCTGTCAATTGGGAGGATTTGAGACAACACTGTAGTATCGAATTGCGGCTGGAATGGTCAATAAGAGTGCGATGCCCACGGCGAGACCACTCTGTGCACTGGAGATAAATCCGGAACCGGTGATGAAATCGACTATGCAGTCGACCAGCAAAACGAACCCCAACAAGGCCGCTGGCAGGTATAAGCCTATTAGCAGTCCGTTGGAAGACTGCCCTATTTGGCGGGACACTGCAGCGCGCCCATGAGCACGTGTACTAGGGCGTGCACCGCCAATATCGCTAGTTTGGACGCTTGAACTGGACAATCTATGCGAAATTTTAAGCGTTTCGAGATCAGGAAAGGTTTTTGCGGTCAATTGCAAGCGCTGATCACCGGGCCATACTCGGAAAAACTGCACCTGCTGTGACTCATCAGACGCAGTAAAATCGACTCGAATCACAAAAGCCTGAATGGCGTCTCCACCAATCTGATTGGCAAATTTCCCCGTGGTCAGAGCATTTTGATCAAATCCATCGGGGTCATCCGCAGCAATGACCTTGATGACAGCAAGGCACTCGGCGCTATTCGGGTCAACAACGACGATCGACGGCGCGGAACCGTGGCCCTCGATTTGTGGCAGCTTCGGAAGTATCGATAGATCAGTGATAAGGGATGCACGAGGGTATCCCGACTGCAAGAGAAATTGATAAGCCAGCTCTTCCACAAATGTTCGACCTGTGTGCAAAAAAAATTGATCGGGAAAAGGTTACGCACCGAATGACACCGCGTCAATTTAATGCCTGTTGAATTGGGCCCACGTGGCTAAAACTGTCGATTACTAGACATAAGTGAAGTCGATGCACGTAAGTAACTCAGGGCAGTAGTGCTACACCATCTGACCTATCAGTTCGATCAAGATCTCAGTTGCTCATAGAACACGTGTCTCGATTATCCACAGTTTAAATTGCGACTAACACGTTTTAGTTCGGCGCGTCGAGAGTGCTTTCAGCATGCCGCATGTTTTCTTC
>CAYUZB010000118.1:4725-11577 GCA_964449565.1 uncultured Granulosicoccaceae bacterium | reverse complement strand
GTAGTCGATCCAATCGATGTTCGAAATCTTGCGAGATGCATTCCAGCAACATAACAAGAAGCGAACAAGGCGTATTTGATTCTTGTCCGCACTATCACATTTTCCAAACAAGCTAAATTTATGGTTAAACGTACGGTCGATGCACAAACCAGCATCCCACCGTGTGTGCTCCAACCGTACGCGATAAGAGATTTAGCTTTAAGACCCTTCAATGAGCATGCGGTACAAAGAATGATCTCTGAAGCACGTCAGCATCTGGAGGGCCACCAGGGCCACCTCCAGACTGTACAAAAGAATCATCAGGCGTACCCATGAGGCATTTGATCACCCAGGGATAACTGTCAGTCGCATAGTAGCCGTACTGCCCACCAACGCTCATGCCGTTACACTCATCGAGATCTCCTGCATCGCTAAATTCCCAATCATCGTTATAACGGCCGGTATATTCACCACCCGGGTTGGTATCAGAGCGCTCGCCACGGGTTCCCGTTTTTAACGTGTAGCCTGATACAGCTTTTCGCACAGTACCCGTCGCATCATCAAAGAAATACGGGCCATAGATTGGGAAGCCATCAGCGGCAAAGCCAATCACCGGGGAGCCATCGGGCCCTGGATTATCGTCAAACATCGCTAACGGTGAACCGTGGTAGTGATACAAGCCACCCGGCTGCGTATGCGCATTGTGAAGGTCAGCGCCAAATTTGGATTCAGTACTCAATGGGTCAAGAAGCCAGGCCGCATCAGAACTACAGCCAATGCCAATTTCTCCAAATTCATCCGCTTGCGCATCTGTAGGGCGGTAACAACCCGCTGAAAAGATATCAAGCCGCACGCCATTTAAAAATATGCCGTTTTTTATCTGCTGCGATATAAATGTGGGACTCTGTGCAAAGCTTGGCGTCCGCGTAATGGTATGGGCGAAACCTTCCTGTGGTGTGATCGTCGCCCCTTCGGCCCCGCCAGCAAATGCAGCCGTGTCATCATTAAAGTCGTGGTTAGGTATGCTGTTGGAGCTTATCGTACACGTTGAATCAGTCGCGGTTATCAGCACATCCGCATTAAAAGCCGTTCCATTCTGCACATTTATTGGATTCGCATCATATTCATTCACGTAATCGCCACAGTCAACACTACGTTCGGTAAAAATTGCGTTGGATATGTCAAAGCTACCGTCGCTATTCAATACACCATTTCCTGACGTTCCTGCACCATCGAGGACGACTATATACTCTGCACTATCTTCGACAGAGGTTTTCACCAAACCGTCGTCTTCGCTTTGACAAGCCATCAGTAAAAAACATGGCCCCATTACAGTCACCAAAAGCGTTTTTGCGTTTGGATATTTATTCATTCTCACTATTCCAGTTTGAGTTGTTGGCGAACACAACTATTGCGTCACTGGCGCTCGCGTATCGTTTTCTATCGAGCGAAGTAGACGACATTAGTCATATCGTTACTCTAGGGTGGGAATGTGTAAATACTATGCAGTTACGATCAATAACCGAATAGGCCGCCTGTCATTTCTTTCAGGTTAGCGCAGACTATTTTTTCGAAAATAACCTGCTATTTAAAACTTGAGCTGTCATTTTTAGTTGGAACGCTCACCTAACGTCATATCAGGTTCAGTCACCCACTACTTGTCGTTTCCTGGCTCCCGGAACGCCTCCCGAAACGGCTCCCGATCCTAGCCTCCGGTCCCCTGCTCCGCCCGAAGATCCGCATCCAACTCATCAAAGCTCACTTCAACACTACCCTCACCCACGACATAAAACACACCAGGCAACATATCCGCCGTGCGTAGTGATGGAATCATGTCATTCAGCACTTCTGACAGGGGAATGGCCTGCGCTTTGAATGTTGCCCAATGACCGGTGATACACAATTCGGCAAATTCCTTATCTGGCCATAGTGGCAGCAAGGTATTGCCTTGTTTGTCTTCTGATGTCGCCCAGCCATCATCGTACAGGGACCAGACTTCGTTCTTCTCCTGCACGTGTTCGATAAAATAGCGATAACGCTCCGCAGGCGATAGATCCAGTATCGCCGTGACGTCTGATTCATCCAGGCTCATGGTCAACAACGAATGCGTTTGCGGGTTCTATGTTTCAACGGGGGCGATCTTGTCGAGCCATTCAATCATCTCGGCGATTGCACGCTCACGAAGCTCCGGTATTTCATTGAACAGCTCATGATAGGCACCGGGATACAATTTAAGGGTGACCTTGTCACTCGGGGCATTGGCGGCAAACTGCTTGCTGCCTTCTGGATCAACCACAGGATCATCACCGGGGACCAGCATCAGTGTGTCGACATCGAGCTTAGATGCATGTGTCAGTGCCTCTTTTCCTGTGCGTATCAGCCACGTGATCTTGGCTGCTGATTTGAAACCGTGATTGAGCTTATCGGCATGACTGGCATCAACCATATCCTTGTCGTGAGTCAATCGCGTGGCGTCGTACGGCAACTCTAGACAATGATTTGGGGCGAACGTATTCATTACATGCAGTTTGATCGTGTTCATCGTTGAAACAAACGGCAGGAAGGCCGGCGCTGACAGTATCAGGGCATGCACTTGCAAGCCGTGCATCAGCACCAACTCGGAAGCCAGCACACCACCGAGGCTATGCCCGAGCAGGATCGGCGTTGATCCGGTCTCCTTGGCGAAACGCATGAACTGTATACCCGCCTGTGTTGCATAGGCACCGGGTGGGTAAAGCTTGCCGCGCTCACCCGCAGACTGACCATGACTGGGATGATCATGTGCACCAACGACAAAACCTTGGCTTGCCAATGCGTCGGCAACATGCTCATAGCGACCACAGTGCTCACCGGTCCCGTGAAACAGATAGATACCGCGGGGCCGGCGTGCGACTCCGGCAGCCGCTTCCCAGCGGCGACTGTGTATCTGACTCATCGTTTATTCGATCCTGCGGTTATGATCAATATGGCGTTCCAGTCGGCGCAACAGTAACGACAAGCTCACGGTCATCAACAGATAAACGTAGGCCACTATATTGTAGGTCTCAAAAAAGCGAAATGATCCGGCCGCGTAGATTTTACCCAACTGTGTGATATCAGCCACACCCAATACTGACACCAGCGAGGAATCCTTGATCAAAGCGATGAAATCGTTGCCCAGCGGAGGCAGTATGGTGCGAAATGCCTGCGGTAGCACGATCAACCTGAAACGATACCAGCGCGACATCCCCAAGGCTTTTGCCGCATCGATCTGCCCACCATCTACCGCTTGGATACCGGCGCGAAAAACTTCCGCGATAAATGCCGAGTAAGCAATAGTCAGCGCAAGTATGGCGCGCCACAGCAAGGAGATGTCGCGTACCCGGATAGGTGAGAACCCAACAAATTCGGCGACCGCGTTGTAGCCTGCCACCAGCATTGGAGCACCGACAAAAGCGATATAAAACAACAGCACCAATACCGGAATGCCACGAATAATTTCAATATAAAATCGCGCGAACTGTCGTAGCCAAAGTGAGTTACTGAGACCGGCGAGCGCCAACAGCATGCCGATGATGCACGCCAGCGTGAACGCCACCAGGGTGACAAATATCGTAATGCCAATCCCTTTAGAGATAATGGCAAATATCGGTGCATACAATTCATCAGTAACAATGCGAAACGCCAGATAGGCACCGATAAGTACCGTCGCCAGCAACCACCAGGGGAAGTCTTGCCGATCAGATGATGAATTCAAGGGTGACGATCTACCACGACCATGACCTCTGGCCTTGCGTCTCAGTTACCTTGTTTGTAATCGAGAAACCATTTCTTGTTCAACGCATCGAGTGTGCCATCTGCTTTCATCGCTGCAATCCCCGCGTTGATCGGGTCAACCAGTTCGGAGCCTTTCGGAAAGATGAAGCCAAAGTCTTCAGTCCCCATTGAATCTCCAACCAGCTTGAAGGTACCGGGATTCGCATCAACATAACCAGCCCCTGCTGTTCCATCGGTCAGCACGACATCAACATCGCCCACTCGCAGTGCTTGTACTGAAGCACCAAAGGTTTCAAACAATTTGATTCGTGGGTTCGCTTCATCACCATCAAGCATGTCGTACACCGCAACATAAAACGGCGTGGTGCCCGCTTGTGCGCCAACCAGTCCATCGGCAAAGCCAGCGAACGACGACCCGTCGGCAAAACGATCTTCGTCAGCACGCACCAGCATGAACATTTCCGAACGCATATAGGCGTCAGAGAAATCAACCAATTCCTTTCGATCTTCCTTGATGGTGATACCCGTCATACCAACATCGTACTGGCCTTCACTGACGGCAGGAATCATCGCATCCCAACTGGAGTTCTCGATAGTGAGGCTGAAGTTCAAACGCGACGCAAGCTCTAGCATGGCATCATATTCCCAACCAATGGCATCGCCACTCTTGGGATCGACAAATTGCAAGGGTGGGTAAGCATTTTCGGTGACCACCACCACTTCCTTGCCGCCCAAATCAGGCAGATCGGCTGCCATTGCTTGCAGGCCAAACCATCCGAAAATCCCCAAAAACATCGCTGACAAGTGTTTCATGCTTTGTTTTACTCTTTTACCCGACCGACACAGTATACCGGGCTTTCTACGGTCTCTTTCTATGGTCTAATTAAATGACGCTGACTCGGACCCTGATATGTATCTGTATCGAGAACTTCTGGCGCGTGCAGCCACCGACAAACCGGTACGCGTGGGCCTTGTTGGCGCGGGGAAATTCGGCAGCATGTTTCTGTCGCAAGTCCCGACCACACCCGGTCTGGTAGTCGACACGATTGTCGATCTCGATCCCGCCCGTGCGCAAGAGAACTGTCGCCAGATTGGCTGGACCGATGCAGCCATCAAGGCCACGCGTTTCACCGATGATATTGAATCGATGCTACTCGCAGGCTCGGTTGATGTCATGGTCGAAGCGACCGGCAATCCGCTTGCCGGACTACGACACGCACGTCTTGCGATCAAGCATGCTACGCATGTCGTCATGGTCAATGTTGAAGCCGATGTACTTGGCGGTGTGCTGTTGGCAAACGAGGCTGCACAAGCCGGTGTCACCTACTCCATGGCCTATGGCGATCAACCCGCCTTGACCGTCGAACTTGTCGAATGGGCAAGAGGCTGTGGCTTCAAGGTAGTCGCCGCCGGTAAAGGAACACGCTATCTCCCCGCCTACCATGCGTCAACGCCAGACACGGTGTGGGATCACTATGGATTAACAGCTGCACAAGCCGCCGATGCCGGCATGAACAGCCAGATGTTCAACAGTTTTCTGGACGGTACCAAGTCGGCGCTGGAAATGGCTGCCATCAGTAATGCCACCGGTCTCGACGTACCCGACAATGGTTTGCAGTTTCCACCAGCCGGTATGGATGAGCTGGCGCAGGTGCTGCGACCGGTATCGGCAGGTGGTGTCTTGTCGGGTGAAGGTCAAGTCGAAGTCGTATCATCACTGCATCGCGATGGAAGCGATGTGTACAAGGATCTTCGATGGGGTGTGTATGTGGTGATCGAAGCCCCGAACGACTATTCAGCAGCCTGTTTTCGCCAATACGGTATGAACACCGATGATACAGGTCGTTATTCGGCCATGTACAAACCCTTTCATCTGATTGGTCTGGAACTCAATGTATCGATACTGTCAGCCGCACTCTTGAACAAGGCCACGGGCAGCACGCAAGATTTCAACGCCGATGTGGTGACTACCGCCAAGCGAGACTTGAAAGCCGGTGAAACACTTGATGGTGAAGGCGGGTTTACCGTCTGGGGAAAGCTCCACAGTGCAAACGATTCACTCGCCCTGGGTGCACTACCGATCGGCCTTGCCAGTGGCGTTACCTTGAAGCGCGATATCAAGGCCAACGAAGCGATCACAATGCAGGATGTGACGCTTGATGAAACCGATGATGTGGTACGTATGCGCCGGACAATGGAACAACAGTTCGGTGATGCCAGTAAGCGACCAAATACCGTTCGCTGAGCTGAGCTGCTGCCCTGTGTCAATAAAACGCCCTGACATTGATCATGACGCCTGGCACGACAACGGCTTTGTTATCGCCGAGCGTTTACTGGATATAAACCGTATTGCTGAACTCCATGACGCGTTTGATGATCTTTTTCATGGTCGTTTTGAGACGGGTGTGCAACCGGATGAAGTCAACTGGCAACACGGTACAGGCGATCCAAGTCTGACACGACAGATCTGCAATGGTTGGAAAGCAGATCGGCGCATCGCCCGTGTCGTTCTGAACAATACACTCGGTGAACTTGTTGGCACACTGATGGATTGGCCGGGCGTGCGCATCATGATCGACAACGTCTTGTGGAAACCTGCCGGTGCCCGCTCCCTCGCGCATCATCAGGACAGCGCGTTTCTCTCCTGGTTTACACCCTCGGACCTGTGCACCTGTTGGATCGCACTCGACACAACTTCCGCGAACGGCGGCACCCTCGAATTGGTCAAAGGCTCGCACCGCTGGGCGCTGAGAAAACCTGAAGGTGAATTTCATGGGCCCGAGGACTATCGCGAGCATATGAACAAGGCAGCCATGGCAGAGAACGAAACAGTCGAGATCGTACCGGTGGAAGTGGCCGCCGGTGGTGGCTCGTTTCATCATGGCCATACCTGGCATGGCTCAGGCGAGAATCGTGGCAAGGAGCCCCGCCGTGCAATCGTGTTACACGCGATGCGCAGTGATGTTCGTTATGTACCAACAAAACTTCATGAAGGCATTGGGCCGATTTACGGGCGTTACCGAAACCTAGCCAATAACGAGATGAACGAAGAACACTTCCCGATTATCTGGCGCAAGGATGGTTATCGAACGCCCTCGATTGCCGAGTATCTCAAGT
>CAYUZB010000118.1:3195-4625 GCA_964449565.1 uncultured Granulosicoccaceae bacterium | reverse complement strand
ATTATCTGGCGCAAGGATGGTTATCGAACGCCCTCGATTGCCGAGTATCTCAAGTGATCATCGTATTGCAGCGATAAATACACATTGCAGCGATAAAGACAGGCTGGCAAAACTATTTGCTTATGTACGTCTTGATCGCTTTGAACTGTGGCTCATCACCCTCGCCAACCAGTGCATACACCAATTGACCGTGCTGCCATTCCAGACGCTGCGCCTTTCTCGACTGACTGAACCGCGCATCGCTCGATGCACCATCAGAACGATTGACACGTGCCAGCAAGCTGAATCGATTCTGATCGTTATCCTCAAAGACATTCAAGACGGCAGCGCGGTTACCGTCCTGTACCATGCGCGCACCCAGGGCGGTCAAGCCATGCGCTGACAAATCCGGCAATTCGAATTTGCGTTTGAGACGGTGGCTGACCCAAAGATTCAGAAAGTCAGGATCATCCGCACTGATTTGTACCGGATCTACCGGATCCATCGTAAAAAGATCATGCACTTGCGAGCCAAGATCCGAGGCATTCAGTTCAGCCACCACCACGGGTTCATCGGACGTTGTCAAACCTTTCAACATCATGCCCAGTCCGATGCCAATCGACAGCACTGCAACTGCCAGTGCGCCATTGATCAGGCCGCGGCGAAGCGGTGATGTGATTGCACTGACCATCCACGACGGTACAGGTTCATCTACCACACCGGCGTAAGCCATTTTTATGCTTTGCTGAACGATATCCTTATCATCTTTTTTAGTGACGCTTTTTTCGTTCATGCTGGGTACTCACGGACCTGTGTGTGTTCTGCACCAGGAGCCATTTTCAGTAGTAAAAAATCAAGCCGCTTTTGGCAAGGTCTTTGGGGTCACCACCGGTGGCGGTGCCAGTTGCGTTTTTATCAAGTCGAACTCCGCACTAATGCGCTCTACAGACATGCCGAGTAACTGCGCGACGTTCTCGACACTAAATGATTCGAGTGCCAGCAGTAGATAAATGCGTCGCTGGTTTTCACTCAGATCCTGTAACATTGGATCGATACGTGCCATCAATAGATCACTGCCACCAACTTGGGTTTTTGTCGGCAAGTCAAACACGGAGTCTTCCACGTGTTCAGCCGCAGCATCTCCGCTCGGTGCGGTCTGAGCATGACGACGGTCCGCAAACTCATTGACAAGATGCGCTAACCACAGCCGTATCATTTTTTCAGGTACCCGTGGTAACGAGGTTCGCGACAAGCGTGTAATGGCGAATAACACGGCCTCATTGGCGAGCTCATGATCGCCGAGCAGTGCACGCGCATAGCGCCGTGTTGAGGGGAGCCTGGCCAGTATCTGTTGATCGAATGCAGTAGCCATGTTCTGGATATCCCTTACGAGCAGGATTCGAGTTATTCAATAAACCGTTAAACGTCACCATTGACCATTTGTTCAAAGC
>CAYUZB010000118.1:0-3095 GCA_964449565.1 uncultured Granulosicoccaceae bacterium | reverse complement strand
ACAGGTCGTGCTGGCGAAACCCGGTGCCGCCGCCATGGTTTTGCACGGCGACCTTCAGGTTTTCAACGGTTTATAGTGTGCGATTGCTATTACAGGCGAGTTGAAATACATGGCAGCTTTTCCCTCTAGCGCCAAGGTCGTGATTATCGGCCAGGGCGGCATCGTCGGGGCCTCCGTCGCGCACCACCTGATCGAGCGCGGTTGGGATGACATTGTCGGCATCGACATGTCGGCCATTCCGACCGACGTCGGTTCCACCGCGCATGCCTCTGACTTCTGCTACGCGACAGCACACGATCAGATGACGTGCCACACAACGATGTACAGCATCGACTTCTACGAGAAGCTTGGTCGCTATGAAAAAGTCGGCGGACTTGAAGTGGCGCGCATCGGTGATGACGAACGGATGGGTGAACTCAAGCGAAAGGTCGCCTCCGGCAAGGCCTTCGGCACCAACGCTCGGATGATTTCGGCTGCCGAAGCCAAGGCGAAAATGCCACTTCTTGAAGAAGACATGATCCAGGGCGCCTTGTGGGACCCTGATGCCGGTCTGGTCGCACCACGATCACAAGTCGTGACCGGCGAGATGGTTGAGGCCGCTGAAAAAACCGGCAAGCTCAAAGTCTTCGCCAACACCGAAGCGACCGCACTGGACATCCAAGACGGACGTATCAAAGGCGTCACCACCAGCCGTGGATACATCGCCGCGGACTATGTGATTGTCTGCGCCGGCCTCTGGGGTCGAACAATCGCTGAGATGGCGGGTGAAGATCTGCCTGTCATGCCGGTCGATCATCCCCTGCTTTGGTTTGGCCCCTATGACAAATTTGCTGGTACCGGCAAGGACATCGGCTACCCCTTGTTACGCGACCAAGGCAATTCCGCCTATCTACGTGACACCGGCGACCCGACAACCTCAGAAGGCGGCATGATCGAGTGGGGCTATTACGAAGAGTCAGAACCGCGCATGTGTCATCCGCGCGACTTGCAATCAAAAGAAGAAGCGCGACTCTCCCCGTCACAACGTGATCTGGAAATGGAACAGATCATGGAACCTCTGGAACGGGCAATGGAACTGACGCCGATCCTCGGCGAACTCGGCTTTGATGAAAAGCGTTCGTTCAACGGGCTATTGCAAGTGACTGCCGACGGTGGTCCATCGGTCGGTGAATCGGCAAATGTACGCGGGCTTTGGTATGCGGTATCGGTATGGGTTAAAGATGGTCCTGGGACGGGTAAGCTGATCGCTGACTGGATGACCGATGGTCGCACCGACTTTGATCATTCAGGCGTTGATGTGTCGCGCTACTATCCGTTTCAGCAAGAAGAACAATATATTCATGATCGTTGTTATGAAACAGCGTTCAAGATCTACAACCCGGCCGTGCACAACCGCGAGCCTTACAGCAAAGGTCGTGGTCTTCGACGCAGCCCGTTTTATGAACGTGAAAAGGCATTGGGCGCCTACTTCATGGAAGCGGCTGGCTGGGAACGCGCACATGGTTATGCCAGTAACGAACATCTACTCGAAAAATTTGGCGACAAGGTACCGGTACGCGAACACGAATGGGACAACCGACACTTCTGGCGCGTCTCCAATGCCGAACACCTGCAATTGTCCGAAGACGTCGGCATGGTCAATCTATCGCACTTTGCCATTATCGATGTCAAAGGTGCTGATGCCGAAGCCTTGATGGAATATACCTGCGTTGCCAAAGTCGGTGGCGATACCCCGGTCGGCAAAGGTGTCTATACACATTTCCTTGACAAGGTCGGCGGCGTTCGCGCAGATCTCACGGTTATCCGTATGGCTGATGATCACTTTCGGGTGATCGATGGCGGGGATGCCGGTAACCGTGATCTTGTCTGGCTACAACGCATGAGTGACGACCATGGTTATCCAGGCGTTGAAATAAGCGATCGCACAACCGAATACTCTTGCCTCGGCATATGGGGACCAAATGCTCGCACGACTCTTCAAGCAGTAGTCGACGAACCCGATGCATTGACGAATGAAAACTTTCCGTTCGCCGCCGTACGCACGATAAAAATTAATGGGGTCAATGTAGCGGCCTTCCGCATTTCTTATGTCGGTGAGCAAGGTTGGGAATTGCACTTTGACTACGATGATGGCCTTGCTGTCTGGGATGCGCTGGCCGAAAAAGGTGTAACACCCATAGGAGTTGAAACCTACGCCAATAGCCGACGCCTGGAAAAAAGTCTGCGCCTGCAAAACGCGGATCTGTTGACCGAATACAATTTATACGAAGCAGATCTGGCACGCCCTAAAGTCAAGGCGGCTGATTTTCATGGTAAGGAGCACTACGTTGCCCAACGCGCGCGTGAGCATCAGCCTGCTTATCTATGCACAATGACCATGCAAGAACATACCGACGCCGATGGCATTGCCCGCTACCCAGTCGGCACCTGTCCCATCATGGACAAGACCAGTGGTGAAGTGCTGATCGATAGCGAAGGCCGACGTTCCTATACCACCAGTATTGTCTTCGGCCCAAGCATCGGCAAGAACATCGCCTTGGGTTACCTGCCATATGACTATTGCAAGGAAGGACAAGAGTTGTTGATCGAATACTTCGGCGAGCAATACTCAGTCGTTGTTGAATCAGTCGGCTACAAACCGCTTTATGACCCAGCGAACGAAAAACCTCGTTCTTGAGGATCGTTTCACGAGCACTCAGCAAAATGATCAATCACTTGGCTATCTGTCCAATTTACTATACCAGCTCACGCAATAGAGCACTTCGAACATCCATTAATGCACTTACGACCAACTGACTTTTTTCAGCATACCGAGATGACGGAATCGGTACTGAAATAGCGTGTAATTCTTGTGAGGAATCCTTAAAAGCAAACCCGACTGCCGATATACCACTGGTATGATCGTTAAGATCATACGCAATGTGCGTTTTTTTTATATCGTTCAACTGTTTGAGCAGCGTTTTCCAGTGTGCCTTTATTCCGAACTCTCGCCACTCATCGTTCGCTAGTTTTTTCGCATCTTCGATATCAAGCTGAGCCAAACATGCGCGGCCATTAGCGGTACTGGTCAATGGAAACTCCTCCCCGATAGAGGA